>JAJEAY010000034.1 GCA_022824145.1 Rhodobacter sp. | reverse complement strand
CTGAATACGTACGCAGGGACACGCCGATTCTCGAGCGGCTGGGAGCTAGGTTCCTGGTTCGAGGGGGAAGACACAGTGTTGTTGAGGGAAACAGTGGCGACAGGCATGTGGTGATCGAGTTTCCGAGTTACGAAGCGGCGCTTTCTGCCTACAGCGACGCGGAGTATCAGGAAGTAGCCGAGATCCGCCGCCGTTGTGCAGAAAGCACGGTAATCGTGGTCGAGGGCGCCTGACGGATTCGAAGTATCCCAAGTCAACCGGGATAGGTGGTTGGTGGCACTCCTCCAAAGCATATTGGACCGTGCACCAAATTTTCCGGAAACCGCAGGCATTGCTTTCGGTCACGCTGCCATTCGTTGAACTGGACTGCTGCTGTCCTGTCGTCTGATCAGGCAAAAACGCTCTCGGAATTCGGCATCGATAAGTTCCACCGGGAGTGATTTCGAGAGGGCCGTTCCTTTCGCTCCGTCATTCGACGGGGCAGCGGTTATGCCTGCGGAGCCGGCTGGCCAACAATAGGGGGTGCCTTCAAAGACGGTTCTCGCCGCAGCAACGGATCACGCTTTCAACCTGATCGAACCGCTGCTGCCGCAAGGTCGCTTTCAAAGCGTGCCTTCGCTGCCATTGCTTCTTTCTCAAGGGTCTCGAAACTATCGGGCGGGTTGCCGCCATCCAGCATCTCCCTGAAGGTCGCGTAGGCGTCGGTCCTGCTGTTGCTGCTCCGCTGACTTCCTTCATCATTCACCCAGGCAAGTACGATGACCTTGGCCGTGCGGTTGAATCGGAAGAACAGGCGGTATTGCTGGAAAAATTTGGCGCGGAACCAGTGCTTCCGATTGTCGCCGAGCGTGTTGCCTTGTCGAAACTGCGGCGCTCCCGGATCGGTCGCGATTGCTTCCGTCATCAGCTTGAGAATTGCAGCGAGCCGTTTTGCGCAGATTTTCTTCTGCCAGTTCGCGGGAGCGCTTGCCTTGCGCGCTTCGACCTCCTTGATCAGGTCGTCGAGCTGATCAAGAAAAATCGGATGCGCGTAGATCGACCACCCGTTCACGACAAGTGGCGCTTGTGGCGGTACGGCAACCATAGTCATTCGTCATCGGACGACAGTAGTTCATCAAGGTTAACTTCAGCATCTCCAACCAACGCTTTTAACCTGTCATGCAAGCCGCTAATTAAGTGCTTGAAGGCGTTCGGGATGCGCTTTGACATCAGTTTCAATAAAGTCAAGGAACGCGATTAGCGCAGGATCATCCTCCCGGACTCGAATTGACTCAATATAGATTCGACCGGTAGCTTCGGTACAATATCGAATCCTGTCGCCTTTGCCGAGCTTTAGTTGCTTGCGCACTCCGCTTGGCACCGTCGTTTGAAAACGATCTGTGAGTTTGGAAAATTCCTCTATAAGTGCGGTCATGGCAGACTCCTGAATGTGTTGGCTGCTTATTGCGGTCAGCGGGTAATGCATTTGCCTTGCAATGTCAATTCCTGCGGTTTGCTGGGCACATCGTACAGCTCGGAATCTGGAGAATTGTGTGGAGACTCATCCTTGCGTAGCACAGGATACCTGATGTCTTTGGCAAAGCCGCTGTTTCGCTCACGGCAGCAGGCTAAGCCAAAACCAGATTGAACCGATGCTGAAGGCAGTCGCAAGCAAGACAGAGGATGCTGCCACGCGCTTCGCAACGCCGAACATGTTCGCGAAGATGTAGGCATTCACTCCCGGGCCCATAGCTGCCGTCAAAACGGCGGAGCGGAACTGTCCTTCCGTCAATCCGGTTGCTGACCCAAGAAGCCAGACCATCGCGGGATGCAGGGTCAGCGAAACGGCACAGACATAGGCAATTGTTGCCATGTCTCCTTCCGGCCGGTAGCGGTGGAGCACGCCTCCAAGTCCAAACAGCGCCGCAGGAAGAGCAGCGGATGCCATTAGGTCAATTGCATCGCCGAGCGCTGACGGAAGATGCAGATCGGTAAGATTGGCGAGAAAACCGAGACCGATGCCGATCATGAGCGCGTTCTGGGTCGTGGAGGCAAAGACCGAACGCGCTGCGCTTCGGAACCCGGCATCACGCGAACGTACGATTTCCATTACTGTGAAGCCGAGGATATAGCAAAATGGAGCGTGAAGCGCGACTATGGCGTAATTTGGGCCAAGCGCATCGGTACCGTAAGCACGCTCGGTTATCGGAAGCCCCAACAGCACCGAGTTCGAAAAAAGCGCGCAGAAACCAATCACGACCGAGTCTTCCCAGGGCCGACCGAACAGAAGCCTCGCGCCAAAGAGACCTGCGGCGAATCCGATGGTAGCGCCGGTGAAAAAACTGCCCAGAAGCGCGGGATCGAAGGTCTCGCCAATTTCGATGGAGGCGATTGCCCCGAACAGGAGGCAGGGAATCGCAAAGTTCTGGACGAAGCGCATGAGCGCATCGACGGCGCTGTCGCTCAGGAAACCTTTCCAGACCGCAGCATAGCCAAAGCCCATCACCAGGAATACCGGAAGGACTACGTCGAGCAGATCCTGCATCAGTTCATTGCGTGCTGCCCGCACGATCGCTGGGTTGCGGCGGCAATTCCTGGCGGCAGGTAGAACCCGAATCTAGACATCATATCGGATGGTCATTCCGTCAAACGCAGGTGTGACATTGTCTGGAGTGTTTGCCTCAACCGTCGCGAAATCCATGTCGATATGCATGTTGGTCAACACGGCGCGGAGCGGAGCCGCGCGTTCAATCCACTCAAGCGACTGTTCAAGATGGGCATGGGTCGGGTGAGGCTTGGGGCGCAGCGCATCCACCACCCAGCAATTCAGATCGGTGACAGCCCTCCAGGCTTCGTCGGTCATCTCAGAAACGTCCGGAAGATAGGCAAAATCCGCAATCCGGAAGCCCAGTGAGTGAATGGAACCGTGCTCTACTTTGAAGGGTTTGAGGTCAATTCCGCCACCGGCGCCAGTGACTGTAAAGGCGCCATCGATGGAGTTCATTTCGAGAATTGGACGGTACTGAGATCCCTTTGGCTGCACGAATGCGTAACGGAAACGGGAAAGAAGCTCGCTCTGGGTGGCTTCATCCGCCCAGACCGGCAAACGGCGCTCCATGTTGAATACGACCATTCGAAGATCATCTATGCCATGCATGTGGTCTGCGTGGGAGTGGGTGTAGACAACAGCGTCGAGAGTGCCGATACCGGCGTCCAGGAGCTGCGCACGAAGATCAGGTGACGTGTCGATCAGAATCCGGGTGAACCCTTCTTTGGACTTGCGTTCAATCAGCAGCGAGCATCTACGGCGGAAATTTCGCGGATTGTTCGGATCGCATGCGCCCCATTTGTTTCCAATCCGCGGGACTCCCCCGGAAGAACCGCATCCCAAGATGGTGAACTTCAGCTCCGCCATCAGTCCGACGCTTCTCGAAAGGCCGCTTTGGTGAACAGCCGGTCAAAGTTTGCTTCGGTCTGCGCGGCGAAGTCAGGGTAATCCAGACCGAACAGTCCGGCGCAGGCTCGTGCTGTGTCGGACACGAATGCAGGTTCATTGCGTCGACCGCGATGTGGTGGTGGCGCGAGATATGGCGCGTCTGTCTCGACCAGGATCCTTTCAACTGGAGCTGCAGCGAATATCTCCCGCAGTTCCGTCGACTTCGGAAATGCGGCAATGCCGGACATTGACAGGTAGAATCCAAGAGCCAGAGCCGTTTCCGCCAGCTCGCGGCCCGAACTGAAGCAATGCATCACACACGGGAACGCGCCCGTGCGATGCTCCTGCGAAAGAATCCGGGCCATGTCGCTGTCCGCGTCGCGGGCGTGAATGATGAGCGGCAGTTCGGTGCGCCGGGCGGCTTCAATGTGAATGCGCAGGCTCTCCTGCTGGATTTCTTTCGATTCGGTTGTGTAATGGTAGTCGAGTCCGGTTTCGCCGATGCCAATGAATTTGGGGTGGGTAGCCAGTTCGGTCAATTCCGCGACGCCCGCCAGCGGCTCGTCCGCAGCATGCATCGGGTGGGTGCCAGCGGCATAGTATACGGAGCCGTATGTCTCGGCTATCCCGCGCACCTGCGGTTCAGTGCGGAGTTTGGTGCATATGGTTACGATCCTCGTGACTCCCGCGCGGAAAGCCCGCGCGATCACGTCTTCTCGATCCGTCTGGAATTTCGGAAAGTCGAGATGGCAATGGCTGTCGGTTATCTGGGGTAACTGCGGCATGCGGCTGGCACCTGTTCAGGCAGCTGGCTGCGTCGCCGCCTCATGGATTTTCAGCAGGATATCCAACAACAGCGTGGCAGGGTCAAGATTGACGGACTGCCCGTGCCGCGCCCTTGCGCCGAGTTCCTGATGAATGGCGGCCCATCGACGGCTGGCGCGCGTATCGGGGCTGTGACGCGCGAAGAGTTCGGACTCTCCCTGCACGGCTTCGGCGCCTGTTGGCGCACTTATGCCAGCCTTGGCCAGTCTCGCCAGAAAAACGTCCAACATCTCGATTGCCAGTTCAAACCGCTCCGCGTTCGCGGCGCCGGCGACGCTGTCAGCCAGAGCAAGTGCTCGGGACCGATCAAACCCGCCTGAGAATATTCCGACGAACTCACTGTAGAGATCAAGCCCGTCCAGCGTAATCAGCCTTAGAGCGTTCCCGGCGGAGCCGCCTGAAAGAGCGGCGAGGCCGGATGCGTTCACATCGCCCTCCACGCCTGCCTGCTTCAGAACAGCGTTGATCTCGTCGGGGTCGAGGGCACGGCAGCGCAGATTCCGGCATCGACTGCGTATTGTGGGCAGGAGGCGCGACGGTTGGTTGGTGACCAGAAGCATCACTGTGTCAGCTGGAGGCTCCTCCAGCAGTTTCAGCAGTGCATTGGCTGCGTTCATGTTCATCTCGTCGGCGGTGTCGACGATGACCACCCGCCGCCCGCCATCGGCGGCCGACAGCCCGAAAAACGATCTAAGTCTCCGCACTTCGTCAACGGTAATTTCCCGCCTGAGACGTTGGGTCTTCTCGTCCCATGGACGGCGCAGGAGAAACAGGCGCGGCTCACTGAGTGCAAGCAGGCGGCGTACGGTCGGGTTGTTCCAGTCTGAATCGAGGGTCGCTGGACCGCTGTCCGCACCGAAGAGTCCGGTGCCCGCAGGCGGCACGGTAAGCAGGAAGCGGGCGATGCGCCAGGCTAGGGTCGCCTTGCCGATTCCGCTCGGCCCGGAAATCAGCCATGCGTGATGCAGCCGTCCGGCGCCGCAGGCTTCGACAAATTCCCTTTCCGCTTCTTCCTGTCCGATCAGAACAGGTGTTTCACGAGGGTGCGGTGCTCCGGGAGCCCGGTCGGCTTCAGGAGGCTGTTCGGTCATGCCAGCGCTCCGCGCGCATGTGCCAGCGCATCAGCCGCCACTGCTTCTGATCGACGGTTTCCGTCAACAATCCGGAACCTGTCACTGAACCTCTTCGCGAGTTCCAGAAATCCCTGGCGCAGGCGTTCCTGAAACTCAAGCCCGAATTCCTCAAACCGTTCCTCGCTGCCCCTGCGGCCCATTGCACGTCCCCAGGCGGTAGCGGGATCCATATCGATCAGCAAGGTCAGGTCAGGCTCGCGCCCGATCATCAGTTTGTGGAGAGCATCGACCTTGTCGCACAGGTCGCCGCGCGACAGTCCCTGATAGGCACGGGTGCTGTCCGCGAATCGGTCACAGACCACGACTTTTCCCGCTCTCAGAGCTGGCTCGACCAACCGCTCGAGATGGTCGCGCCGCGCTGCGGTGAACAGCAGGATTTCGGTCTCTGCGGACCATCGATCAGGATTGCCTTCCAATACCAGACGACGGATCTCCTGCGCACCTACTGAGCCGCCGGGCTCACGGGTCAGTACAACGTCGCGTCCCTCGGCGCGAAGCGCCTCTGCCAGCAACTTTGCCTGGGTCGACTTCCCCGCGCCGTCAATTCCTTCAAGCGTGATGAAACGGCCCAAGCTGCCCTCCGGTCATCCGGCTATGCCATTCGGCGCTGTTTCGGTCGCCCGCAACGTTTGCGGCAGACGTATCTGAAAGGGAACTTCCGAGGTAGCGCGCGTCGGACTCCGGCAAATCCTTCGGGCCAGTGACGGATCCCTGGACGGATATTGTGAGGCGTGGCATCGATGCTATCGCTGCTTGCCAAAGAGTGCTTAGAGAGCTTCCAGCGCAACGGTCCAAGCGGCGTCGAAAAGCACATTCGCAGCCGCAAGGACACGGGAAATGATTCCTCCCATTGCCACGTCCTTGCTGGCGACCAATGGAATCCTGTTTTCCGGGATGCCCTCGATGCTGACTATCAACTCCCCAAGTTTCTGTCCCTTTTGGATAGGCGCTTCCACCGGAGTTCGGTAGCTCAGTGAGGTTGAGACCTCGCCGAGTCCAACAGCCGGAAGCAGAACGGAGATGTCATCCGGCGCCACGAGACCCACTTCAGACTGTTTTCCGCGCCAGACTGGCAGTTCGACCAGCGACTCGCCGCTTTTCGCGACTGGTTTCTCGACGAACTGGCGAAATGCCCAGTTCACGATCTTTTCGGAAACCTCGGCGCGTTCCCGCTGGCTGCTGAGCCCCGCGAGCACGAACACAATTCGCCGGTCTCCCTGCCTGGCGGATCCGACGAGGCCGTAGCCAGCTTCCTCTGTGTGGCCGGTTTTCAGACCGTCCGCACCGATGTCAAGTTTCAGGAGCGGATTGCGGTTGAACCGGTTCTGCGGGGCCCGGCCGTCCCATTCGAACTCCCGCATTGCGAAGTAGCCGTAATACTCCGGAAATTCAGTAATGATCCGGGTTGCAAGAAAGGCCAGATCCCGAAGCGAAATCCGATGTTCGGGGTGGGGCCAGCCACTGGAATTGACAAAGGTCGCGCTGGTCATTCCCAGCGCGGCGGCGCGGAGGTTCATATGGCGGGCGAATTCCTCTTCGGTGCCTGAAAGTCCTTCGGCCACAACCACGCAGGCGTCGTTACCCGACAGCACGACGATTCCCTTGATCAGTTCCTCAACCGTTGGCCGGTCACGTTCGTTGAGAAACATGGTCGAGCCGCCGAGACTGCTGGCCCGTGCGGAAACACCGAAACGGTCGTCCAGCGCCACGCGTCCGTCCCTCAGCGCTTCAAAGAGCATGTTGAGAGTCATCAACTTGGACATCGACGCGGGAGGTAACGGCACGTCCGACTGTTTGTCCATCAAGACCATGCCAGTGTTCAGGTCAATGACGTAAGCTGCCCTAGCATTCGTCTCGAAGGCGAGAGCAGGAAAGGCAGTCACTGTGAGCATCGCCAGTGTGACGAGAGTGAACGCGAAACGCATGGGCCGTGCCGTATCAGTTTGTGTTCCACACACTCTGCCACACTTCTGGCGACCGATAAACCCGACTTGCGCGATTTTGCGCTGCCGTTCATGAAGCGGTCATCGATCCTCTTCGATCCGGTCAGTCTGGCGATTTACCGCCCTGACAGTCTTGATTTCGCAGGTGGATGTAGCTAATGGCTATTGGCTGAACGACCGGAGAAGTGGCAGAGTGGTCGAATGCGGCGGTCTTGAAAACCGTTGAGGGTTAACGCCCTCCGGGGGTTCGAATCCCTCCTTCTCCGCCACGGATTTCCCGTTTATCAATGTAAACATCGCTTTAACGCATGTTCCTGAAGCACTCTTCCCTTTCCGCTTGCCAATTCGGGGGATCGCGCTAGGCGAATCAGCAATAGGCACAAATTTGACTGCGCACAACGGAACACGGGTCACCAAGAAAAGGGGGCCAAGTGGCTCCCCATTCAGTGCAGGCGTTGAAAGACCGCGCCACGGCGTATAAATTTCCATCATGAGCGCGAGCACAGAAGACTTGACTCAGGGACTCGCGGCCATGGAGGAACGTATGGAAACGCATCTTGGCGGAACCGAGAGCGCCGTTGACCGGCTCCGGGCCGACATGGCGCGGCGCGACAAAGAGAACCTGCGCTGGCAGGTCGGCCTCTGGATTTCGGCTGTCGTCGTTATCGGTGTCCTGATTCGCTGGCTGGGCTGACGGCATTCATCGGATATCTGTCTGTGTTGTTCATGCTACAGTTTCGTCAGTCATTGGGATGACAGATGTAAATACGGATCCGCCCGAATCGAAGCCAGACCGCCAAGTTCCGGAGATCCGTAGCGGAGCCGGACTGTTTCGCCCGTCCGAGTTTTCGCGTGCCGAACATAAACCCTCCGCTATGGCAACGCTCCAGTTTCGTCGGACAGCCGGGCGCCGCGTCGGGACTCAGGCGCATTCCGTTGGCCCGGTTCGGCTGCCGTGGCATTCAGCGGGAAACCCGTGAACTGGACAGCTGGCCGCTGATGGCTGGCCTTCCGGAGCTTGGCTAGGTTCACCGTTCCTTCTCGACCAGCCTCATAATCGCATCATCACCTAGACCTAGACCTCCTTGACCCGGCCGCTCACCAGCACCAACTTCATATGGTCAAGGCATCCGAACAGCAGGAACGCGCCGGTTTGGCCAAAATGGACATCGATGACGGACGGCATTCTCTCCGCCAGCGCCGACAGCCTGTCGGGGAGGAAAATTCCCTGACCATGCAGCTCGTCCAGCACCGGTAATCAATGCTGGATTCAGGCACATACCGTCGAAAACGGCGATGAGGGAACAGGTGCTGCCTCATTCGGGGGGCGCCAGGGCCGGACGGGAAGGATGCCGGAACTTTCCACTCCAGTGGAAAGGCCAGTTCGAAAGCCAGTTTGCCGAACGGGACAGGTGACAGGTTGTCAACTCTAATTCATTGGGCTAACGTAATGCTATGAGCGACCAGCCGGACATTCACCGGATTGCCCGGCAGATGGCCGTCTTGGAGGAGCGTATGGAAACGACGCTTGCGAAAACCGAGAGCGCCATTGATCGGCTTAGGGCTGACATGGCAAGGCGCGATGCGGAAATGGGGAAACGTGACGCGGAAATGGCGACGGAAATGGCGAAGCGTGACGCGGAAATGGCGAAGCGCGACAAGGACAACACGCGCTGGCAGATCGGTCTCTGGGTCGCCGCGGTTGTGATTCTGGGCTTCCTGATCCGCTGGCCGTTCTAACCGTCCACGCTGCATCTCCCGTTCCTTTTGTCTCGCTTCGTACCGTCCTGTTCGCGTTTCCGACAGAAAGTGCGTTCGAGGAGCCGGTTGCCACGGGAATCCACTCAAGTGA
Organism: Rhodobacter sp.; assembly: GCA_022824145.1. Classification (GTDB taxonomy): domain Bacteria; phylum Pseudomonadota; class Alphaproteobacteria; order Rhodobacterales; family Rhodobacteraceae; genus JAPOUP01. The sequence goes on along the minus strand of JAJEAY010000034.1, from coordinate 43,698 downwards.
TTTCAGCGCCAGTTCGGCCATCGCAGCGGATGCATTCGCCGAGAGAGGGAAGCGATCCGGTCGCAGCATGGCTCTCCGCCTGTGCCAAGCGTAAATCCGCCGCCGTGGTTTCCAGAGCAGGTGTCTTGATCTGTGTGACTGTAATTTGCGCTCTAGGCATCTTTAGCAGTGAGAAATCACCGCCGCCTTGGCCAGATGCCGGCGAAGTATCCCAATTATGGGACCGGTTCTGAAGCTCATCCCGCCCTCGAGTGAATTTGATCGCGCGGATACAGTTGGCATTTGCTGGACAAACTCAATCGGCTACACTGCTTCGAAACGGAGAAGGCCATGATTCAATCGACACTGACATCACCGCCGTTTCGCGCCGATCATGTGGGCAGCCTTCTTCGTCCGAAAAGCGTTGCGGACGCTCGAAGGATGCATTTCCAGGATGGGAAGCTGTCTGAAGATGAACTTCGCGAAGTTGAGGATTCGGCGATTCCCGATCTTATCCGCATGCAGGAAGAGGTCGGACTGCGGGCCGTAACTGACGGCGAAGCGAGGCGGTCGTTCTGGCATTATGACTTTATGGGAATGCTGGACGGATTCGACCTGGTTGAACGCGAAGAGGGGGTTCAGTTCGCGGGAATAAAGCTTCGACCGGTGTTCCCCACCATTTCCGGCCGTCTGGATTTTCCCTCGGACCATCCTATGCTGGACCACTTCAGGTTCGTTGCCCAGCATACGAATGTCGTGCCCAAGATTTCCATTCCGGGGCCGTCCTGCTGTCATTTTCGAACGGCACCCGAAGACATCGCGCCTCCGGAATACAGAGACCCGGACGCCCTTTTCGCCGACATTGCCGACACCTACAGGAAAGCGGTGCACGCCTTCCACGACGCTGGCTGCCGGTATCTTCAGATGGACGACATATTCTTCGCCTATCTGTGTGACCCAAAACACCGCGCCGAAAAGGAAGCGCAGGGGCAGGATCCAGACTGGCTGATCGACCGGTATGCCTGGATGATGAACGAAGCGATTCGGGACAGACCTGCAGACATGGTGATCGGAATGCATCTCTGCCGCGGAAATTTTCGATCCACACACGCGGCGGAAGGGGCGTATGACCCAGCAGCAGATGCCGTGTTCAACAAGACGGGTGTGGATGTCTATTTCATGGAGTACGACACTGAAAGGGCAGGTGGGCTTGAGCCGCTGCGCCTGCTTCCGAAGGGCCGCAAGCGCGTGCTACCGGGATTCATCACCACCAAGCGCGGCGAACTCGAATCTCTGGACGGCCTGAAGGCCAAGTTCGAGGAAGCATCGAGATTCGCGGACATTGACCAGCTGGGCATCGCGCCGCAGTGTGGTTTCGCATCCACAGAGGAAGGCAATGATATCAGCGAGGACGACCAGCGCCGCAAGCTCGAACTGGTGGTTCGGACGGCGGAGGCGATCTGGGGCGGCGTGTAGCCGAACCGAGGCTGAGGTTCGATCGGAGGTCAGCCGGGGAGTGCAGCGGGAGTTTTGGCGAACGAGAGGCAGGCAAGAGGAACTACATTTTGGAGGTGATTTCCGATAGGTGGCTTGCGCAGCCAACAAGCGCCGCGAAATCGTCATTGATTGCAGTAACGCCAAACCTGTCCATTAAACCGGAAAGGCGACCTTTTGAGCGGAATGCTTCGCCGAATCCGAGATTGGCCAGGTGCGGCGCGAATGCCCGTGCAACGCCTCCGGTAAGATAGATGCCGCCAAAGGGAAGGTGTACAAGCGCTAGGTTCCCAGCAATTGTGCCAAGCAGTCGAGCGAATGTCCGCATTGCCTGGGCCGCTCTTGGATCAGAGCCGTTCTCGAACTGTGCAATGATGCCGGCTCCTGGCAATATGCGTGACTCTCCGTCTTCCTGCCCAAGCCAGGTGTAGATGCTTTCCAGTCCGCGGCCTGACAGGGCTTCCTCGACGTCAGGAAAGCCGCGTGTTTCCTCAAGAAACCGAAACAGCCTCAGATCCGCTTCGCTCTGTGCTGGCAAGCTTGCATGGCCAGCTTCGGAAGGCGTGACCAACCGGCCAGTGCCTGTGCAATATACAGGAGCGACATTGAACCCGGTGCCAATTCCGATCACGAGACGCGTTGCTGCTGGTTCCAGACTCTGGGCCGGGATGATTTCGAGCAGGTTCGACGCCGGGACATGGCCGAGCGAGTGGCCCTGTGCCTGCAGATCGTTCAGCAGAGCCACGGTCTCCGCCTGAGACGCGTGTGCGATTGTGTCTCGGTCAATCCGCCAGTCGAGGTTGGTCAACTCTGCCGAACCGTCGCTGATCGGCCCGGCCACTGCCAGGCAGGCGCCGGCACAGTCGACTCCACCATGTTCATCCAGAAACCTCCGCAGCACGGCTTCCAGACTGCTATGCTCCTGGTTTTGGTAGCGCCGCACGGTCTCGGTAAGCAGTCGGCTGCCGTCGGCCAGCGCCACCCGGGTGTTGGTGCCTCCGGTGTCGGCAACGAGCGAGAACGCGTTGGCAGGATGGACGTTGGACATGAACAGCCGTGTTGGTAACCTATGTAACGGACACTGGATTATGCGCTACCGGCGCCAATTGAAAACCCCGCGTTCCGGAATTCAGGGCGAACCGGCTCCGCTTTCCGCCACAGTATTCCGCCTGAGTCAAATCATGTTGGCAATTCCCAACCATATTTGCCTGAGTTCTCCTGTATGGCTTTTGCCGGGAACATGGCGCGAAATGCGGTCTCGGACACTGCTTACAGGGACGGGCGGTTTTTCTGGACGACGCGGTCGCACACTTCCTCCATGACACCGATGAAAGACTGGTGAACATGCCAGAATGGCGGATGGTCACCTCCCTTCTTGACCAGCACGGCAGGCGTAGGTGGCGACCCGCTCGATACGTCAACCGAAGGCAGCGGATGCTCACCCATCCAGTAAGACCTGGGGTCAATGCCCGCCGCGGGCGTTCTTCGAGGTTCGGTGTAGCGGTTGGTCGGAAGGTCGATTGATCCGTCTTCACCGGTCTGCTCATCGATGAGCGCCTGCCCCAGAGGCGAATCCGCCAGCTTTTCGCGAAATACCGAAAATTCCAGGCCACGGAGCTGGAACAGGAGCATCGGGTCGCGGTCAAGCAGCGATGCGATCTTGTAGTAGACGCCTGCAACATGCTTGCAGGGCGTCGCCCAGTCCGGACACGAACACGTGCTGATGAGTTCGTCCTTTGACCGTGGCAGAAGGGTCTTGCCTGAATCCGAAAATGCATCCTCTATCGCTGTGGGCATTTCGTTCATGAGCAGCTGGGACAGGCATGCCGCGTTGCCGGATATTGCCTTCGAGATCCTGCGCCAGTCAGCCGACGTGAACTGCCGCAGCTTGACGGTCACCTTGTATCGCGGTTCCTTGTAGACCCCGAAATAGGGGTTGATGTTGCCGCGCAGCGTGGCCCTGGCGACGCCTTTGTTGATTGAAAATTCCAGCAGCCGGTTGGGACCGGAATATGCCCGTCCCCGCTTGAGCCTGCCCTCGTCCATGCTCATTGCAAGGACATCCAGAAAAATTTCTCCCCACCAGGTACGGGTCATCTTGGCCATGATCAAGCCTCCATGATGCTTTGGCGATTCAATGCGATCAGCTCCCGGAATGAGTCGTTGTCCATTTCCGTCAGCCAGTTCTCGTCCGTGCCGACGATGTTCTCGGCAAGAGCTTTCTTGGATTCGATCATTTCGTCGATTCGCTCTTCGAGCGTCCCGAGCGTCACCATCTTGTGGGCGAATACCGTTTTCTGCTGGCCGATCCTGTAGGCACGGTCAGTGGCCTGATTCTCGACTGCCGGATTCCACCAGCGGTCGAAATGAAAGACATGGTTTGCCTGCGTCAGCGTGATTCCGACGCCGCCGGCCCGAAGCGACAGCACGAAAATCCCGGCAGGCGAATCCGGATCCTGAAAACTCTCGATCATCTTTTCCCGGCGTCTTCTGCTGGTGCCTCCATGCAGGTAATGCACGGGACAGGAATGCCTTTCCCGGAACTGGGTCTCCAGCCGCTCTCCGATTTCGGTGAACTGTGTGAAGACAAGAAGGCTGTCGGATTCCAGCAATGCTTCCTCGATCATTTCGTTCAGGCGGGCCAGCTTGTGGGAACGTCTCTCGTCGAAAGCGCTTCCGTCCTGAATGAACTGCGCCGGATGGTTGCAGACCTGCTTCAGTTTCATCAGCGTCGAAAGAATCAGTCCGCGCCGGGCCATTCCGTCGGAGTCCTCGATCCTGTCCTCAACATCCTCGACTACGGCCTGGTAAAGCGAGGCCTGCTCCTTGGTAAGGTTGCAGTAGACCTTCTGTTCGACTTTGTCGGGCAGGTCATCGATGATTGACTTGTCGGATTTCAGGCGACGCAGGATGAACGGCTGGACAAGCTGCTGAAGCTGCCGGGTGCGGGCCATGTCGTTCTCCCGCTGGATGGGCAGTTCGTAAGCGCGCCTGAACTGCGCTGCCGTTCCAAGGTAGCCGGGGTTGAGGAACCGGAACAGGGACCACATGTCCATCAGCCTGTTTTCGATCGGCGTGCCCGTCATGGCGATGCGGAAGGTCGCTGGAAGGGCGAAGATCGCCTTGGCCTGCGCTGATTTCGGATTCTTGATGTTCTGCGCTTCATCCACAACGATGCGTCGCCAGTTTGCGGCCTGCAGGGTCTCGCTGTCGGAGCGGACCAGATTGAAGGAGGTCACGATCAGGTCATAGCCCGAAATGGTTTCGGCAAACTCAGCAGGGTCTCGGATCCGGTTCGAGCCGTGGTGTATGTAGCATTTCAGCCTAGGCGCGAATTTTCCGGTTTCCTTTTTCCAGTTGCTGAGCACGGAAGTCGGAGCAACAAGAAGCGTGGGCTGAATCCCGGACTTCTGCGCCGGTTCCTCGTGCTGCCTTTCATGGAGCAGCAATGCGATCAGCTGCACGGTCTTGCCGAGTCCCATGTCGTCGGCCAGGCACGGATGCAGGCCAAGCCGTTCCTGCCGTGCCAGCCAGGCGACTCCTTTTTTCTGGTAAACCCGCAGATCGCCATGCAATCCGGCAGGATTGTCCATTGGTTCCAGATTTTCCAGATTCTGCAGTCCCTTAAGGACTCCGCCTAGGACGTCATCGAAGACGAACTCTTCCGTGTTCGGATCCGCTTCAGCCATGTCCTTGATCATCTGGCTGAATTCAATGCCGTCGCTGTCTTCCCTGCTGCGCCATAGTTCCAGTGTCTCGGACATTTGCCGATGGTCGATCTCCATCCATTCGCCGCGGTACTTCACGAGCGGCGACTTGGCTTCCAGCAACGCTCTCCACTCGTCCTCGGTCACGGCTTCGCCGTCGATGGAAAGTTCGTAGTTGTACTGGACCAGCGTACTCAGGGTCAGCAGCCCTGAATCTGATCCTGACTCCTGGGACTGTCCGCCTGTTCCGCTCGCACGGACGCGCAGCCGTGCCCGGCGCCGCCCCTTTGGCGTCCACCAACTCGGCAGAACGATTCGGTACCCTGCCGACTCGAGCACCAGTGCGTCATCTTTCAGGAATTCATATGCTTTTTCGAGGTCAATATCGACTCCGGTCGGTTCCGCCGTCTCCATACCCTGCCACAGCAGTGGACAGATTCGGGCGGCTTGCCCGAGACTGAACAGCAGATTGCGCTCGAACTGTGGGCCGAACCGATTCTGCCATTCGGACTTTCTGTGTTCTGGCATTCCCCACCAGTCCGACAGATCCACCAAGAGCGAGGGATCCTCGTTGCAGGATACAAAAAATCCGATGCGCCAGCGGCTGTCGTCGGTGCCGTCGTCCTGGCTCAGGCGGAGTCCCAGCGAGAATCCTGAGCCTCTGGTCCGGCCGATGATTTTCTTCTGCCATGCATGCCAATGGGCCACGTCCTGCTCTGCAGGGCTGGGAGGATCTATGCCCGCGGCTATCCGGCTGGCGGGCGTCGGAGTCAGAGCGCCTCCGAACCAGCTGTTCCTAAGCGGCTTAAGGAATGACTTGGTGAAAGGGGTGCTGGATACCAGCATATCGACCTGCTGTTCCGAAAACTGCCGCAGCAGATCGGTGCGATCCAGGACCGATACCGGAGCGTTCCCGCTCGTGGATCCGTTCCTGGCGTTCTTTACCAACGTGCATACTGCCGGCATCGCGATGGCAAAATCGCGCAGGCAGCGTTCGTAAAGGCTGTCTGCCGGAGCCCATCCAGTTACGTAATCCGGCTGCGAACGGCCTCGCTTGGGCTGAAGGCATTTCATGACAGGCAGGAACTGGTGTTGACGGACCATTGCGCGCAGCTGCTGCGCGAAATGGATCCAGAACTTCAGGTCATAGCCGACTTGGAACTCGCCTCCGCCGAAGCTTGAAAGGACTTGCAGCTCGCGAAGGAATGCAAGCGGATTGCGAACCGCGATCCCCTTGATCTCCCAGTCGTTCCATTGGAATTCGTCCGGCAGGTACTCGCCGGACAGCCGGGCCATCTCCAGGCTCGGCAGCGGCATTCCACTGGTGCTCGGCATTGTCGCGCAGAACCTGGCTGGCTCAGGCCCCGCGGCGGCGACGGCCGCGGCGCTGAATTTCAGGTCGGATGCAAGAAAACCTTCAAGCCGGCTGGTGTCGGAGAGGTGAGAGGGGTGCAGTTCGGGTCTTGGGTCTTTCTTCCCTGTTTGCTGCGTTTCGATCCAGAACACGAACCGGCCGGAATTGTCGAATTCCCCGCTGGGCTGCGGAATCCAAGTGCCGTGGTGGATTTGTATCTGGTGCTCCATTAGATGCGTCCATGGGCAAAACAGTGAGATGGCCGGCGTCTGGAGATAGGTTCAGTACCGGATTGGCTGTTGACTGATTCCTGATTTCGCCGAGGCATGCAACACTTTATGTAGAGTGGATGCGGATTTTGAACACAGAATGCTGCTGCCGGGAGAGGCGATTGCGATGGTATATGCCAGTCATGGAGAATTCCGGATGCCGCTCTGATCGGGGAGCCGGATTGCCCTGTGGTTCAATTGGAACTCATCGGAATCGGCCGAGTAATTCGGGTTGCCGAAAACCGAAAACTCCTGACAACGGGCCATCTCGTCCGCTCTGCGCTTGATCTTAACGGGACCGGCGGTGCAGTTCGGACTGATTACGGGGGACGAATTCCCAATCCAGCATGTCACATCATACTTTCGACGGGAATTCTTGCCGGTAACAGCCCGCGTCCCGCCAACCCATGACCCCGTCAGTCTCTCCGTGGTGACATATAGGAGTCTCCCAAAATCGCATACGTGTTCATGACATTGACTGAACGCGGTAGACTGGCACTGGCTTCCGCAAAGATCATGGGCAAGATGGTCGGCAGGCGGCGACTGGCGCCGGGCCCGTGGATTTTCCGACGGTGAGTTCCGCCTGGAGCATTTGGTGACGTGCTGGCTGCGCGGGGTCGGCAATGACCGAGAGCAGTCGTTCGGCACAGAGGCGGCCTGCCTGACGCACCGATGATCTGGTTGCGGTGAACGTGGGCACCTTTCCTCCATTGCGAAGATAGCTCAGTTCGTCATCAAAGGTGACCACAGATACGTCGCGGCCGATCATGAGTCCGGCTTCGTCGATTGCGCGGCGGATTCCAAGCGCCGTGATGATCGACGAGGACAGAAAGCCGGTCGGTGGTTCGGCATCCGCAAGCATGGCACTGGCAGCGCTATGGCCATGTGCCTCCGTCATTTCGTCTGACCTGATCAATGCAGGATCCGCCGTTACTCCCCGCGCTGCCAGCGCATTCTCATAGCCAACGCGGCGGCGGCTTGCGAAATCCATCTCTTCCATACCGTTGACCAAGGCTATGCGGCGATGCCCTAGATCCAGAAGGAAATCCGTTGCGCATTGAAACGCCCGGCGATTGTTGACGTCCACCCAGTTGTATTCGGCGGTAGCTTCCGAAGATCTGCCATGCACAACGAATGGAAGGCCGATTTCGCGAAGCAGGTCGATGCGGGGGTCGGAAACCCGCGGTCGGTTTACGATGATGCCGTCAACCGAACCTTTGGCCGCGAGTTCGCGGTAAGCGCGTTCTTCGCCTTCGTCGGGAACTGCCGAAATCACCATGTCATACCCGTGGCGGAGGTAGATCTCGCTGGCTCCAGCGACAAAGTCGGAGAAAATCGGATTCACCATCTCGTGGCTTGAGGACACCGGAATTACATGCGCAACGGCCATGGCACGTCCGGTCGCGAGACCTTTGGCGCGCGCGTTGGGACGGTAATTGTATGCCAGTGCGGCTTTCTGGACCTTGCGGCGGGTTGCGTCCGCCACCTCCGGATAGCCGTTCAATGCCCGGCTGACGGTGGTCTGGCTGAGTCCCAAGACTTGTGAGAGTTCCTTTAGGTTCATGCTGCTGAACTGCCAAAGCGCTTTGAGGATGCTTTGACGATAGCGTGAAGAGACCGTGCCGTCAAAGCTCGATTCACAATGCCGAATGCCTCCTGCAATGCCAATATTCCGGAAAATCCGAAATTCACCAAGTTTCGGATTGACAGATGCCGGACAATACCGGACTCTCAGGCATTCAAAGCGCTTTGGATGCGAATCGCTTTGGAATAGATGCTGCATATTCAGTGGCGCGGGTGCGCCAAGCTGGGAGAAACACAATGAAACATCCAATCTATGCCGGAGCGGCGGCGCTTGTGATGAGCGCGGGAACGGCCGCGGCGGAACAGGTGACGATCCTCGGTCCGTGGCTGGGACCGGACCAGGAAAATGTCGAAGCGGTGCTTGCCGCATTCGCCGAGGCTTCCGGCCACGACGTTCGTTACGCGGGCTCGGACAGCTTCGAACAGCAGATCCTCGTTGACGCGGAAGCGGGATCCGCACCCAACATCGCTGTTTTCCCGCAGCCTGGGCTGGCGTCCGACATGGCTTCACGCGGTTTCCTGACGCCTCTCGCCGACGGCATCGGTGACTGGGTGAGGGAAAACTACGCTGCGGGACAGTCGTGGGTGGATCTAGGAACCTATGCTGACGAGAACGACGCCGAGCAGCTGTTCGGCTTCTTCTACAAGGTCGATGTGAAGTCCCTGGTTTGGTACGTTCCCGAGAATTTCGAGGACGCGGGATATGAAGTTCCGCAGACCATGGAGGAACTCAAGGCGCTTACGGACCAGATCGTTGCGGACGGGGACACACCCTGGTGCATCGGACTGGGCTCGGGCGGAGCGACCGGTTGGCCTGCCACCGATTGGGTTGAGGATCTGATGCTGCGCACGCAGACACCGGAAGTCTATGACGCATGGGTGACGAACGAACTTTCGTTCTCGGACGAAAAGGTGGTTGCCGCGATCGAAGAGTTCGGCGCGTTTGCACGGAATGACGATTACGTTGCCGGCGGCAGCGGTGTCGTTGCCTCAACGGATTTCCGCGACTCGCCGAAGGGTCTGTTCTCGTCACCGCCGCAGTGCTACATGCATCGGCAGGCTTCGTTCATTCCGGCCTTTTTCCCGGAAGGCACAGTGGTTGGAGAGGATGCGGATTTCTTCTACTTCCCATCCTATGCAGGCAAGGATCTGGGCAACCCGGTACTTGGCGCCGGCACGGTGTGGGCGATTACGAACGACAGCCAGGGCGCGCATGACCTCATCGAGTTCCTGAAGGATCCTGCTTCGCATGAAATATGGATGGCCCGCAAAGGATTTCTGACCCCGCATAAGGGCGTGAATCCTGACGTTTTCGGCGATCCAACCCTGCGGAAGATGAACGACATCCTCCTTGCTGCAACGACGTTTCGCTTTGACGGATCCGACCTGATGCCAGGCGCGGTCGGAGCAGGCAGCTTCTGGACAGGAATGGTCGATTACGCTGGAGGAGCGTCGGCGGAAGATGTGGCTGGCGCGATTCAGGACAGCTGGGACGCGATCAAGTAGCCGCTTCGCACGGGATTGCCCGGGCCACCGGCTGGCCGGTGGCCCGGCTCAGGAAGGCAGTTTTCGACAATCGCGGCAAGGTGCGGAGGCAAGCCGACCTGAACGGAAATTTAAGGAAGGAGAGAGAGCGATGCATCCAGCGCTTCAGGGTGTACTTACTATCGCAGTGGGCGTTAGCGGTTGCGTCGGATATTTCTATTTTTCTAACCTGGTTCTTGACAAAGTTATTTTCCCAGCGCGGGGTCCGAACATCGGGCGCAACCTGAACCGGGCAAATCTTGTACGGCCTTGGCTTTTTCTGTTACCCGCCATTCTGGCGCTCGGTCTCTATCTGGCATATCCGGTATTCGAAACGCTGCGCCTTTCGCTCATTGACCGGGACGCGGGCGGCGCCTTCGTCGGACTGCAGAACTACGGACGGATGTTCGAAGAGCCGAAGTTCTGGGAGGCGCTCAGAAACAACTTTCTCTGGCTGCTCATCGTGCCGGCCGCTGCAACGGCATTTGGTTTGCTCGGCGCACAGCTCACCGACAGAATTGCATGGGGCAACATCGCAAAGTCCCTGATCTTCATGCCGATGGCGATCAGTTTCGTTGGCGCGGGCGTGATCTGGAAGCTCGTATATGAGATACGACCGATCGAGGTCGACCAGATCGGTGTCCTGAATGCGATTTACCTCGCGCTTGGCGGAACCGAGCCACAGGTATGGCTGACCATTCCGATTCTGAACAGTTTCTTTCTAATGGTGGTGCTGATCTGGATCCAGACGGGGTTCGCAATGGTTATCCTGAGCGCAGCCCTTCGTGGAATACCTGAAGAGACCGTCGAGGCGGCGATCATCGACGGCGCCGGTCCGTTTCAGATATTCTTCAAGATCAAAGTCCCGCAGATCAAGTCGACCATAGTGGTGGTCTGGACGACCATCACGCTCGTTGTGCTGAAGGTGTTCGACATTGTCTTCGCCATGACCAACGGGCAGTGGGAGACGCAGGTTCTGGCAAATTACATGTTCGACAAGCTCTTCCGGGCAAACGACTGGGGCGTTGGAAGCGCGTCGGCCATGATCATTATGCTTCTTGTCACCCCGATTCTGGTCTGGAACGTGCGCAATGCCCGCAGGGAGATGCGATGATGAACGATGGTATCGCAGGCTCGAAAGCCACGCTAACCTGGGCCGTCCACATTTCTGTCGCGCTGCTTGTCGCGCTGTGGCTGTTCCCAACTGTAGGGCTGTTCGTCAGCTCATTCCGGACCGCTGACCAGATTGCGACGACCGGCTGGTGGATGGCTCTGTCGGAACAGGAACGCCAGAACCCCGCGATCCGGATTTCCGGAGAGGAAAAAGCGCAGAACGGCATCTACGTGATTGATGGAAGTCTTTTCGAGGGAGAGGCGGAGGTCAAGGCCTGGGGCACCAGTTCACGGCGCCCGGAAGAATTCGCGCCAGGCCAGACGGCTGAACTCAGCAAAGAGCGAACGGTAACGGTCCAAGCTAACGGCGACTACCGTTTCACCGCTGCTGAAACCCAGGAGGGAAAGCGGCTTCCACGCGTGTTCACAACCGCCAGCTCGCCGCCGGAGTTCACGCTGTCCAACTACGATATCGTTCTGGGTAAGGACGTGGTCAAACGTCTGATCGCTTTTCTGGTTGCGGCAATGATCTTCGGATATGTGCTCCGGACGCTCCTGCGCAGCCAGGGAGACAGGGTCGCATCCATCGCTTCGCGAGCAGGTGGCGCTGCCTTCATGGTTCTTCTTGTTCTTGTCTTTGGCCTGTCCACGGGCACTGTTGAAGGGGCGCAAACCACGGACAGCATGGCCTCGGCGTTCTTTTCGACCCTTACCGTCACGATTCCGGCCACGGTGATTCCGATTCTGATCGCGGCATTTGCGGCATATGCCTTGGCCTGGATGGATTTCCCGGGCCGTGCGCTGCTGATTGCGGCCGTCGTGGCGCTTCTGGTCGTTCCGCTCCAGCTCGCGCTGATCCCGCTGCTCAAACTGCATCTGCAGATCGGAATCGGTAAAGGCTATCTCGGCGTATGGCTCGCACACACTGGATTCGGGCTTCCGTTGGCGATCTATCTTCTTCGAAACTACATGGTTGGCCTGCCACGTGACATTATCGAGAACGCGCGTGTAGACGGCGCAACCGATTTCCAGATTTTCGTCCGGATCATACTGCCACTCAGCTTTCCTGCACTCGCCTCTTTCGCAATCTTCCAGTTCCTGTGGACCTGGAACGACCTGCTTGTCGCGAGGGTCTTTCTCATTGGCGCAACTGGAGAGACAAACGTGATGACAAACGCCATTGTCGAACTGTTGGGGACGCGGGGCGGCAATTGGGAAATCCTGGCTACGGCCGCCTTCGTCTCGATCGCGGTGCCGCTTGCGGTGTTCTTCGCAATGCAGAAATACTTGGTTCGCGGCCTGTTGGCAGGCTCCGTCAAATGAACCTGATCGTTCCCAGGATCCAGTCCCAGACTGCGAATCACGTAGATCCGGACTGGTGGCGCGGCGCGGTGATCTATCAGATCTATCCACGGAGTTTCCAGGATTCAGACGGTAACGGCATCGGAGATCTTGCCGGTATCGTTCAGCGGCTTCCGTACGTGGTGGATCTTGGAGCCGATGGAATCTGGATCTCTCCGTTTTTCCGCTCGGAAATGCTGGATTTCGGCTATGACATCACAGATCACCGCGACGTGGATCCCTTGTTCGGAGATCAGGGAGATTTTGATGCTCTGATTTCCCGGGCCCATGATCTGGGGCTCAAGGTTCTGATCGATCTGGTTCTGAGTCATACGTCTGACCGTCATCCTTGGTTCAGAAAAAGCCGGGGATCCCGCGAAGGAGCCTATGCCGACTGGTATGTCTGGGCGGACGCAAAACCGGACGGTACGCCGCCAAACAACTGGCTTTCAGTGTTCGGCGGTTCGGCGTGGGAGTGGGACGGCGAGCGCATGCAGTACTACCTGCACAATTTCCTGCGTGAGCAGCCTGACCTGAACTTTCACAATCCGGCCGTGCAGCAGGAACAGCTGGACATCGCCCGCTTCTGGCTTGAGCGCGGTGTTGACGGCTTCAGGCTCGACACCGTCAATTTCTACTTTCACGACCCCGACCTAAGGGACAATCCGGCACTTGCGCCGGAACTGCGAAGCGATTCCATCGCACCGTTGGTCAATCCCTATAACTGGCAGGAGCATGTCCATGACAGGAACCGGCCGGAGAATCTTGCTTTCCTGCGCCGGTTCCGGGATTTGCTGGATGAGTTTCCCGGCTCCGCCGCCCTTGGTGAAGTCGGTGACAGCGAACGGGGAACGGAAATCCAGGCCGAATACACTTCCGGCGGCGACAAGCTCCATATGTGCTATTCCTTCGAGTTTCTTTCAAATCCGGTGCCAAGCGGAACACGGGTCGCCGCAGTGCTCGAGGAATTCGAATCGCATTCGGTGGACGGGTGGGCCTGCTGGGCGTTTTCCAATCATGATGTGATGCGCCATGCGACACGCTGGGCGCTGCCTGAGCCTGCGCTGCGGATCTATGCGGCGCTCCTGCTGTGCCTGCGCGGCACGGTCTGCCTCTATCAGGGCGAGGAGCTTGGGCTGAGCGAGGCCGACGTAGCGTTCGACGATCTTCAGGATCCGTATGGAATTCGGTTTTGGCCAAGATTCAAAGGCCGTGACGGAAGCCGAACTCCGATGGTTTGGTCGCGTGAGGGCGGTTCTGGCGGGTTCTCGGAGGCAAAGCCATGGCTGCCGGTACCGAAAGAACATCTGGGCCTGGCGGCTGCCAGCCAGCAGACCGACTGTGCCAGCGTCCTGAATTTCTATCGGACCATGCTGTCTTACCGATCCCGCAATCCGGTGCTGGCCAAGGGCAGACTAAAGGTTCACGAGGCGACGGAGGAACGCCTGTCGCTGGTTCGGGAACTGGAAGGCCAGAGAATGGTCTGCGCTTTCAATCTTAGCGGAAGGCCGCAGGAGATTTCGCTACCTGAAGGCCGCTGGACAGTGGACGCCACCGCACCCTTTGCGGCTGGTGACGGCAGAAAACTGGCGCCATGGCAGGCATGGTTTGGCCTGGCGGACGAAACGTGAAGGAGGAATCCGCATGGCAGAACTGAAACTTTCAGAAGTTGGCAAGACCTATGGGACGTCGGTGGAGGTGCTCAAACATATTAACCTCGACATAGAAACAGGTGAGTTGATCGTGTTCGTCGGTCCTTCCGGCTGCGGAAAGTCGACGCTGCTGCGAATGATCGCGGGGCTGGAAAAGATCACGTCGGGTACGCTTGAGATAGACGGCGTGACTGTCAACGACGTTCCGCCCGCACAGCGGGGGATCGCGATGGTGTTCCAGTCCTACGCACTTTACCCGCATATGACGGTCTACGATAATATGGCCTTCGCGCTGCGCATCGCCAAGAAAACAGCCGACGAGATCGACAAGGCAGTTCGCAGAGCCGCGACAATCCTTCAGCTTGAACCATTTCTGGACAGGCTGCCGAAGGCGCTTTCGGGTGGCCAGCGCCAGCGGGTGGCGATCGGCCGATCAATCGTCCGCGACCCGAAAGTCTATCTGTTCGATGAACCCTTGTCCAATCTGGACGCCGCGCTTCGCGTCGCAACCCGAATTGAGATTGCGCAGCTGAAGGAGTCCATGCCGAATTCAACCATGATCTACGTTACGCATGACCAGGTTGAGGCAATGACACTTGCTTCCCGCATTGTGGTTCTGGCCAACAAGGGAATCGCGCAGGTCGGCACGCCGCTGGAGCTTTACGAGCGGCCCCGAAACGAATTCGTCGGACAGTTCATCGGCTCACCGGCAATGAATCTGTTCCCTGGCGAAGTCGTTGATACCGGAAAGCGGACCACGGTCAGACTGGCGGGGCAGGGTACAGCTGTGTCGGATGTTCCGTCAAACAGTTCTGACATGGGCCTTAAGGTCAATGTCGGAGTGCGCCCTGAAGATCTGGCTGCAACCGATGGCGAAGACTTCCTATACGAAGGCCAGGTCAACATTCTCGAAGCGCTTGGCGAGGTCACATTGCTGTATTTCGTGCCCAAGGACGGCCGCGAACCGGTGATCGCCAAACTTCCGGGGATCCACGACGGGCTGCGCAGTAAAACGGTACGGCTGTCCGCAGATCCTGCCAAGGTGCATGTGTTCAATGAAGGGAACTCGCTGCTATATCGCTAGCTGAGCGCCCAATCGCAGCGCTTAAGACCGGGGAAACTGCTGCGGTCGGCCAAACAGACGGACAGAGGAAGCGCGACCGCACGGGCCGCGCCTCCCGGTGACTTTCAGCTGAACATGTCCGCAGTGATTCCCGCGTACCAGCCTTCGGATTCTTCATAGGTTGTTCTCCGCGTCGCCGCATCCTCGCCGGTCTGCGAGATGAAACTGTCGGCAACCTCGATGCTGTCTTCGCCGGCCGTGTAGTTCGCACCGACCTTCACGCCGTCGTCAGTTGCGATCAGGCTCCAGCAGGTATTGGCGTAACGGGCAGGGAACACGCGCGAATCCGTCAGATCCCCACGAACCGCGTTGGCGCAGACTTTTGCCTGGCTGTTTGCGGAGAAGGCGGACTTGGGCATCGCCGATGCCACAGACGCATCACCGAGAACGAAGATGTTCTCGTCGGCGCGGCTGCGCATGCTGGCAGGATCGATCGGCGCCCAGTCACCGTCGGTCACGCCCGCAGCCTGCGCGATCATTCCGGCCTTCTGGCCGGGAACGACGGTGCCGGCGTCGGCCTTGAAGGTGTCGAAGTCCGTTTCGACCTCAAGCGTTTCCGGATTGACGTTGAGGATGCCGCCATGGATGTCCGGGCCGATCCATTCAACCATGCCGGGATAGTGGTTCTCCCATCCTTCCTGAAACAGTCCCTGCTTGGAGAATTTCGGCTTCGGATCGATCACGATGATCTTTGCCGTGGGATTGCCTTGGCTGAGCAGGTGCGCGATCATCGAAATCCGCTCGTATGGCCCCGGGGGGCAACGGTAGGGATTCGGCGGTGCCACCATGATAAAGGTTCCGCCTTCCGGCATCGCATCGACCATTGCCCGGAGCTGTTTGACCTGGGTTCCTGATTTCCAGGCGTGGGGCAGGCGGCCCTGCGCCTCAACCGAATAGCCCGGCACACTGTCGTACTTGATGTCGATTCCCGGCGAAAGAACCAGGCGGTCGTAGGAAACCGAAGCACCGGAAGCGAGCATGACCTGCCGGGCGGATGTATCGACAGAGGATGCCCAGTCATGCACAACGTTGACGCCGTGATTGACGGCAAGTCCGTCATAATCGTGTCCAATGGAGGCGTAGTCACGGAATCCGCCGAGATATAGATTGGAGAAGAAGCAGGTGTAGTAGCGTTTCGAAGCCTCAATCAGCGTCACATCGACCTCTCCGCCACTGTCCTTGGCAATGTATCGGGCCGCTGTCGCTCCGCCCGCGCCGCCACCAACGACCACGACACGTGGTCTGGCTTGGCCGAGGCTGATCGCAGGCACTGCCAATGTTGCAGCGCCCAATGCAGACCCGGCCAGTATCTGTCTTCTGTTTAAGGGCATTTTGAGTCCTCCTCTAGGTGTAGTTGCCCATTGTTCGGATCACTGCGCAGGCAATGTTCCGAAATAGGCGGCAAGCGCCGCCATTTCTTCATCTCCGAGACGCGCCGTCACTGTTTGCATGACGGGATTGTCTCTAAACCTCTCCTTGTACTCGTATAGAGCATGGATGAAGTTCTCCTTCGGCCAACCAGTGATCGCGGGAATGCCGCTGTCCCCTCCGGAAACCCGGTGGCAGGTCACGCACTCCCCGGACAGATATTCACCATAGGCCGAATCGCCTTCGATGGCCAATGCGGATCCACCGAGTAATTCGGTTTTCTCGTTGGCATCGGCAAGTTCAGCGCCGTCCGGCGAAAAATGCAGGAGCCACCTGATGAGGTTGTCGCGCTCGTCAGGGTTCCTCATGCCGGCATAGCTCATCTTGGTTCCCTTGATGAACGCTTTGGGCATCCTGATGAACTCGTCGAGACTGTCCCTGTCCCATGTGAGTCCGTCCTGAGCGGCCTCAAAAAACGCTTTGGAATAGGCGAAGTCGTCAAGTCCCGAGGCGGGGCGTCCGTCGAGGCCGTTCAGATGCGGCCCGACCTTGCTCTCGGCATCCAGGCCGATCTCGTGGCAGGCCTTGCATTTCCTGAAACTGGAAAGCGCTTTCTCGGCATCGAACGCAAATGCCATCGGCAATTCCAGCATTGACAGGCAGCCAATTCCCAGGACGACCAGACCGACCTGCCGCATCAAACTGCCAGTTCGGTCATTCAATTGCACCGGCCCCGTCGCTGGCTTCCGAATCCGGTGTGACATCGAGAATTCTGGCTCTCATGACCACTTGCGCTTCACCGGGTAGACAGTCGCTGACGCATGGCTCGGAATTCAAAGCGACATGAGATTCCCCGCTTCGGTCATCGCCGATGAAGCCAGTTTCGTTGGGCAGACGTGTCTCGTTGAAATTCCCATGCGAAAGCACGAATTCCTCGTCGGTCACAACATCGTTCAGATATAGCAGATAGGCCGTTATTGCATAGACCTCGTCATCGGAAAGCGACTGTGCGTCGCCGAATGGCATGGCCCGGCGGACATAGTCAAAGACTGTGGAAAGGTAGGGCCAGTACGATCCAATCGTTTTTTCCGGACGCTCTTCAGTAAGTGTCCCGTGCCCGCCCGCCAAGACCGGCCAGCGGTCACGGCCTTCACCAAAGTCGCCGTGGCAGGTCGCGCAGAGCTCTTCATAGATGCCCTCTCCGTCCTCCACACTGCCCTGGCCCACCGGCAGGCCTGTCCCGTCCGGACGGATATCGATGTCCCAGGCAGCGACTTCCTCGGGCAATGCCTCTCTGCCCAGGTGAAAGATGCCATGGTCGGGAATCACTGCATCCCTGGCCAACGGACGTTCTGTCTGCTCGCGGCCCTGGGCGGACGGAACTGCTTCGGCGCCGGCAGCGGCCGTCGCCGCTGTCTGTTCGGCCGGTTCCGCAACGGAGGAGAAGGTCTTCAGATAGGCAATAAGGTTGGATCGGTCTTCCGCTTTCCGTAAGCCGACGAACGACATCTTGGAGCCCTTCATGAACGAACGCGGCTTTGCGATGAATTCATCAACTGTCGAGTCATCCCAGACCAGCCCATCCTGACCAGCGGCGATCATTGCCTTGGAAAACCGGAAATCCTCTATGATTCCGGCCGTACGACCGAACAGGTCGTTCAGATGCGGGCCGACCCGGTTCTTCGCGGAATCACCGACTTGATGGCATGCCTTGCACTTCCTGAAGACTTTTTCGCCTGCCGCAATGTCCTGTGAGAACGATGCGGCCGCGCCTGTCGCCGCCATTACCGCCGCAAGCGCGAACGCCCTAGGAAATCTCGACATTCTCTGCGCTCCCGTCTTCCCCAATGTGCCAGGTCTGGATGCCGTTGTTGTGGTAGATCGAATTTTCGCCCCTCGCCTTGCGCAGTGCGTTCTTGGTCGGCTGCACATTGCCGAATTCGTCGATGGCGCGAGATTGCAGAAAGAGCTCCGAACCGTTCCACTCGAAGTCGTGGTAGAAACGATGGACCGATTTGGAGTAGCTTGGACCGTCCAGTCTTGCCGTCTGCCAGTTGCGGCCGCCGTCAACAGAAACGTCCACCCGTGAAATCCGGCCATGCCCGGACCATGCAAGGCCGGTAAGAACGGTTTGGCCGCGTCCATGATCGAGCGGTGCCTGGGGGCTGGGATTGGTGATCACGGATTTGACGTCCATGGTCCAGGTGAACCGCCGGGCGCTGCCGTCGGCAAGCAGATCGGTGTATTTCGACGTTTCTTCGCGATGATGCCAAGGCTGGTCGCCGACCTCAATTCGTCGCAGCCACTTGATCCACATGTTGCCCTCCCAGCCGGGAACGACAAGGCGCAGTGGATATCCCTGTTCAGGACGCAGGGCCTCTCCGTTCATGCAGAAAGCGACGAGGCAGTCGTCAAGCGCCTTTTCCAGGGGCACGGAACGCGTCATTGCCGAGGCATCGGCCCCTTCCGGCAGAAGCCACTTTGCTGATGGCTTTAGGCCCGCTTCATTGAGAATGTCGCCGAGCTTAACGCCAGTGTACATCACGTTGTGCACCATCCCATGCGTGAACTGGCAGCCATTTAGCTGCGCTCCGCGCCACTCCATGCCGGAGTTGGCGGCGCATTCGAGGAAATAGACATGGTTGTAGCGCGGAAAACGCTTGATGTCTTCCATGGCGAAGACGAGTGGCCGTTCAACGAGACCATTGATCATCAGCCGGTGCGCTGCGGGGTCGATCTCCGCGATGCCGCCGTGATGACGCTCGAAACACAGCCCGTTTGGCGTGATGATGCCGTCAAGTTTGTGCAGAGGCGTGAAGTTTACGGAAGATACCGGGTCAGCCGTCAGCCATGGAACGTTCCGCCGGATGACATGAGCTTCATGCTGTGATGGCGAACCATAAGGGCGTGCGTCCACGCCATCGCCGAGATAGCGGTTCCAGTCCTGGATCTCAGTAATTGCCGGATCGCCCGCGGCCCCTGCGGCTGCAGGAGCCAGAGTGCCTGCAACGGCGGCTGACCCAGCGGTCGCGGCACCCTTCAGCAGCCGACGGCGTGACAGGTTCAGAACTGGACCCGATGGCGATTCGCTGGGTTTGTCCATTGTTTCCTCCACTTGAGCAGGCCGATACATTCAAACATAGGAATGAGTCAATACACTATGTTCCGAAAGATTGCCCAAAGAAGGACGGGGTGCCTAAGCACCGGCAGGTCAGGTGGAAATTACCTCGACTGTCCGGTTTTCCGGGACATTGACCGAGCCGAGGCCAGAAATATAATGCTCCATCAAGTCATATATCGCCGGTCCTTCAGTCCCTTCGTTCACTGAGGCCCATCCGCCGACGACATAGCTCCGCGACGGGTCGATCGGCTCGCCGGTTCGCGTAAGCCGCATTTTCGAGATGCGGTTCCCGATCGTCCTGTTGGGTGAGCAGGCATA
The DNA here is from genome assembly GCA_022824145.1 of Rhodobacter sp. Lineage (GTDB taxonomy): Bacteria > Pseudomonadota > Alphaproteobacteria > Rhodobacterales > Rhodobacteraceae > JAPOUP01. The sequence continues at coordinate 23,751 of JAJEAY010000034.1, read as the reverse complement.
GCTCATTCCTCCGACGCGGACCATATCTCCTCCCTGCTGGAGGAATGGATCCTCGTTGAACAGGTTGTCGCATACATCTTCAAGGACATCTTTCAGCTGCTGGCCGGTGAACTCCAGCCGATAGACGTTCGGGTAGTTCATGGACGTCTGCGAATAGAGATCGTCAATCGTGATGTCCTGCCCGGGAAGCAGTGTCGCACCCCAGCGGAATCCGGGTGAAAGGGCGATCTCGGTATCGCGTTCGGCCATGATTCCCTGGCAGATAAGATCGTCCCATGTGCCGTTGAAATTGCCGCGTCGATAGAGCAGCCCCTCGGTTGTTCCGATCACTCGGCTCAGTTCCGCTTGGTGCGGGCTTCTGAATTCGGCGATCCTGGCTTCCATTGCGGGATCCGGCTCGATGACATCGGCGAAGACAGGGATGAGGTTGGATGAGTGCCCCGTCACCCGTCCCCCCGAAACCTCCAGATCAATCCGGCCAAGATACTTTCCATGGGAGCCTGAGGAGAGAAGGAGCGTATCGCCGATCTCGATCGCATGCGGCACCGCATCGTGGGTGTGCCCGGTCAGAATGACATCGATGCCTGAAACCACCGTCGCCAGCTTCCGGTCGACGTCGAATCCGTCATGGGACAGCAGCACGACGACTTCGGCGCCGGAATCGCGCGCAGCATCGACGTTTTCCTGAAGGACGTCCGCGCGGATGCCAAATGACCAGTTTGGAATCATCCAGCGCGGATTGGCAATTGGCGTGTAGGGCATTGCCTGTCCGATCACCGCCACCTTCACGCCGCCCTTCTCAAAGAAGGCCGTGCTGTCGAAGACCGGTTCCTCCCAGTCGGTGTCAACGATGTTTGAGGCAAGGAACGGATAGTCCATGCCTTCGACGATCTCGCGCACACGCTCCTCGCCGAAGGTGAATTCCCAGTGACCGACCATCGCATCGGGCCGGAGTAGCTTCATGCACTCGACCATGTCCTGACCGTCGGTCCTGAGCGACGTGTAGGATCCCTGCCAGGTATCGCCGCCGTCCAGAAACAGCACGCGGTCGTCGCCGCGCTCGGCCCGAATCGCATTTACCAGTGTGGCTGTGCGGTCAAGTCCGCCAAGTCTGCCATAAGCGCGCGCGAGATTCACGTAATCGACCATCGTATGGGCATAGGCGAGGGGTGTTCCGGCGCTTAGCCCGAAATGCTGCAGGAAATCCTCACCGACCAGATGCGGGGGAATGCCTTTGAAGTCGCCGACGCCGATATTCGTGTCGGGCGGCCGGAAATAGACAGGTACCAGCTGCGCGTGGCAGTCGGTGAAGTGCAGCAGCGTCACCTGGCCTTTGCTGTCGAACGCGAGCAGGTCGTCCTGGCTGAGCCGCTGCTGCGCAAGCGCTCGGGCCAGGTTGCCTCCAAAACCGGCTGCGGCTCCAACAGCCAACCCGGCGACTGCGCCAAACTGCAGGAAATCGCGCCGTCCGAACATGTTCATGCCCCCGACCTGTCTTAATTGAATAAACGCCGGTCGGCTCTATCTGCCGACCGGCTGAATCTCATGCGCCGCCGCCATGGCCTGGGGCAGGGTAGCGGACCACCGGTTACTGGCGCACGGCCGGCGTTTCGACGGACAGCCCGGTGGCGCGCCAGGTCACATAGACTTCAAGCGCCATCAAATCGTCAGAAAAGGCCGCAGGATATTCCGCCCGCGTGTCGCGTATGCAGCCGCGGAAACGGTTGTGAAGCGAAACGAGAGCGGCCTGCTTCAGCCTGTAGGTTGGGAAACCGTTGGCCTGACCCTGGCTGAGGTGGTCCGCACGAATGTAAAGCCCGTTGTTCAGTTCGTGGCACGACGCGCAGGAGAGGTTCAGCTGGCCAGTGCGCCGGTAATACATCTCTTCTCCGCGCTCCCACCAGCTCTGCATGTCGCCTTCGGAAAGGTCGAGGCTGACTGGAAGGCCGAGAGACTGGTGCTTGATGAATGCGGTCAACGGCTTCTGCCCGCCTTTGTCGAACTTGTAGGGTTCCGCTCCCATCCGTTCGGTCCGGCATTCATTGATCTGGAGTTCAACATTGATCGGACGGCCGGAATCAGCGTCCCACTTCGGGAACCTCGCGCCTATGCCCTTCATGCTTTCGGACGCATCTCCGTGACATGTAGCGCAGGACTTGCCTTCGGAACCCTCAACGGTGTTCCAGATTTCCTCACCCAATTCTACAGCAAGCATGCCTGGATTCTGGAAGGAGTCCGCTTCCAGCGCACGCGTTTCCGGGGTCCGGTAGAGCCACCCGGAAAGGAGCTCATCGAATGGATGGCCTTCCGGTGCGGCAGTTTTGGTGATGATCGCGATCTCTCCGTCGATCACCAGATCTTCATCGACCGGTTCGGCCACTGCCGCGGTCGACAGGCAGGTGGCCAACAGCGTGCCCAAGCCAGTCAGCAGAACTGATTTTCTCACGTTTCCTCCCTCCAGGTTTCGCCGTGACGTCCGTGCCTCCGAAGCACTGCGCCGACGATCAGGCAATCGTAATTTTTTTGTCGGTTGTGTAGACCGTCCCTTCGTCGTCTACCCACGTGAACTGGAATGTGCCGCTTTCCTCGACCTTTGCGGAAAACTCCATGTAGGGATTCGCCGATATTGCGCCGTGCATGTCCGCTTCGAAAACAGGCTGTCCGTTGAATTCCGCAGCGAACCTATTGATGATCATGCGTGGAATGACGTTGCCGTCACTGTCTCTGCGGACCCCTGATTCCATCTTATGCGCAATCAGCGTCTTAATCGTGATCACCTCGCCCGCGGCGGCGGTCTTCGGAACCTTTACTCTTGGTTTGTTTGCCATGCTGTCTCTCCTGAATTTCAGCCGCCGCAGCCGCCGATGGTCACCTTGACCAGCTTGCTGTCCATGAACGAGGAACCGTCCGCCATCAGCGCAATGGCGACGACGTTCTGGGTCTTTGCCAGCCGCATTCGGGTATTGGCCCGCGCGGCGCCGCTCAGTGCGGTGAAGTGGAAGGTCACAACTTCGGGATTCGGATTTCCGTCGGCGAACAATGTGACGGACCTGACCATGTCATCGCCGCTCATTGCGCTGTCGACTTCGACCGAAACCGGTACCGTATTTCCATTCTCGGCGATTTCGGGCGTGTTCAGCCGGATCCGGCCGGTCTGCGGCGTGCTTCCCCCGGCCAGTTCCATCAACCGCCGGTTCACATCGTCGGCTGTGGCATGGGCTGGCAGTCCGAGCGACAGCGCGAACGCCGATGCCGTCAGCCCGACGCCAAACGCCAGCGCGTCGCGCCTGTTGATGCTCCTGTTCATGTGCTTACTCCTCGCTTGCACTCGCTTGCAGTCTCATTGCTCCTTCAGCGTTAGCAGGTATGCGACGATGTCCTCAACCTGCTGTGCGGTCAGGATCGTCTTGCCGACAAGATCCTTGCGGACATCGGTCCCGACGTTCAGGCTGTAGAAGCCGGGCATGACGGTCTCTTCGCCAAAGAATTCCTTGGAGTCCGCGACGATCCCGCGGATTTCGGCTTCCTCCCAACGGTCGGCGACTCCGTCAAGCGGCGGGCCGACTTCACCATGGAACAGATGGTCGCTCATCGCTTCGTTCACGTGGCACGCAAGGCAGTTTCCGAGTCGCCTGTCGACGAACGTTTTCGCGCCTTCTTCAGGATTGCCTGCGACGCCGGTCAGTGATGCCAGAACCATGCCATCTTCGAAGACGACAGCGTCCGGCGGCACAGGTTCCGCTTGGGCTCCTGCGACACAAAGTGACGCCGCCAAGGTGCCCGAAGTCAGCATTCGCGCAAATGCCTGATGCATGCATTCATCCTCCCAAGTATGCCGAATCCATGTCCTTCCCCGCCGAAACCTAAACGCGGGTTTCTGGATTATCAAGCCATAAATTTGATTATGTGCATGTTTGCATAGGATCTGTCAATCGGTGTTGATCTGGCCTTCCGCGTTCCGCTCGCGGATTCGCCTCGCGTGGAACTGCTGGAACCCTTCATCGCTCTCATAGCCCTTCTGGCTTACCCACGTGAACATGTCGAGAAACGTTCCCTTTCGGAACGCGCCCGGCATCACGGCGACCGCCGCCTGCCTGGCATCAAGGTCCGAGTCGATTGCTTCCGGCATGAAAATGATGGTCGGCGTGAACAGCACACCCCACTTTCGCGCAGCAGTCTTTTCGGTCAGCGCCTCGCCGTCTGTATCCGTCACCTCTTCGTCGCCGTAGAGGTTGTATTGCACGATCACGAAATTGGCCGTCAGAAAATCACGGACTTCCGGGTCGACCAGCACCTGTTCGTGCACTTCCCTGCAGTAAATGCAGCCGCGCTGCTCGAAGATCATCGCAAGCCGCTTGCCCTCATCCCGAGCGGTCTCGACATCCTCTGCAATGTCACGAAACGTGATTGCGAACCAATCCTGCTTGTGCAGTCCGTCATCGCCGATTTCCGTAGAACCGGCGGCAGCGGCCAGCATAGCGCTCCAGCCAGCCACGAATGCGAAGGTAGCGATTTTTCCTGTCATGGTCTCCTCCTATCCAATTGCCTGAAAGACCGGGAAGCTCTCGAGCAGCCATTGGGCAATCAGGGACATCGATCCTGTCATGAACAGCACGCCGGTCACGACCAGCAGTCCCCCCATAATCCTTTCCACCGTGCCAAGGTGCCGCCTGAATCCTGCCATCCAGCCGAGAAACCGGCTGGCGAACAGCGCGGCCGCCAGGAACGGAATTCCGATCCCCAGTGAATAGACCGCAAGCAGCATGGCGCCACGGGCAATGGATTCCTCGGCACCGGCAATGAACAGGATCGCTGCAAGGACAGGTCCTACGCAGGGTGTCCATCCGAACGCGAAGGCGAGTCCCATGACGTATGCGCCGGCCGGTCCCGAAGGCTTCCCTGCCTGAGCGAAACGCGCCTCCCGGAAGAGCAGCCCGATGCGGAATACGTTCAGGAAATGAAGGCCCATGACAATGATCACAAGCCCAGCGATGACCGCAAGAGTGTCGAAGTACTGCGCCAATGCCTGTCCGATGGTGCTCGCGGTTGCGCCGAGCGCGACGAAGACGGTCGTGAAGCCCAGCACAAACATTGCCGCGGCCATCAGAACCCGGCGCGCCACGGCAGGCGGAATGTCATCATCCGAAAGTTCCGAGACGCTGATTCCTGCCAGATACGCCAGGTAAGGCGGCACGATCGGCAGGACGCAAGGGGATACGAACGACAGCAGCCCTGCCAGTAACGCTGCACCTGCTCCTATGTCCATCATAGCCGGTTCCGTTCACGACGAATCGACCGCCCACCCACATACGCGGCTGGACAGACAGGTATCCTGACTGTATAATTTACCGGAAGTATTCATGAATTGCAATATGAGAAAATGTCGGGCCTGCAATCATGAACTGTGCCTGTCTGAATCCAGGAGCCGCGAGATTGCGACGTTACTCTCAAATCACGGCTGTGACATCCTTTGCGGCGATCGGGCAGGCTCTTCTGGTCTCGCTCGTACTTGCGGCCTCCGGTCGCGCGGAAGCGGCGGAACTGCTCATGCTGGAACGTGAAGGCTGCCTGTGGTGCGAACGCTGGCACGAAGAGATCGGGCCGATCTATCCCAAGACAGCGGAGGCGACGATCGCGCCCCTTAGGCGTGTGGACATCGACGGACCTTGGCCGGCCGATCTGCACCGCGTGCGGTCCGACCGGTTCACCCCGACATTCGTACTGATCGAGAACGGCGTCGAGGTCGAACGCCTCCGAGGTTACCCGGGAGACGAGTTCTTCTGGTTCCTGATCGGTGAAATGCTGGAAATGCTGCCTGGCGACCCCGGAGAATCCGGATGATTGAGGTGCGTTGGCAGGACTGAACCGGCGGGTAGGGCAAAATGAACTTTCCCAGTCTGAAGTCGGATGCGTCTCCTGAAGAGACAAAACGTATGGTGGAGCAGGCGCGCGCTGCGAGTGACCTGCTCAAGGCCATGTCGCACGAATCCCGTCTGTTGATTCTCTGCCTGCTGGCAGAAGGCGAGCGCTCTGTCTCCGAACTTGAGAGGCTCATGGCGATGCCTCAGGCATCGGTTTCACAGCAGCTGGCGCGGCTGCGTTTTGACAGGCTGGTCGCCACGCGACGGGAAGGCCGACAGATCTATTACAGGATTGCCAGCGAAGAGGTTTCCAAGATCGTTGGCCAGCTTTATGAAATATTCTGCTCTACCGAGAGCGGGGAAGATCCGTAAGTCGCACGCTGGAGGCTTTCAATGGACACTGCCACCTACCTACTGCCGGTAACCGGTCTGGTTGCGGGACTGCTGCTTGGCTTTGTTGCCCGGCGGAATTTCTTCTGCACGCTTTCGGCGCTCGAACGGCACTGGTATGGCGAAAATTCGGAGGGGCTTAGAACCTGGGTGCTCGCAGCGGTCGTCGCTGCGGTCACCACCCAGGTCGCGGTGGCGACCGGGGTCGCGGATACGTCCGGCAGCATGTATATGGCGGTTTCCCTGAGTCTGCCGGCCGCGATCATCGGTGGCCTCGCCTTCGGGGTCGGAATGTCGCTGGTCGGAACCTGTGGCTATGGCGTGCTGGTGCGTCTCGGCGGTGGCAGCCTCAAGAGCCTCGTGGTTCTTCTGGTAATCGCGATAGTCGCGATGTCCACATCGCGCGGCCTGCTCGCTGTGAGTCGTACCGGGTTTCTGGACCGGTTCGCTCTTGATCTTTCATTTGCCGGAGACCAGTCGCTTCCAGCGGTGATGTCCTCGCTTGTCGGCATTGACCTGTCGGTTGCGCTGACAGTCATTCTGATTGCCATTCCAGCGATCTGGGTCTTTGCGGACAGGAATTTCCGTTCCAATTGGGGCGCGTTCGCGACGGCGGCTGTCATTGGACTGGTCATCTGTTCGGGCTGGGTTGTCACAACCAGTTTCGGCGCGTTTTCGTTCGATCCGGTCCAGATCGAGTCAGCCAGTTATGTCGGGCCTGTTTCGGATTCACTTCTTCAGTTCATCGCGCGCACCGGCACTGCGCCGGACTATGGCGTGGGGGTAGTGCTGGGCACCGTGGCGGGCGCGGCGGTCGCCGCGCGGATTGCGGACAACGTCCGTTGGGAGGCGTGCGACGATGCGGCGGAACTGGCCCGGCACATTTCCGGCGCGGCTCTGATGGGGTTTGGCGGGATTCTTGCGCTTGGCTGTACTGTAGGGCAGGGCATGAGCGCCGCCTCGCTGCTTGCGACGTCGGTTCCGTTCACCGTTATCTCGATCGGAATCGGCGCAAGACTTGGGCTGGCCTGGCTGATCGAAGGTTCGCCGCTGGCGCCGTTCAGGCGTGTGGCGTAAGGGCGGCTAAATGTCCTGAACGAACCGGAATGCCTGTTCGTACCGCTCAACATGGCCGAAACCGCCGTCCGGCAGATGAAATCCGACGATGCCGGCTTTGTCGGCAGACAGCCGGTCAAGCAATGCCAGGCGGGTTGCGATCGCGTCCTGCGGATCCTGGTCCGAGCCGCTCGGCCATTCCGGCCGATGGAATGAAATCGCGTGATTCGTAAGCGCGTCGCCGAGGACCATGACATATTCGCCGTTTGCGTGAACCGCGAACGACATGTGTCCCGGCGTATGTCCTGACGTGTCGAGAGCCTCCACTCCGGGAAGCACTTCCTCACCCGCATCGAACAGCTGCACCCTGTCTTCCATAGCGGCATACCGGTTCTGCGCTCCAACCGCGAATGCCTGGCGGGATTCACCGATCGTTTCGATGGTGTCGCTGGCGCGCCAGTAATCCCATTCCTTCCGTCCAACATGAAGCTGTGCCTCGGGAAAGGTGATTTCATCAAAGTCGTCCAGAATGCCCCAAAGGTGATCGGGGTGGGCATGCGTGAAGATGACATCGGTTACCGCTTCGAGTTCCACGCCCGCTTCCGCCAGTGAACCGCTCAGCAGGCCCGTGGTCGGCATGAAATTAGGTCCGGCTCCCGCATCGAAGAGAATGACGCGGTCGCCGTCTTCCAGAAGGGTAAGGTTGCATTCCGGTTCGAGCCTCTTGGAAGAAAGTCCATGCTTTGCAAGAAACGGCTCGGATTCTGACTCCGGAACATCAGGCAAAAGGAATGAGAGCGGCAGGACCAGGCTGCCATCGCTGACCGTGGTGATCCGCTTGCCGCCAAGCTCGGCTGAAAGCGAGCTCTTCGCTGAGACAGGAAGGAATGCCGTTGCCGCGCCCGCTGCCAAGAGCGCCCTTCTCGATATCCACATTGTTGCGCCTCCGGTGTTCGGTTCAGCCGTTGTCCGGTATTGCGGCCCGCACCGACAAATACATCCTGAAATTACTATATGTGATTCCTGCCGATCGATGCAATGGGATGCTAATGTCTCGGATGCGGCTGGGAAATGTGTCGGATTTTCGTTTTCTGGCTGAAATGCGCTTCGCGACCTGTTTATTCGATCAATTTCGAACCTTAGATTGCGACCGCTGCTGCTGTGCCCAAGCCCTTGAATGCGGGGCTGGAACGGCCGTCACGAAATTCCATCTGATGTCGATCAAGCGATTCGGCATTCTGGTTCTTGTTGAAGAGGAAGAAATAGGACGAATCGCTCAGGATCCTCCCGACTGCAGCAGAGCCGACAGGAGAGAGATTTCATTTTTCATAGAGTCGGGCGGCAATGACAATGCACGCCGCCCACTTCCCTGTGCCTCCCAACGGGAGGAGAGCAGTGATCCGCAAGCGGACCCTGCATATGTGTAAATTGACACAATGTCCTCAAAAAGACAGAGTCAACCCCCTTATCTCAAATTTGTGTCCTTAGGGTAACCGCTTGCCACTATTTACACACTGAGCGTCCGGTCTCTTGGCGTTCGGTTCGGCTGTTTTCACTTGTCGTTGTAGAGAATGGATGGACGGATTCGTGTTTGCCATAGAATGGTGCGGCCTTCGGCTGGCGTCTCGTTCCATGCTCTCGGCAGTTACTGGAGCTTTGCCATTTAAAGGCCGCCGAGACCGAGCGAACCCGAGCGGCATTTCGATGATTCATGTTATCTGAAATCCTCGACGAGTGCATCTATTGTGGCAATCGGATTTTGGTTATGACTGGGTATACCTCCGCGACCTCTTACCAGCCATCTCTGACTGTGCTCTGGTTTCGATGAGCTAGTGCGGAGCACAGGATCCGATGCGAGCCTGCGTTGCTTTGGGTCCGCGAGTCGGGCTCGCATTGCTGATCCGGGCACCCCCGGCGTTTTGGCCGTGCTTGCATCCAGGCGGTGCGGAATCGTTTTCGTCGGGTGCTCCGTGTGAGTCTCCTCACGGGAGCTTCTTGTCGCGGTTAGGCAGTTTCCGTCAGCCGTTGCCGACGCCACAGGCGTTCACGGGCAGTGCTGTCGAGCGACGCATCCGTCGAATGAGCCAAATCGGACGGTTATTCGGCTCAAATTGAAGTGTGTAATTGAGCCGAATAGTGTTACAATCGGCTCACAAGCCGTCTGTGCGGAACATGGAGTCGAACGTGACATATATCTGGCAGAGAGATGACTGGCCGAACTTTGTATGGGACAACGAAACTGTTGACTCGAGCGCACATGCCTACGCGTTGGAAGCTAGCCGTTTGGTCGGTGAAGTGGCGCATCTAAGCGACGCCGTCAGGACAGGCGTTCAGATTGACCTGATTGTCTCTGAAGCGGTCAAGACTTCGCAGATTGAGGGCGAAAGCTATGATCGGCAAGACGTACGCTCTTCCATTCGCAACCAGCTCGGACTCAATGCGGTGCCCGCTGCCGTGCGGGATCCAAGGGCAAACGGCGTGGCCGCGCTCATGATTTCGGTGAGGGAGCACTTTGCCGCAGCATTGACTGAGGAGCGCCTGTGCAAATGGCAGGAACTGATTATCGCGGATGGCTTCGGGCGTGGCAGGATTGAGGTTGGCAAATGGCGATCCAGCGAGAGTCCGATGCAGGTTGTTTCCAGGGCTTTCGGAAAGGAGAAGGTTCACTACGAGGCTCCGCCATCCAAGTGGGTGCCTGGCGAGATGAAGCGCTTTGTAGAGTGGTTCAACGGCAGTCGGAACCTAAAGGGCGCAGTGCGTGCGGGAGTTGCTCATCTCTATTTCGAGTGCATTCACCCGTTTGACGATGGGAACGGTCGGGTCGGACGCGCAATATCGGAAACTGCACTATCGCAGGAGCTTGGGTACCCCGCGCTGTTGAGCCTTTCTGCGACGATTCAAGACAGGGTACAGGAGTATTACGATGCTCTCGAACGTGCCGGCCGGGGAAGCGTGGACATAACTGAGTGGCTGGTCTGGTTTACTCATCTCGCATTGGAGTCGCAGATGCAGGCTAGGGAACATGTCATTTACGTAATTGCAAAGGCACGATTCTGGGATGCGCATGGAGTTGGGTTAAATGAACGTCAGGCAAAGGTTCTTGCCAGGATGTTTCTAGAAGGGCGCGACGGATTCAAGGGCGGCATGCATGCCGGGAAATATATGAAGATGGCCGGCTGCTCGAAGGCCACCGCTACCCGTGATCTGGCACGGCTCCTTCAGATGGGTGCATTTCGCAAGCAGGAGAGCGGTGGTCGCAGCACGCGATACGATGTCCGGTTGCCAGACGTATGAAGCGCCATCGAACAGATCCTGAGAAGAACCGTACCAACGAGGGACATCGCCCGCACGCATCGCATTTTTCCAAAACACCTATTTCATTTGCAATGATGTCATAAATTTCTTGTGGCGGTGGCATCGTGTAAAGTAAATCCAGACTTCACCGGAAGTGCTTTCGACCCAGTCGGTGCCGAGCGCCGTTGACCCAGTGCCTGCAGGCGCCGGCGCTGGAAAAGATCCGGCAGGTTCGTTGTCTCGCCTCGTGCCCCTGCGGTTTCCGGTCAGACAGACTTCGCTGCGGCAGGCAAGCCATACCGTAGCATCAGCTTCGTTGACGGCGATCCTCAGCATTCCTGCTGATCTAATTCCTTGGAATCAGAATGATCGGCTTTATGGCGGCATCTTCGACGAACTATGAATTCGATCTCAAGTTGACGAAGAGTCGGAAGCAAGGCTGGAACTCAACGGCTGGCCAAGCGGCACACTCCCTCCTTAGCCTCTGCCCTGGCTTCGAAAAGAATCGGGCAAAGCGCTCCGCATCGGAAACAGGGAGGGGAGAATCCACAGGTGAAGCTGGTCTTTTCCGCTGCGGAGTCCGCTGGCTTCAAACCGGTCAAGAGCTTGGGACTTGTCGGGTCGCCTCAGATTCGACAAATCTCACCTTTCCGATATGAGGGTGGTTTCGGTTGCGCTGCGCATAGTCGATTCCGTAGCCGACGACAAACTCGTCAGGAATTTCGAAGCCGGTCCAGGTCGCTTTCACGTCGATCTCGCGACGGGATGGCTTGTCAAGGAGCGCAATGGTTTCCAGCCGCTTGGGGTCACGTGTCTTCAGAAGCTGCGTTACATGCGCAAGCGTGTATCCGGTGTCGACGATGTCTTCCACAAGCAACACGTCCCGTCCGCCGATTTCACCGCGGAGATCCTTGAGAATCCGGACCTCCCGGCTCGATTCAGTCGAATCGCCGTAGGAGGACGCTTCGATGAAGTCGACCTCAACAGGCAGGTCCAGCTCCCTTACCAGGTCGGCAATGAAAACAAAGCTGCCCCGCAGAAGCCCCACAACCACCAGTTTGTCAGTGGACCTGAATGCCTCTGTGATTTCGCGAGCCAGTTCCTCGACCCTGGCCGCGATGGCCTTGGCCGATATCAGCTGGTCGATGACGTAAGGCCTGTCTCCCATGCCGCATCCCCTTGCAATTCAGAAACAACAATACGAAATGCATGGCGCGAACAAAACTGGCGAAACAGAGTATGCCCACACATTCGGAGACCAGAACGCTGCCATACACAGCGCAGCAGATGTACGAACTGGTTGCGGATGTTTCGGAATACCCGGGTTTTCTGCCGTGGTGCGCCGCCGCTCGCATCCTCAGGGTAACGCATCACGATGACTGCGACGTGATGGACGCGGAACTGGTGATTTCGTTCAAGGTGTTCCGCGAGAAATTCGGCAGCAGGGTAACGCTGTGGCCCGAAGCGCTCAGAATTCACACCGAATATATCGACGGCCCCTTCACTCACATGCGTTCCACTTGGGAATTCCGCGATCTGGACAGCGGATGCGAGGTGGACTTCTTCGTTGACTTTGATTTCCGGACCGCGATTCTTCGATCTGTGATCGGTCTGGTCTTCGGTGAGGCCATGCAGCGCGTGGTGCGCGCCTTCGAACGGAGAGCGGAGAAACTGCACGGATAGATCCGCCGCAGGCGGAACCGCTGGGACACGGGCTCGGGTGCTGCGCTTTGCGGTCTGGTCTCTTCCGGCTGCGGGCTGGCGGGATCCGGTGACGGTGATCCCGCCTTGCGTTGGCCAGCGTCAGCTACGAGTTCAGATCGTAGGAATGCTCGGCGAACTGGCTGAGATCCAGTCCCCTGACTTCCGTCTCGGCATCGACGCGGAACGGAACCAGCATCGCCGCAACCTTGACGATGATGTAGGTCGCGATCACGGTGAAAGCGCCAACGATTACCAGGCTACCGACCTGTGCGGTCCAGCTTGCCCCGTTGCCGAAGCCCAGAGTGTTGAAGAGTGCGATCATGACGGTGCCAAAAATGCCGCCCACACCGTGAACGGCGAAGACGTCTAGCGTGTCGTCGATTTTCAGCATGCCGCGGACGAACACGGCTGCTTCCTGGCAAAGGATGCCAGCCACCGCTCCGATGATCAGCGCTTCGATCGGGCCGACAAATCCGGAAGCGGGCGTGATCGAAGCGAGACCCGCGATGGTTCCTGTAACAACGCCGACCAACGAGGCTTTTCCGTATTTTATCCGCTCCCAGAGTGCCCAGGTCAGCGAGGCTGTCGCCGCGGAAATATGTGTGACCGTCAGTGCCATTGCAGCGCCGCCGTCAGCCGCAAGCTGCGAACCGCCGTTGAATCCGAACCAGCCGACCCACAGCATCGCTGCGCCTATCATGACATAGCCCGGATTGTGCGGCGGTACAGTTCGGTTGCGGCGCGCTCCCAGCAGAACCGCGACTACAAGGGCAGCCAGCCCGGCCGTTTCGTGAACAACGATGCCGCCTGCGAAGTCCTTCACGCCAACATCGCCGAATATCCCGCCGTCGGAGAGCATTCCGCCGCCCCAGACCCAGTGAACGACCGGCGAGTAGACGACCAGCATCCAGAGCGCTGAGAACAGCAGAACGAAGCCAAAGTTAATGCGCTCGACATATGCACCGACGATCAGCGCCGGTGTGATGATTGCGAACGTCATCTGAAAGGCGAAGAACAGTACTTCGGGAAGGGTGCCCGACAGGCTGTCAGCTGTCACTCCGGCGAGAAACCATTTTCCCAAACCGCCCCAGATTCCGCCCCCTGCGTCACCGAAGGCGATCGAATAGCCGAATGCCAGCCAAAGAATGCTCATCAGGCACGCGATCGAATAGCAGTGCATAAGGACGCTGAGAACATTGCTGGCACGGACAAGGCCTCCGTAGAACAGCGCAAGCCCTGGCAACGTCATGAACAGCACCAATGCCGTTGCTACCAAAATCCATGCGGTATCCGCTCCAACCATTTCATGTTTTCCTTCTGCAGTTTTGCGCAATGGCCGAAGAAGTGGAAACTAGCTGGATGGATTCCGATTTGGCCGCCGCAGCCCGTTCAACGTGTTGGGATGCAGCTTGCCCGCCCCTGGCTATCCTTTGCGCGCCTCACCGAATTGTTAAGCGATTTCAGGATTGAGTTTCTATCAGCAGGTCCAGCGCGAGGTCAACAGTCGATTGGCGCACGGCGCCGCGCCCGAGCGCCCCGAACTCCATGGTGAAGGTGCGGGTCGGCTTGCCGGAGCGCGCGATTCCGAAACAGACGCGCCCTTCAGGCTTTCGCTCGCTTCCCCCGGGGCCAGCGACGCCGGTGACGGAAACGGCGACGGTTGCCTTGGACCGCTCCAGCGCCCCATCCGCCATTTCCCGCGCCACCTCCTCGCTGACCGCTCCATGTGCCGAGAGTGTATCGGCGCTCACTCCCAGCATTTCCTGCTTCGCGTCGTTCGAGTAGACGATGAATCCCCGATCAAGGATGTCGGACGAACCTGGAACGTCTGTGATCGCTCCTGCGATCAGTCCTCCCGTGCAGCTTTCCGCTGTGGCGAGGCGGGCTCCGGTGGTCCGGGCCCTAGCGAGAAACGTCTCCGCCCGGTTCATATTCCGGCGACTCCATGCGAAAGCCAGGCCAGCGCGGTCACGCAGGCCGCGGTGAGAGCGCCGGCGATGAGATCATCCAGCATGACTCCCAGAGAGTCGCCCCGCTGGTCCGCGCGGCTCACCGGCCAGGGCTTCCAGATGTCGAATGCCCGGAACATCAGGAATGCAGCGACCCAGCCAGGCCACGGAAAGGTCCAAGGTTCAGCATCGGCGAGCCAGAGACCCGCTGAAAGGGGAAGCAGTGCGACAAACATTCCGGCGACTTCGTCGATGACGAATTCCCCCGGATCGCTTTCATCGCTGTCGGCGACGGCGACGGAAACGGCTGCCCAGCCCGTCAGGGCGATCAGAACCGTCGCAGCCAGCAGTGCGGGGAATCCGCCCAGGCCGTGGATCCCCCAAGCGACGGGAACGGCAGCCGCTGAACCCCAGGTGCCCGGCGCCCAAGGCAGGAGACCCACGCCGAAAAACGTCGCCAGCGCCCTGCTCATTCCGATGTCAGTGTCGCAGTCGCCATTGCGGCGATGCCTTCCCCGCGGCCAGTGAAACCAAGCCGCTCGGTTGTCGTCGCCTTCACTGACACTCGATCCGGCGGCACCCCTGCAAGCCGAGCGATGCGGCCGGCCATCGCCGGAACATGTGGCGCGATCTTCGGTCTTTCGCAGATCAGCGTAAGGTCGATGTTCATGATCCGGTAACCGCGGTCGACAGCGATTCCCACCGCGTGTTCCAGGAATATCCGGCTGTCCGCATCTTTCCATCTTGTTTCGCTCGGCGGAAAGTGCTGGCCGATGTCACCCATTGCCAGCGCACCGAGAATTGCATCGGTCACAGCATGCAGACCTACATCTGCGTCCGAGTGTCCTGACAGGCCTCGGTCGTGGGGTACCTCCACGCCGCATAGCATCATGTGGTCGCCTTCGCTGAAGGCGTGAACGTCGAAGCCATTGCCAGTTCTGATGTCCATCCCGGCCCCCAATGCCAGCTCCGCCCGCGCGAAATCCTCCGCGCGGGTAATCTTCAGGTTGCGCTCGTCACCAGGCAGCAGAGCCACGTGAATGCCTGCGGCGCGCGCAACCTCAACGTCGTCCGCGGCGTCGGCGGCATGGCTTCTATGAGCGGCCAGGATGCCGTCGAAGCGAAAGCCCTGCGGAGTCTGTGCCCGATAGAGACCTGTCCGCTCCATCGTGCCGGAGACTATTCCGTCATTTCCGCGCCAGATCGCATCGGTCAGTTCAAGCGCTGGCGCGGCACCGGGGGAGTTGTCCAGTGCCGTCATGATGTCACCGATGATTCGCTGAGTCACCAGCGGCCGTGCAGCGTCATGAATCAAGACTTTCGACACGTTTTGCCGGGCGAGCGATTCCAGGCCGGCCCGAACCGACGCAGCCCTGGTACTGCCGCCCTGTACAGCCTGGGCAAATGGAAATTCCGCCGATCGTTCCATATCGTCGGGGTGCAGCACCAATACGATGATATCCACGGAAGGCGCCTGGCGGAAGGCGTCGATGGTCCACGCTGCCACACATCTTCCGCGCAGAGCCTGCCATTGCTTGGGTACATCCCCTCCGGCGCGCACGCCTCGGCCAGCGGCGACGATGACGGCAGCGTTGGTACCTGACCCATTCATGCAGTCTCTATAGGTTGAGCGGTTTGCGGAAACAATGCGTTCACGAATATGGCGGAGGCAAAAAAAGGGAATTGTGGTTTCTGACCGATTTGCCATTTGCCGCCCGGCGCGGTACGGCCATTCGGGTTGAAAGGGATTACAGGGATGGCGATCCAGCTGGCGGACGTGACTCTACAGTCGCCGGTGATGCTAGCTCCGATGGCTGGCATCACCGACCTTCCTTTCCGCAGGCTTGTTTCGTCCTTCGGCGCTGGACTGGTCGTTTCCGAAATGGTCGCGAGTCAGGAGATGGTGCAGTCCAGACCAGGTGCCCGGGAGCGGGCATCCCTGGGTCTTGGCATCGCGAACACCGCGGTCCAGCTTGCTGGCCGTCAAGTTCGATGGATGGAGGAGGGTGCGCGGATTGTGGAGGCGAATGGTGCGCGTTTCATCGACATCAATATGGGGTGCCCGGCCAAACGGGTTGTAGGCGGCATGTCCGGAAGCGCTCTCATGCGCGATCTGGACCATGCGGCACGGCTGTTGGAAGCGGTGGTGCGCGCGGTGCGCATCCCCGTGACGCTGAAAACCCGACTCGGCTGGAATGAACGCCAGCGGAATGCGCCCGAGCTCGCGCTTCGGGCCGAAAACGCCGGCGTGAAGATGATCACGGTCCATGGCCGGACGCGCTGCCAGTTTTTCAAAGGGCGTTCGGACTGGTCAGCAATCGCAGGGGTCCGGGACGCAGTCAGGCTTCCTGTCGTCGCAAACGGCGACATCCAGTCAGGAAAGGATGCGTCGGATGCACTCCGGGCATCGGGGGCTGACGGTGTTATGGTCGGACGGGCGGTTCGGGGAGCCCCATGGCTGGTCGCTGAGATCGGCGCTGATCTGTTCGGTTTGCCTCGCCCGCGGATTCCGTGCGGCGCCGCGTTCGCCGATATGGTGTCGCGTCATTTCGACGAAACCCTGTGCTTCTACGGGACGGAAATTGGTGGAAAGGTCATCAGAAAGCATCTTGGATGGTACATGGACCGCGCGGCGACGCAAGCAGACCTGCGGCGCGAGGTTCTCACCGAGCGCAGTCCACGCAGGGTTCTGCGTCTGTTGCCTGCCGCACTCGCCGGAAGCGGGAAAGCTGCCGCATGACCGAGCCTGGCGACTCGATTTGGGCATCTCTTCCTGTGCCGGCATTCATTATCGATTCGGCTGATGCGATAAGGGATATCAATCCCCCCGCCGAGCAGTTCCTCAACGCATCCGCCCGTACCACCCGCGGCCAGCGGGTGAACGAGCGGCTTTCCGTCGACGCGACGCTTGAAACCGCATTCGCCCGAGTTCGCGGCGGCCTGTCGCCGATATTCATAGGGGCGGTTGACGTTGCAGGCGGCAGCGCAGCGGCGGTGACCTGCGATATCCGGATCGCTCCGTTCTCCGGAAAGTCCGGCCACCTTCTGCTCATGATCGAGCCGTGTCCCGCCGCGGCCCGTCACGGAAGATCCCGTTCGGCCTCCTCAGCGGCAAGGTCGGCAATCGGAATGGCCGAGATGCTGGCTCATGAGATCCGGAATCCGCTTGCGGGCATCACCGGAGCGGCACAGCTGCTGTCCATGGAACTGGAATCCGGTGACCGGGAGCTGACCGACCTGATTGTTGGCGAAGCCCGCCGGATCGTGTCGCTGCTGGAAAAGGTCGATCAGTTCGGAAAGCTGGCGCCGCCGGAGCGCCGATCCGTGAACCTGCACGATCTTCTTGACCGCGCCCGCCGGTCGGCGCAGGTGGGAATCGCTGCCGGAATGCGGATCGTAGAGGACTACGATCCCTCCCTGCCGCTCACATATGTCGATGAGGACCAGATCCTTCAGGTGCTCGCCAATCTCCTGCGCAATGCGGCCGAAGCCTCGCGCGGGAGGGAAGGAGTGATTGCGCTCCGAACCTATTACGACCGGTCACTTCGCCTCCGCCAAAGGGATGGTTCGGGCGGGGCGCTGCCGCTGCAGGTCGAGATCATCGACGACGGACCTGGAATCCCTCCTGAAATCGAACATGACATCTTTGATCCGTTCGTCACCGGCCGCGCGAACGGCGCCGGTCTCGGTCTTGCCCTGGCCAGCAGGATCATTTCCGAACATGGAGGCTGGATTTCAGTTGATTCGGTTCCTGGACGCACTGCGTTCCGGATCTCGCTGCCAGTGGCGCCGGAGGAGACCTAGATGGACGGGACCGTACTTGTCGCCGATGACGACCGTACAATTCGGACGGTCCTGAACCAGGCGCTGACCAGGGCGGGATGCCGGGTCCACGCGACCTCGAGTATGGCCACTCTTATGCGCTGGATTGACGAGGGAAAGGGCGATCTCGTGATCACTGACGTGATAATGCCCGACGGAAACGGCTTGGAGGCGCTGACGGGCATCGCGGAACGCCGGCCCGGTCTCCCTGTCATCGTGATCTCCGCCCAAAGTACGATCAGGACTGCCATCGAGGCGACCGAAAAGGACGCATATGATTACCTGCCGAAGCCGTTTGACCTGCCTGACCTGTTGGCGCGCTCCGCACGCGCGCTTGCGGTCCAGCGCCGGGTGCAGAGGCAGCATCCAGAGGAAAGCGATTCCAGCGTGGACCTGTCGGATGACCTCCCTCTTGTCGGTCGTTCAGCCGCGATGCAGGCGCTCTACCGCCGCGTGGCGCAAGTCACAAACACCGATCTTTCGGTGCTCGTTACAGGAGAATCAGGCACTGGAAAGCAGCTTGTCGCGCGCGTGATCCACGATTACTCCGACCGCCGCGCTCGTTCATTCCTGGCAGCGTCCCAAGCCGATTTCGCGGATCCGGCTGGAATGATGTCGCTTTTCGCCCGCGCCGGTGGAGGCACGGTCCTTCTTGACGCGGTGGGCGACCTGGACGGGGAGGCGCAGTCCCGGCTGGTGCGCGTGCTCGACGGGCTGGAGAGCGGCGCGGCGCGGGTCATCGCCACGAGCCAGGCAAATCTCGCCTCTGGACTGGGCATGCGCAGCATTCGGCAGGATCTTTACTTCCGCATCAGCGGCGTGACCGTCTCCATACCCCCGCTGCGGGACCGTCTGGACGACATTCCGCTTCTTGCGGAACACTTCCTCGCCAATGCGAGGCGCGATGGCCTTCCGCCACGCCGTTTCACGCCCGAGGCGATGGAAATCCTGCGCGCCTACTCCTGGCCGGGCAACGTGCGACAGCTTGAGAATAGCATACGGCACATTGCGGTTGCGTCCGTCGGCGAGGAAATCAGCGGTTCGGACGCTGAGTCCGTGCTTGACGGACAGCCCGGCACGCAGCAGTCAAACGGGAGCGATCACGACAGCCTTGGCCCTTCGGTCGCCCGAAGTCTCCAGCGCTATTTCGATCTGCATTCAGGGGCGCTGCCGCAGCCGGGTCTCTATCAGCGCGTCCTGCGCGAAATCGAACGGCCGCTAATCGAAGTCGCCCTTGACGCAACTGGCGGAAACCAGGCAAAATGTGCCGAAGTTCTCGGAATTAACCGAAACACCCTTCGCAAGAAGATTACTGACCTCGATATTCGCGTGACACGCGGCCGCAAGTTGATGTAAATTGGCAACATGAGCGTGGCAAATATGCAGCAGCGGCGGGAACTGCGGCCATACCAGGCATAGAAGACGGGTCAGTCGCCGAAACCAAGAGGTGGAAACGCTTGCCCTCAGCCATTCGAAACCTGACTTGGGAGCGGCTGCGCGATTCCCGCGTTCGCCGCACGGCCAGGAACACGTCGGCTCTCGGTCTGGTTATGCTTGGCCCGGTCCTGGCGGGTGCGACACTCCTTGTTTTCGGATCGATTGATCAAGGCGGCTCTCCTGAAACGCTGCGCATCGTACTGCTGACGGATCTGGTATATATCCTGGTTCTTGCGGCTTTGGTTATGGGCCGGGTGGCCCGCATGTTCATGGCGCACCGGGTCCAGTCGGCTGGCTCCCGGCTCCATCTCCGCCTTTCCGGCGTCTTTGCCGTTGTCGCGCTTGCTCCAACCGTTCTCGTCGCTGTCTTCGCGTCGATCACGCTCAATCTGGGGCTGGAGAGCTGGTTTTCGGAACGTGTCCGCTCCGTCCTCGGCTCGTCTCTCGCGGCTGCGCAGGCTTATGAGGAAGAGCACCGCCGGGAACTCGAGAGCAACGCCAGAAGCCTTGCGGATTACCTCAATCTTGCCAGACGCACCAATTTCTACGTGTCCGACGGGCAGCTGCGGCAGCTGCTGACGCCGGACCAGGCTCAGGTGCGCAGAGACCTGCGGGAGGGATCCGGCGCTGCCGCGACGGGAGACCAGTTCTATTCATTCGACTTTGGACGGCTGTCCGTATCCGAAAGGGAACGGGCCGGGCAGGGCGAGGCCGTGATCATTCAGGGAATCCTCAAAGAGGCATTCGTGATCGACAGCGCTGCCGAAATCCGCGCCCGGGGTGAGCATTCATACCTGTTCGACTACGAAGAGCCCACGCCTGAACAGATCGAGCGGGCGCTCCGGGATGATATCGTAATTATCGAAGACTGGGACATAAACGAATTCCGCGCCATCGTGAAGCTGGACGGCTATATCGACCGTTTTCTTTACGTTTCCCGCAGTGTGGACGGCGAGATACTGAATCTTCTCGATGACACGAAGGCGACGTTCGCGCTTTACACACAGCTTGAGTCCGACCGCGGTCGCATTCTGTTCGAGTTCGGCCTGATCTATCTGGGCTTCGCCCTGATCCTGATCCTTGCTGCCATCTGGTTTGGCCTGAGGTTTGCAGAACGCCTGTCGCGTCCGATCGGGCAGCTCGCCAACGCGGCGCAGCGGGTCGGCACCGGAGACCTGGACGCGCGTGTGCGCGAAGAGTCGGGCGACGACGAGATTTCGATGCTGGGACGGGACTTCAACCAGATGGTCGGTCGGCTCAAGGAGCAGCACAGCGCCATTCTGGAGACCAACATCCAGATTGACCGACGGCGGCGGCTGTTCGATTCGGTGCTGGGATCGGTGACCGCAGGTGTTGTGGGGCTGGACCGCAACGGCGGGATTACCTTCGTCAACCGTTCGGCGGAACGGCTCCTCCAGCTGCCGCGCGGTGCGCATGAGGGGCTGTTAGCGGATACAGTTCCTGAATTCGGGGAACTCTTTGACCGCCTCAGAACCGGCGGAGCCGGAACCGCTCAGGGCCAGGTCAAGCTGACGCGTAACCGCAAGCAGGAAATCCTGCTGGTACGCATGGCGACCCGGAATTCGGAGGACGGCGCACCGGAAGGCTATGTGATCGCATTTGACGACGTCACCGATCTGGTCAGTGCCCAGAGAATGGCGGCCTGGGGCGATGTTGCGCGCCGGATCGCGCACGAAATCAAGAATCCGCTGACTCCGATCCAGCTTTCGGCTGAGCGCCTGAAACGAAAATACACGCCGCTGCTGGAGCCGGAAGAGGCCGGATCGCTTGCGCAGCTGACCGAAGTCATCGTTCGCCAGACCAATGACCTTCGCCGAATCGTCGATGAGTTTTCGAAGTTCGCGCGCATGCCCGAACCGGAGCGCCGAATGGAGGATCTGGCTGAGCTTGTCCGAGGCGCGGTGCTCCTGCAGCGGGAGGCGAGACGGAACGGAATAGCCGTGACCTCAGACCTGCCGGAAGACATGGTGATGGCGGAGGTTGACCGGACGATGATCGGCCAGGCGCTGACAAACCTGCTGAAGAATGCGGTCGAGGCGATCGAAGCATACCGGGAGAAAGTCGGCAGCAGCGACGATTCTGGCGAGGTGCGCGTCGCGATGACCTGCTCCGGAAGCGGGATCCTGATCACCGTCTCCGACAACGGAATCGGACTGCCGGCTGACCGTGCAAAACTGTTCGAACCCTATGTGAGCACACGGAGCGGCGGTACCGGTCTTGGCCTGCCGATTGTTCGGAAGATCATTGAGGAACATGGCGGATCGCTTGACCTTGTCGATGCTGATCCGTTCGGGCCCGGCGCACGCCGCGGCGCCCGGGCCGAGATATGGCTGCCGCTCCCCGAGCGTGAGTCGCGGTCCAGTCCTGAAACAAGTGCGCAGTAAGAGGGTGATATGGGCGAAATCCTGATTGTTGACGACGAAAAGGACATTCGGGAGCTGATTTCGGACATCCTGAAGGACGAAGGCTACGCCACCCGGCTGGCGGCCAATTCCCAGGAATGCATGGCCGCTGTCGAGGAGAATCCACCTGCCCTGATCATTCTCGACATCTGGCTTCGGGACAGCGAAATGGACGGAATCGAGATCCTGAAAGCCGTAAAGGCGAACAATCCGGGCATTCCGGTGGTCATAATTTCCGGCCACGGAAATATCGAGCTCGCCGTCGCGGCAATCAAGCAGGGCGCCTATGATTTCATCGAGAAGCCATTCAACATAGACCAGTTGATTGTGGTGATCGCGCGGGCGATGGAAACGTCCCGGCTTCGGCGCGAGAACGTCGAACTGAAGCACCGCGACGAAACCGAATTCCAAATGATCGGGGAAGGCGCCGCGTTCAGGGCCCTCAGGTCAAAGCTCGACAAGGTGCTGAACTCAAATGCGCGGGTGATGCTGACGGGTCCGTCGGGCTGCGGCAAGGATGTGGCGGCCCGCTACATCCATTTCCGATCCAAGCGGGCTGACGGTCCATTCGTTACCATCAACTGCGCATCTATAGAGCCCGAGCGGATGGAAGAGGTTCTCTTCGGCCGCGAAGGCGGAGGTTCGGGTGTTCAGCCGGGACTCCTCGAGCAGGGAAACGGCGGAACGATCTATTTTGACGAGGTCGCCGACATGCCGGTCGGCACCCAGTCGAAGATCCTTCGCGTGCTTGTTGACCAGGCGTTCCGGCGGGTTGGCGGCAGCCTCAGGGTGCGGGTCAACACACGCGTGGTTTCAAGCACCAGCCGAAACCTGGAGGAACTGATCGCATCGGGTCACTTCCGCGAAGAGCTCTACCACCGCCTGAATGTCGTACCGATTGGCGTTCCGCCGCTTGAGCGCCGGCTGGAGGACATTCCGCTGCTGGCGGTCCATTTCATTGAATCGTTCCATCGCACCCAAGGCCTGCCGATGCGCGCGCTCTCCGAAGAGGCGGCGCTGCGGCTCCAGTGCATGGTCTGGCCCGGAAATGTCCGGCAGCTGAAGAACGTTGTGGAACGGGTTCTGATTCTTGGTGAGAACGGCGATCCGATCACCGCGTCCGAGCTTCTGCAGGCAGAGGACGGGCCTTCGTCCGAGGAACAGGTGCTGATTTCCGGGGAGTTGGCCAGCCAGCCGCTGCGCGAGGCTCGATTGGTGTTCGAGAAGGAATACCTGTTGGCTCAGATCAACCGTTTTGACGGCAATATCAGCCGCACCGCGAATTTTGTCGGCATGGAGCGGTCCGCGCTTCATCGAAAGCTCAAGAGTCTCGGCATCTCCGCAACTGACAGATAGCATGTGAAAGGCAGTGCGGACCGCAGAGTGTCAGGCGGTAGGCAGCGGATGCGTATCGATTGCGTTCGAACATAGATTCCTGACATCCGGGCACGAGAACCTGTGGCTTGCGGCCGCTGCGTGGTACCGGGGTCGTGGTTCTGTGGCAGGTGCAGTTCGGGAACTGCTGCGGCACGCGAAACGGCATGGGAAGATCTCGAACTGCGTCGGATGCGTTCGCAGAATTCTGCACGGGATGCGTTGCGGGGAGTGTCCGGCGAAGGGCATTCCCATCGGATCCGGAGTCATCGGGCTCCAGCATCTCTATTCGGACGAGGTTTTCCGCGGGCGGCTCTTCGCGCTCATGGACGAGCACATCCTTCCCGGGGTCAGCAGGAAGACCCGGCGGCCGGGTATGGAGATATGGCGGATCCTGGTGATGGGCGTGGGCAGACAGGGCCTCCGCTGCGACTTCGACCG
>JAJEAY010000204.1 GCA_022824145.1 Rhodobacter sp. | reverse complement strand
GCTGGACATATTGCTGCTCGGCTTTTGCCTGTTTTGCAGCAGAATGGCCGATCTGGCGCAAAAAGTCTACGAACGAATTTCCGTGTCATCAACGCAACAGACTGATAATGAACGAAAAGAAATTCTAGCGGGAACTACTGGAGAACAGAGAGGGCTGCCTCCGTTCCTTTCGACCTTTTGATCCAATTCGGACACCAAACTTCATGATGTGATCAGCGATGGGCTTGCCTCGCGGGTTTGAGGAAGCCCACAGAAGATAATATAATGGCGCTCTCTTGGTGTTCTTGACAAGACTGGGGGCAACAGTATGGCCAAAGGCCCCTTCTAGTCGACGGTGGTAGTAGTGTAGCAAGCGCATGTCTGTTCTTTCGCGCTTTTGGGACCGTTCATGGCCGAACATGTCTCCTTTCACTTCGTATGCCAGGTCATGCCAGTCGTGACTGCCGAAGCACTTGTCCAGCAACTCTACCCAGTTTTCTCGGATGTTGGGGCTCTTCGTCACAAGTCTGTTGATTGCCATGGCGAGAGGGAAGTTGATGATGACGTCGACCTTGCGAGTCTCAGCAAGAGATTGGACGGTCTTCCAATGTAGGTTCGGTCCGTAGGGGTCAAGAAATGCGACAGCCCGCACGAGGTGGTGCTCATCGATCTTTCGGGCCAGCTTTTGCACACCTGAATTGGCATCCATGCAAATGACGTGGACGACTTTGTTCGAGTGTTCTTCCTTGATCTTCTCAAGCAGTTTCACGCGACCCGGGTCGTTGTCGAAGAAATAGTACCGATCAAACCCTCGGCCTGTCCTCAGAGCGACAACGGGTGACCCGGCAATGAACTCTCTGCTGGCGGCTTTCTGTTCGGCATCGAGAAACAGGTCTAGCTCGGCATCAACCTGTCCCGAAGCTCGAATCCTGGACCGACCCGGGCCTGCGAAGGCGTCGATGTAGATCAACTCGAACTTCTGCTTTGCCATGACCTTGTGGTAGGCTTCCAGATAGCTTTCTAGGGCACCGAGCTTTTGCTTGGCCCACGGACCGACGTCGTTTTCGGCATGCGATTTCTTCACTCGGGTCTCCCGAACTCAATGGCGTTTAGGTGACCAGCGACTCGAGAATGGCCTCTGGCACAACATGCCTTGGAAACCCATTCCATTCCGCGTCATCAAGCAGCCGGCCATTGGACTTCGGTCGCGGACCGCCCCATTGCTTGAAGAAGAACTCAACATTGTCGCGCTTGCAGATGTCCCGGAGTTGGCGCGCCCAATCGGGCTGCATGGCTCGGGCCCCCGGACCGCTCTCGCCACCGACGATCGCCCAGGCAATGCCGCGCAAATTCACCTCCGCAATCGGACCTAGGAGTGGTTCGAAGGAGATGAAGCGCGCCTCTGAATTGATGGACTTCAGGTGAGAGATCCGATTGACGTGAGCTGAATCCTCGACCGACACGCCAAGCCAAATGTGCTGAGGCACCGCTTCTCGGTCATACCGCGCATGAACATAGTTCCGCATAAGGGAACTGCGTTTTGTCAGCACCTGGAAGACATGCCAGTCGGCTCGTTCCATTACATCGAAGACACGGTCGATGAAGGAGCGATCTATGTTCTTGTGGAACAGGTCGCTCATCGAATTCACAAAGATCATCCGGGGCTTACGCCACCGTACGGGATGCTCGAGCCGTGATGGCCATAACTTCAGGTCGAAGCCTTGCTGGTAAGGATGGTCGGGGACGCCGCGCCAACGCTCCGCGAAGCGCTCGGCATAGCAGTTGTCGCAGCCGGGCCCGACTTTGCTACACCCCGTGACGGGATTCCAAGTCGCATCCGTCCACTCGATTTCGGATTTCTGTGCCATTGTTTTGCCTCGAGAGTTTTTTTCGACAGTAGCACGGCACTCGCGTGGCGGGCAAACTTCTTCAAAGTAGACAGTGGCGGATCAAATGAATCCCCCCAACCGTCCTGCTATCGAGGGCAATGGGATGGCTCCAAAAAGGTCCCTCTGAAGTCAAGGCTAAGTCGGTGGTGCCAATGAGGATGCACGGACTGCTGCGCAGGATCTGCCACTCAACAACTCACTTAGTTGAGCGAGCGCCCTCGGCGTCGGGCCCCCACATGAGCGATGCGACGCTGGTAGAGGCAGCCTTGAGCGCTCTTGTCGAGCCAGCCGGTAGACGCCATGTAATGAGTGTCACTGGCGTGTCGGCTCAGGACTTGTCGCAGTGGCGCTTCGACCCGCGATGTGTTGATGCAATTGTGGAGGCTGGATTGGAATTCGATGATCTGGTGACAGCGCTGAAGGCGCCCGGCAAACGCGTCGGGAAATCAGATGGCGACTGCGAGCATCATCTCTACGAAGGTGCGGTCATGGTCGCCTACGCGATGCATCTGTTGCGTGCAGAAAGTGCACGTGACATCAGCATCCATCCTGACGGCCAGCACGGAAAGCAGTTCGACTTCGCCGGGTGGCTTGGGCGGCAGAAGTTCACGATGGTTTCAAGTCGCGGCAGCACGGAATATGGCGGGACTTACCGAAATTCCGCAGACCAGACCGTTACGGTCTTTCCCAAGCCAGGGCTTGGCGACATCGTAGCGAAACTCGGCGACCGCATCCTTACTGCCGAATGCAAGGGGGGCATCATCAACACCCGGCACGGGGGTCAGTTGTCGAAGCTCCGCCAGGGCCTTTGCGAGTGCGTTGGACAGTTGATGACGACACCATTGCAGGGGCGCCAAGTCGCCGTCGTGCCGCGGACGGAAAGCACTTTGCGCCTGGCGAGGAAGCTTGCTCCGCGGTGCGCGTTGGCGGGTATCGAAATTGCACTTGTCGGCAGTCGTGGCGAAGTCTCTTACATCAAGCGGGAAGGATCGAGTTCCCTGGCTCTCCGGTGAGCAACATGTCGTGTCACGAAAGGTCGTGAAGCCAAGATCAATGTTCATTGATTGCCGGATGGAAACTCGTGATGACAGCAGGACGCATCCAGGTGAATCTATGTCGTGAGACCTCAGTCGAAGATTCAGCCACCCTTTGGACGTCGAGTGCATGGCAGGATTGAGGCTGGACATTCGGTGCCAGGGTTGCCAACGAGCGTCGTGTTTCGGTCTTCTGTAGAGTGCGACCGAGTGGTCGGGCACGAATTCCGTCACCCGAAAGTCTGAGGATCGTTGCATGGCGAATGGCGAACACGTCGAATGGCTTCTCGAAGGTGCCGAAAGCTGGAATGCCAGACGGGAAAGAATGGAATTCATCCCGGACTTCGAGGGTGAGGACCTTCACGCAGCATTTCAGGGTGCGAACAGGCTGGATGGGGAGGGCCGTGTCCCACTTTCCGGAATGAACCTGAAGCGGGCAAAATTTCGCAGGTCCCGGCTCAGCGACAGTTTCCGCGATATTGGGCCGGACCTGCGCAGCGCGAATTTGCGAGGTGCGGACCTGGAAGAAGCCGAAATGGCAAATTCGCACCTTGAAGGTGCCTGTCTCGCAGGTGCCTCGTTCCGCCGTGCCCGTGCTCACGGTTCTGTTTTTCGAAGGGTGAAGATGGCCAGTACCGGGTTCTTCGAAGCGTACCTCTTCCAGTGCGACTTCACGGGTACAGAATTCAACCTTGCATACCTGGAAGGCGCTGTCCTGTCATATGCAAAGCTCGAAGGTGCCGATCTTTCGAGTGCGACTCTTACGGGCGCAGAACTGGACTGTGCGGAACCATGGCAGGCAAAGCTCTTTGCAAATCAGCCCGGCCAACCGGAACCAAGCGAAGATTCCGTTGAAGTGAAGTCCGTTGGCTGCGTGTCGGAATTGATTGATCTATGCAGACAGATACGTTCCGGCCGGCAGGACATTGTACTGTATTTTCGTGGGGAAGGCAGAATCAAGAACCATCAGGGCAAGGCGTGGAAACTTGAGCCATCCCTGATGCGTGATGCTGCCCTGCGGGCAAATGAAGGAGACCTGCTGCAGGACTTGATGTCTCGTCGGCCAGAGGACTTCGAGCATGCGCAATCTGCCCTTTCCCAATTGGTGATTGCACAACACCACGGACTCAAGACCCGTTTGCTCGACATCTCGCGAAACCCGTTGGTAGCGCTCTTCAACGTCTGCGACGTGCTCGAAGCCACCGGGCGCCTGCACGTTTTTTCAGTGCCGCGAACGATGATAAAGTCGTTCTCCAGCGATACAATCAGAGTGATTGCGAATTTCGCCAAGCTGTCGCGGGTAGAACAAAACGTGCTCTTGGGCCGTATGGATACGTTCGACCAGCTGCAAAGGGCTCCTCAAATAAGGGGGATGTATCGGCAGGTCATGGATCGACTGTACGACTTGATCCGCCAGGAGAAGCCCGCCTTTCAGGAGATCATCGATCCAAGGGACTTCTTCCGAGTGTTTGTTGTCGAACCGCAGCAGTCATTCGCGCGCATCAGGGCACAGGCCGGCGCCTTTCTGGTTTCGGCGTTTCACGAGCGCCTTGAACGCGAGCAGATACTGGAGTGGAATTCCGGGATTCCGACATACGGTCATTTCACATTCGAGGTGAAGGGAGAGGACAAGGGACGCATTGCCGAAGAACTTCAACTGCTGAACGTTTCAGGAGAATCCCTGTTTCCGGGCCTGGATGCGGCAGCGAAGGCGATCACGGACGGCTATTCGAGTTGAACTTCAATGATTGTGCGCTGCGCACCCGGCCTTCTGCTCGGCGGCGGAGAACTTCGACATCGGTGTACGCAGTGTCACCTGAAGATTTCTGTCCTGACATGAGACCGCATCCCTCATCCGACGAGGCCTTTCACCGATGTCTCATACGGATGCCGGTGGTGTCGAGAAGTCCGTCGCTTGCGGCGAACGCGTACTGCTTGCCCCGATTCAGGCGGGGGTTCCACCAAGATGCGCGTGGCTACTGCTTTCGCGCCGGACGAGACTCCAGCAAGGATAAGTCCGACAACCGCATGACTTACCAGAAGTGTTTCACGGACATTTTGGTGTGGGAGCATTGCTGCCTCGCGGACTTTCTCGTGCGGGCCCAACGGGAGCATTTGCAAAATCCTGCATCGGAGCGATTGAAAGTGTGGCGTCGTTCAGGGCAGGTTGGTCACTGGTCGCGGATTGGCCGTTCCTGGTGTGCAATGGATGATACGGACGAATGAGTTCGATCGCTCACACGGTGGATTTCGAGCCAAGGGACGAATGGCTTCCGAGGCGTACATGCTGGCTACAGGCACCTCGGGAGCGACGGTGCAGGCGAAATCGGAGCGCACAGATCCACAGTGCAGAGTTGCGGAGGTTGATGTGACAGAAGAAGACTCAATGGTTTGCCGAATCATTGATCAGGACGCGCTCCCGAGCCGTTTTCCTACCCATCGACATCAAGGAGAATTCTGGGAAAGTCTGGGCCGGACAGTCGGCACTTTCGGCTTTCTTGAGCAAGTGCTGGGCAGGGCGATCTTTGCTCTGTCAACCACGACACGATACGACACGGCGGAAATTGACTCGGCCTACGAAGAGTGGTCGCGCACGCTGGAGAGAGCCCTGACCGATCCGCTTGGCCATCTCGTTGGGGATTACGAGAAAGCCGTCCGTAGGCATCCGGATGCGACCACCGATGATCTTGATCATTTGGTCGGCGAGCTTCGGAAAGCTACGCGGATTCGAAACGTGCTGTGCCATGGATCGTGGCAGGAGCCGGATGCAAACGGTGCGTCAGTACCGCTGTTTGTGGACAGGAAGCTGAACCTGTTCGACGCTGCGATTGACTGCGCGTTCCTGGAACAGGTGCAGCGACACGCAGCCGAACTTTCATGCGCCGTGATCAATTCCGTGACACGGATGGGATGGCAGTTTCCGGGATGTTCAGGCCTGGGGAAACCGATCATCTGAGAATGACGCGGAAATTCCTGCACGTGATCCAGCATTCCAGGACGTCTGAGCCTTCCTGGTCAATGCCAGGATGGGTCCGTCCCAGAGTCCAGTCCGCTCTGCACACATGCTCGAATTGCGTCGCATTCCCGAAAACCATTCCAGCATGAAATTTCATTCGTGCCTGGCACTCACGCAATTTTGCGTCCAGGCCTGCAATTCCGTCGGCGGAGATCCAGAGTGAATCGTTCTGCCAAGGCCATGCAAAAAGGAATCGCGCCTAGTACGCCGCGAGAAAATCCGTTCGACTTAGGAATGGACGCGCTCGGTCATGCCGCGGACCAGAGGTCGGTCCGCGCAAGCTGCCGGAGTCTCGAAAACAGCCGCGTCCCCGGGTGCATTCCTTGTCAGGCTGAATCCTTGGCGCCCGGATCAACCGCTTCGTGGCCCTGGGCATGTTCGGCACCCGAGGCAGGAACGGGTCGTGCGGGATACCGGAGATACGTCCGTTCGGACAGTTCCTGCATCGCACGGACGTCCTGGAAGATGGCCGAAATCTCGAAATCGAAACGGGCTGCGTGCGCATGGCGCACCGCCCTCACCTCGGCA
>JAJEAY010000127.1 GCA_022824145.1 Rhodobacter sp. | reverse complement strand
GCGATTCGGCGGGTTGGTCAATGCATTCAGGTTTGGAGCGCCGCCGCATGGTGGCTGCGCGGCGGGAATTGACAGGATCGTCATGCTGTTGGCTGACGAGGCGAACATCCGGGAGGTCATGCTGTTCCCGATGAACCAACGCGGTGAGGATCTCATGATGGGCGCCCCAAGCGAACCCACCAGCGAGCAGTTAATGGAACTGGGTCTTCGGGTTTTGCCAGGAGACGGGTAGCTTGGATATCTCGGCGTTTTGTGGAAAGAAACGTCTTCCATTTGGCTGCGAGTTCCATCCAACTTTGTTCGTTTTGGACGGATCTGTGCTTCAAGTCTCGAGGGATTCGCCGCCAAATACGTCAGACTCCGCATGTGCAGTCAGTAGCCGTGCCCGCGCGTTTGAACGAAGCGCTTGTGCTGGTCTAGGTGAGGTGCGATCTATTCGGCCACTTCCGGAGAAAATTGCCTTTGAAGCCGGTTCCAGAGGTTGGTCCGCATTGATCTGAGGGCTGTAGGCGCCACTGTTGACGGTGAGTCGAGGGCCGGAAACAGGTTTATGGAGACGAGACAGTGAAATTTGTGTGATCCTCCACAAGCATATTACACAGATCGATAATCGACGGGGCTGCTGATTGTGCGGTGACCATCCGCTCTCGCGGGATCTGCGGTCATTTCGGACGCTCAGGTATATAGGTATCGTCGCGGTCGTATCGCCGACGCCGCTGATTTGAAAATCATGCTTGCAGTTTTCGCAAGCGCGTTTATCGCAAGCGCGTTGCATACATCGGCATGAACGGCAGAAACCGCAAAACTCTGGCAGCAGTATTATCGAGTCCGGTGTCAGGTATGCTTGAATGAGCGGTGATCGAACGATTGCTCATTGCGACAGGCGCAACAAAAATCGAGGGTCGCGGATTGCGGGTGCGTTTCTTAAAGGACGGAGAAGTTGAAACCTATCACCGTCCCCACCCGGGCAAAGAAGCGAAGCGATACCAGGTTCGTGCTGTGCGGGCATTTCTCAAGCGAACAGGGGTTGAACCGTGAGCAATACCATGACTTACAAGGGTTATTTCGCGCGCATCGAGTATGATGATGATGGCGTTCTGTTCGGAAGGATCGCTGGCATCAGAGACGGTGTAGGATTTCATGCCGCTAACGTGGACGATTTGAGATCGGCCTTTCGGGAAGCTGTGGACGACTATATCGAGACATGTGCGAAGGTGGGCAAGGAACCTCAGAAGTCGTATTCGGGGCAGGTGATGTTTCGTGTCGACCCGGAAACGCATCGCAAAGCGGCACGTGCTGCGGAACTGTCCGGCAAGAGCCTGAACCAATGGGCCGAAGACGTCCTCAGCAATGCTGCGTCTCATTACGGCCGCCCGTAAAGCCAGGCTGGACAGTAAACTCGAAATTCGTGCGAAGCTGGGCATTGTCCGGCCAGTATCTTCCCGCATTCGCGTAATCCTTCCCGCATAGTCATCACGAAGCTGCGCAGTCTGCTGCAGACACGGCCTTGCCTGTTCTTTCCCCTGCGGAGTGACGGGAGGGAAGAGACACAAAATAGGCCGCAAGAAGAAGCAATGTGGAAGCCTTCGGATAAGCTGCGGCGCTGGGGCCGGGAATCTTGTTCGAAACCGGGACGGATTGGTTTGGAAATAGGGTATGCAAGACCGTTATGTCGGAGATTTCGGCGACTTCGCTAAGTCTGGCATGCTCCTGAAGCCGGGCCAGGGAAGGCCGCTTGGGGTTGCGTGTCAAGGAGGACGGAACCGGATCCGACCCATTCGAACGACGGCCGTCATACAGACTGTCTTGAACCGACACGACAATGGCGGGGTCTCGATCCCGAACTTTTCGATCGATAGGGAAAATCGGTCAAGGGCGGTCGCCGAGCCATTGCCGAGGTGTACCAGTCAGAGCAAGTGAAGTGAATCGGTCAATCGCTTGCGGTGCCTGCTTCCGGTTCGTATTGACCGAACGAAGCTAGGAAAGGACTCCTCAATGATTGGACGACTGAACCACGTAGCAGTGGCGGTCCCGCATCTTCCGGCCGCAATTACGCTGTACCGCGATGCACTGGGCGCCAGCGTCAGCGAGCCTCAGGCCGAACCGGATCACGGTGTAACAGTTGCATTCGTGGAGTTGCCGAACACCAAGATCGAATTAATGTGCCCTTTGGGAACGGAGTCGCCGATTCAGGGATTCCTGGACAGAAACCCATCTGGCGGAATGCATCATATCTGCTACGAGGTTGACGACATCGTTCAGGTGCGAGACCGGATGCGGTCGACCGGCGCCCGGGTCCTGGGAAGCGGTGAACCGAAGATCGGGGCGCATGGAAAGCCGGTGCTGTTCCTCCATCCCAAGGACTTCAACGGCTGCCTGATTGAGCTTGAGCAGATCTGATGGGTATCACCGGCGCACTCGTGCTTCTGGCGGTAATCTGGTTCGTCGTGCTGTTTGTCGTTCTGCCGCTTCGGCTGACGACCCAGGGTGACGCGGGTGAAGTCGTTCCGGGAACACAGGCTGGCGCACCTGCGGAACTGGATCTCGGCCGCAAGCTAAAGGTTGTGACGATGGTTGCGTTTGCTCTTTGGGCAGTGATCGCTGGAATCATTGTTTCCGGCACGGTCACTCTTTGTGACATTGACTGGTTCAATCGGCTTGAGTGCGCGGAAGTCCATGAAACAGGTGGGTGAATGCCGCAACACCGACAATCGGAGCGATGAAGTTGGCAAGCGGGACACTGAGTGTCAGCGCAAGCAGGCAGCCGGTAAGCCAGAATGCGGGCAGATTGGCGTGGAAGGCACGCTTGGCTTCTGGTTCAGGGCTCCGCCTGATGGCGACAGTCTCGAAATATTCCCGCGCTATCAGGTAACCGCTGGCCAATACGAACACAGCGGCTGCCGGAACTGCCGTTAACCAGGCAATGATCCATGCAGTCAGGCTGATGCCAAGCAAAAGGAAGAGAAACCTAACAGCATATCCGACGGTCGCGCCGAATCCGCGCCTCCGCACCGGCGGCAGATTCGGGAAATGACGGGCTTCCACCGCAGCTACGATCGGATCGAGCAGTGCTCCTACAACAGCGACGGCCAATGGCGAAATCAGGTAGGTCCAGAACAGCCATGCTGTTTTGCTGAACAAACCGTCGGTGAACATGCCGAGGAACCCGATGTGCCCCAACAGTGGCAGCGTCAATCTGTCAGGAAGGATCAGTTCCAGCAGGCCGAGCAAGACGGCGAACACCAGCAGAAACGGGCCGGTTACAACGGTAGCGATCGCTAAAGCCAACAACAGAATGGCAAGCAGGCGCCGGTCGGCAAGCTGGCGCAGTGCGAGGGTGAGGGCACGGGAGACTTCCCGAAGTGCCTCCATCAGTCACGCCACTCGGTGATCGCGTCGAGATCAGGACGGGGACGGTCGGGAGGAACAGCGGATTCCGTACCGATATGGATGAATCCGGCAATTGACTCGTGAGGTTCAAGATCGAGGCCGCGCTCCATGAACTCGCGGTCGTGGCAAGCCCATCCGGTCAGCCAGTTGGCGCCCCAGCCTGACGCGAGAGTGGCGTTCAGCAGCGCAAGGCAGACGGCGCCGGCCGAATAGGTCTGCTCGATCCTGGGAATGTTTGCGGATTGCTTGGGGCTTGAAATCACCGCGATGGCGAGTTCCGCGTCGGAGAACTGCCTGACGCCTTTTTCCACCTTTTCGGTTTCGATTCCCAGAGCCGGAGCGCGTTCTTCGGCAATTTTCGCCAGATTTCCGAGCGTGGCGGGACCAAGAACGATGAATCGCCATGGTTCCAGCTTTCCATGGTCGGGACTGCGTGCAGCGGCTGTGAGAATCGTTAGTATTGTGTCGCGGTCAGGTGTAGGGCCTCTAAGCGTTTTTGCTGGCCGGGACCGGCGGGTAAGCAGGAAGTCGAGGGCTTCAGGACTGGGTTCCGGCATTGGCCGCTCCTTTGGTGGTTTGGCGTGGTGCCGTCTGCTGCGGCTCAACTGCACGCATCATTTCGGGATGGGAACACTGGGTTTCAAGTCCTGCCGATCATTGCCGTTTCCTGCAAGAGCAGTATCTGAAGGATTCCCCAAAACCGGTTTTCCCGATTTACGTGCATTTCTGAACCTTCAGCTGGCTGCTTTGGCCAGCGTCTGCATTTCCGGCAGGCCACCCCGCCGCTCGTCGGCGAAGTCGGCCAACGCCATGATCTCGATGTCGGAGAACATGACGCCCGCGGAAAGCTCCGGCGTTTCCCGCCCTCTGCCCGGCGCGCCGCGGGACGACGGGGTGCGCAGGGCGAATGCGGTCAGTCCGGCCGCGAGGGTTCAAATCGGAGTTGTGACGCAGGTTGGGGAACGCTGGCGGACGGTCGGCGGCACGGGCGTCGGGGCCGGACAACGAAGACAAACCCTCGAAATCAAGCGATTGCGGCGAGATTACGGCCCCCAAAAGGACCGTGGTGCAGAGAGTCCGGAAAGGTCAGCGAATGCTGAGCGAATGCCGGGTCTTTGGCAGGTAGACAGCCGAGACATTGCACAATCCGCGAGAAGATTGTGGAATCGCCGTTGAACGAAGTTCGGGGAAGCGCGATCGATGAGCGCCATATGGTATGGCGCGGGTTCGTTGAGCAGTTTCGCTTGGCAGGGCAACCGGAGAATCAGATGGACTGCACCGCAAATGAGTACCCTTCTTTCGACAGTTTCAATCAGAAAGGGGTTGGCATTGCCGATTGCGCAGACTGATTTTGCTGCATGAGCACCGCCTTCGATACCGCAACCACCGTTCGTGAACACCGTTCGTGAACTGTAAGCCGCGGGTATGGACCGGAGCCAAGCCGAAGTTGCCGCCGCGGCATGCCGCCAGGTTTCCGAGGCCGGAGATCCTGTCACGCGCCCCGAACTGGATTCCGCCGTGGCCCAGCTGGAATCCGCTCTTGCGCAACTCGAAACCCGCCTGGTGCGATGGGTTCTTGCCATCGGCGCCGCCATTGTGGCTGCCGTCAAGCTGATTCCGGGCTTCTGACGGGGAACGGGCGATCTCCGACAGGCCTTCCATGACCCGCGACAACGCAGAAGTTCCGGAAATCCACCGATAGCATGCGCTCAATGAGCATGACCGCAATACTGAGCAGTTGCGGAACTTCAACACGGTGGTCATTGAAGCCGCGAACATTGCGATTCGCTCGCTGCTGCTCATCAGCGGCGGTGCTTCAGCGGCACTCCTCGCGTTCGTCGGTGCGGTCGAAGGCAGGAACCTCGAACTCAACTCCGAACTGCTGGCTGAACCGATCCGACAGTTGGCGTTGTGCGTGGGGTTGGTGGTGGTGAGCGCGATCTTTGAGTATCCTGGTGAACAATCTCGACGCGGTCAGTACAGGATCAAGGAAACAGACCTGGAAGCATCCATGCGTTGAAGAGACATCTCACACAAAAAAACTGAATGTGCGCCGTAGGGTGCTTTTTTGGTTGGCGCTGCTGATCGCTTCGGGGATCAATGAGTTTGTACTTCATTGGCGTCTGGTCGGTCGCCGACGCAATATCAACCTCGGGAATCTAGACGCTGCGAGTCCGGCGGAGATTGCTTCGAGGGAGTTGAAGCGCGCCGTCAAGGCTCCGCAGCATCCCGCCAGCAGTTCCCGGTAGGCTGCCCGTCGGCCTGCCGGACAGCCGGTTCGGGCGGTCGGCACGGCCGGTCCATTCCGGCTGCGCACGGCTGAAGGCCGGGCGGCTGCCCGTTTTCTGAAAATTCGGCGAAGGGCGGGAGCG
>JAJEAY010000283.1 GCA_022824145.1 Rhodobacter sp. | reverse complement strand
GCGATTTCACCTACGACGAGGACCGCTGCAGGGCTCACGTCCGCCACCTGCCGCGCAACCTCTCCTGCCTGACGAACGCCGCCATCGCCATCGTGCGCTGCGGCGGACGCTTCGGCTACATGCCCGAGGCCAACCGGCACTACGCCGCCCGCGCCCAGGACGCGCTCGACGCGATCCTCATCCCGCCCGGCGCATGAACCGCCGCTCCTGACCCCGCGCGATGCGCCGGGAACGCGCCGCCGGACGGCGCGACGGGGCAGCTGTGCCCAAGCACTCCGAAAAGCGTACCTGAACAGCGCCGATGCACCGGAAGCGGCCAATGAAACAGGCTCGCAGTGAACCAAGGTCGCCTCAGGCTTGCCCGTTCCTTGCCACTTCAGCGCTCCAGAACCGACAATAAAATGGTCCTGGTTTCTAGTGCGGGCGGGGCTGTCCCTTTCGGCGGCTCGTCACAGCGTTGTGCGGGCTTTGCGATCTTGACTGCAGGACAGACAAAGAACGGTGGCATACAGGATCTCTGTGGAATTCCCGGAAGGTAGTGGGTTGCCTTTGAAGCAATGCCCTTCATGGAATTCCGGGTATGTGTGGGCTGTGTCAGGTTGCGTGCCTGTCGGCGGGCGGAGGCCGCCCACTGCAGGTCTATGCCCGGCTAAAAGGAAACCGGTCAGGAATCAGGAGGTACTGGAACCACCCACTGAATCAGGAAAGTTTTGAGAATGCTCTGGATTCAATCGGTTGCAGTTTCCTCAGGGCGAACCACGGATCAGCCTTGTGATTTGACCTCCGCCTGCCTTACGCGTCGTCACGGCAGAGTGCCTGGCTCAGACAATGCACACCACCCCCGCCCAAGGTAAACATCGACATGTCCGGATCATAAACCTCGAAGCCAAGTGCGCGCAGTTTCGCGTTCAACTCGACCGCGCCGGCCATCGACAGAACCTTGCCATTGCCAAGCGCAACGAGATTCACTCCAAGCTCTCTTGCTTCGCGATAAGCGACCTCGACAATCTCGACTCCCCAGCCACGAACAACATCCACAAGCCAGGGTTCCATGGCGTCCACGCAAGCCACAGCCAGTTTTTCGGCAAGAGGCACAATCAGGCCGTCCATATGCACGAACTCCCGGCTGATGGGGGCGACAACCGCATCCCATCCCTCGGTGCGCACGAAATCGGCCACCTGTTCGCTGCCCTCTTTCTCAGACCGTTCGCCGCAGTAGCCGATGAGCACCCTGCCTGGTTCGATTATGTTGAAATCACCTCCCTCAAAATGCCCCGCAGTGGCGAATTTCCAGATCGGAATCCCATGCTCCTGATAGAACTGGATTGCCGTCGCGTAATCGGCACGGCGGCATTTGAGCTGCATATGGCAGATCAGCGGCCCCCAAGGGGTCATGGCCGAACTGTCACGGGCAAAGAAATTGCGGTGCAGCACTTCGTCGGCGGCCAGGTAGTGGCAGTTGACGCCGTTTTCCTCATAAATCGCAACCATCTCCGCGTGCTGCCCCATCGCCAGCTGCAGATCGAAACGGTGTCCGGTGTGATGCGCGTTGGCGAGCGTACGTCCAATCAGCGGCCCGGCATCTACCCAACGGTAATGCTCCGGTTTGCCAAGAAGCACGTCTGTCAGTCGGCTGTAGTCGTTGTTGATACCCCACTTTGCGAGCGGTTTTTCGTTGGCTGTCATGGTGACGCGTTTCCTTCGCTGTCCGGGCCTGCCAGGAATAACTGTCGAAATCCCGTAGATGTCACTTGGATGGCTAAAGAGAATGGAGCTCTCACCCAAATTCTTCGCGCTCTGTGGCCCGAAAATGAACTCTGACTCAAGCGTCTTTTTGGGATCCGTATCGCATTTCTACGCCTGAACTGCCTGATTTGGGAGAATCGGCGCCTTGCCCATATTTTCAGAAGATGAAGCATAATGTCCCCTCGCGCTCCGTTGCTGTGCTGTGTGCCTGCCAAAGCAATCCAGCTTGTTCATGCTCCGGTTCCGCCGGAAACCCGTGCCACCTCGACGCTCATCTCGGTTGAGATAGAGGAAATGGCAGCTTCGGAGGCGTCTGTGCCCGTGGCACCGATTGACGCCGCTGAACTGCCCGGAAGAGCATGGTTTTCAGACAGCGGAAATTCACAACGAACTTTCTTTGCGTGACGGTGTTTCGCCGCCGGCGTCGGCAATGACAGTGAACTGCGGCCGCCCGGTCATCCGGTCTTTCGCCACCGCAGCTACGTCAACAAGCGGACGGAGCAAAGTGGCGAGAGAAGCCAAGGTTTGACGGGCGTATGAACTGCCCTCTGTAGGCGATACGTCATTGACGTTCAGTTACACCGATTGGAGAGAGTCGAAAGTCTTGGCAAATGCGTGAAATGGAGTGAAAATCAGCAGGTTAACCGACAAGGCGGTGATTTCCGCTGCATTCGGGGGGAGTCGAAAGTCTTGGTAAATGTTCGGGTTTCACCCCCCTGAAACGCGGATAAACCGGCGATTTCGAGGGGTGTGATTCCGGGGAAATTTCGCGGGTCTGACACTTGCCCCGAATCCGGCCCTGAACGGTTCGGTCGACAAGAACCGGATCACATTAAGAGGGTCGGTTTTCCCCAGTAGCCGGGCTGCTTCATGCGCAGGATATCCTAGGGCGGTGTCCAGCCTGTGCCGACGCTTCACGTGCCTCGTCGCAGACGCACAGTTTGCAGTGAAGGTGGTGGTTAACCTTTCCTTCCTGCGGGACTCGCATCGGATACCACAGCACCGATTTCCCCGGCGCTCCGCAACCCGATTGTCGGCGTGCCCTAAATCGGAGAGTGCGGACGTCTGATAGAATTGCCAGCGTGATCAAAACATGTCAGGGCGGTTCCGGGAAATTCTTCAACAAGAGCCCGTTTGACTTCGGCGAATTCGCGAAACACCGTCATCCAGACCGAGAAGAATCCGCAATACTTGGCGGCCTGGACCACAAGCCGAAGCGCCGGCTCCGATTCTCCAAGCACCACGAAATCAGCACGGCACTTTTCCGCAGTGGCCCATGCCTCTTCCCGTTGTTCCCAGCGTCGGTCTCTGGACGCTGGTCCTGGATACCCGTTGGCGACATGTCGGTGCAAACCAACGAGATTGAGCAGACCTTTTGCACGCCGGTTCAGTTCGTCATCCAAGTCTTCCGCCACTCGAACAAATCCGCCAGCGGAATAGTCGATTGCCCGCATTGTGTTGTGTCGGTCGGGCCACAGTACGTCTCCTTCGGCTACGTCATCGTCGCCCTTTGCGGAATTGCAGTTGACGCAACCGAGCAGAAAGTTGTTCCAATCAAGCCTGAGTGCCTCATTGACGCTCTTTGGAGACATATGTTCCACTGCCAAATTGGCAGGAAGACGCCTCTCACAGTAACTGCAGTACCGACCCAATCGATTCACCAAGTCATCAATGGCATCACCGTATCCGGCATAGGCAAGCGGTGCGGGGCCACGGTCAATTGGCCTCACTTCGACCTCTCCGCGCTCCGGGCCATCGCATCGAGTGCCAGGATGGCGCTTAGTCCCGGATTTGCTGAATAACGTTCTGCAATTTTCCGGTAGTTGGCTTCCGCCTCCTTCAGCTCTTGGGACTTCTCACCACCCGGCCATTCCTGCAGGAGTTTGAAATATCGCCCGGAGGCTCGGTTCAAGTTCACGGTTTCGCGGCTGAGCTGGGGAACTTCGACCCGCTGGATGTCTTCTGCGATGTCCTCAATCGAGCGACCTGAGTATTCGGCCAATGCTGCTCCGCCCGGCTCGAGGCTGCGCAGCTCTCCAGCCTCCAGCGATTGGATAATGAAGGGCGAGTGCGACGTGCAAACAAATTGAATCGACGGAAATGTTCGCTTCAGGTCTCCGACGACATGCCTCTGCCAGTTAGGATGCAGGTGAGCGTCAATTTCATCGATCAGCACCAATCCTGGTGTTCGCTGCAATATCTCTGGAAGCAGTTGCTCGTCGGAGAGCGACGAGTCCCGAACTACAAGACTGGCGTTCTGTGCAACTGCCTTAATCGCAATGTCGGCGATCAGAGCGACCATCATTCGCTGGCCCGCGCTGAGGTTTGCAAACGTCCGGGCCTGACCGTCCACCGAAAGAACGAGTTCGCCTTGGTCGCCGTCGTACCAAAGATCGTCTGCGTCGGGCATGCAGCGCAGTATGGCTCGCTTGACAACTCCATATCCCGGTCGCCAGGTTCCCGAGCGGCTGGCGAAGGCGAGTGCTTCGCGCTGAAACCAAACATGGAGGTCGGCGAGGCGGATCCGCTCGTTGAAGCAATCGTACAAGGCTTCCCAACGGCGTGCTGGACCGTTCCTCCTGGCACCCTGTTCGCGACGACTTCGAGACGGAAGCCATGCACGCCCTGCACCGTAGTAGGCGATCACCGGGCTCAGTACGCTCTGGCCAGCCTGCACGCGCGCGAAGTGCCGTTCGATGATTTCAAGGGCTTCTCTTGCTTCCGCGTTAGTCGTTCTTGTGCCATCTTTCCGAATTTGTCTGCACCAGCGGGCGGCATGGCCGGCAAGTTTGCCAGTAACCTCTACGGACACCGGTTTGCACTCCAGGAATTGTGTGCGGTCGCCTTCCTTCTTCGACAGGAGGCGAATCTCGCTCGGAAGGATATTTCTTCCGCTTCCAGCCAGCGCCGAATCT
Source organism: Rhodobacter sp. (assembly GCA_022824145.1). Classification (GTDB taxonomy): domain Bacteria; phylum Pseudomonadota; class Alphaproteobacteria; order Rhodobacterales; family Rhodobacteraceae; genus JAPOUP01. The sequence continues at coordinate 2,113 of JAJEAY010000283.1, read as the reverse complement.
GGCGGCTTGACGAGCCAGACACCCGCCGCAACCGCCAATGCATCCAGTATCGTCGTCTTTCCGGCGCCGTTGTCGCCGACCAGCAGGGTAAAGCGTGGATTCAGCTCCAATTCCGTCTCGTCGAAGCACTTGAAATTCCGAATTTGGACACGATCAATTCTCATGGCATCATTCCCAGTAACGTCAACTGCCGAAAGTCGCTGTTCCCCGGTAGGGTCATGTAAAGACCGTACCGAGTCACGTCCGCACCATTGGCGGCTGTCGTCAAACGGTGCGTGCGGGTCACCGTGGCCAGCGCTTTACTTGCGCAGGCCGCATCAATGATCTCGAAGGCGGCGGAAAGGCATTCGGACTGCGCTTCGGTCATGTCTATATACTCGGCCGCATCAAAGGGACGCAACTCTCGGTCGGCTTTCTCGAGGATGATCCCGTAGCGCGTCTGCCATTAAAGCGATACCGACATCCCGTTTCTGGACGACAGTCTGTCCTTGGTCGGCAGCCGCCGGATTGCCTTGCCGGTCTCCTGGCTGGCCCGTGCAAGATCGAACTGGCTCTGAAGATTCAGCCAGAGCTGCGCGCCGGCACCGAACCAATGCCCGAAACGCAGGGCTGTGTCGCCGGTGATCGAGCGCTTACCTGCGATGATCTGGGAGACACGGTTCGGCGGCACCTCTATCTGCCGTGCGAATTCGGTCGGGCTGACTCCCAATTCGGCCAATTCGTCCTTGAGGACGGAACCGGGGTGTACCTGTCTCATGAACATGGACTTCCTTTCACCTGTGGTAATCGACGATTTCAATGGCGGACGATCCTGGCTGGCCATCGGGCCATTCAAAACATATGCGCCATTTCTGATTGACGCGAATCGAGAACTGTCCTGCTCTTTCCCTTCTCAGCGCTTCAAGCCGATTGCCTGGCAAAGCCCCCAATGCCGCGAGATCGGGTGCGGCATTCAGAATCGCCAGTCGCTTCTCGGTTTGATCCGCGAAGCCCTGGAATGCTTTCACGAACTTTCCTGCGGCGAACGCTTCGGTCTTCCTGTCTCGATAACCCAGGATCATCTTGCTGCAGGTCAGTAGAGCAATGTACGCCGTGCGTCAATCATCCATCACGCATGACGGATTCAGTTCACGGCTTTCCGTGCCAGGACGGTGTCTGACGACAGGTCCGAAAGGAAACTTGGCGAGGCAACCCTCTCCGGTCCCAGGGGTCTGTTCCGCCGTGTGCAGCCGAGCTTTGCATATACCAGGAACACTCCGATTTTGCGGCATTCGAGCAGTTGGGCTTCGCTACGGAGAGGACGACCGCCGCATTGGCCCGAGCGTTGCCTTTCGTACGGGATCTGGATCCGATGGCGGGCCATGCAAGGCAGCGTTGGCATATGGAATGTGCGGGAGTACCGAAGGCATGTTAGAACCGTTGTGAGATGATTCCGTCTTTACAGTACGGTCACGGAGTTCATGGTTGCTTAGGCAGGGAATATAGATGGCTGGGAGAAAGCCCGATGCGCGAAGCGGAAACAAAGCCGCGTTGCCTGACGGGGGCGCTACGACAGGATACGAGGCCGAACTCTGGGCGATGGCCGACGCGTTGCGGGGCTCTATGGATGCCGCCGAGTTCAAGCACGTCGTGCTCGGTCTGATTTTCCTAAAGTACATTTCCGACGCTTTTGAGGAGCGCCGCGAGGCAGTGCTTGCCGAATGGGGCGCGGACGCTGCGGAGGACCGTGACGAGTACCTTGCCGAGAACATCTTCTGGGTGCCTATGGAGGCCCGCTGGGACCGCCTCCAGACCCAGGCCCGGCAGCCGGATATAGGTCAGGCAGTCGACGACGCCATGGCCGCAGTCGAACGGGATAACCCGGCGCTGAAAAGCGTTCTACCCACGGGCTATGCCCGTCAGGCACTCGACAAGCAGCGGCTGGGACAGATCATCGATCTGGTCAGCAATGTCCAGGTGGGCGACAAAGATGCCCGCTCGCGTGACGTTCTCGGACGGGTCTACGAGTATTTCCTGTCCCGGTTCGCGAGTGCGGAGGGCAAGAAGGGTGGCGAGTTCTATACGCCGCGCTGCGTGGTCAGGCTGCTTGTTGAGATGCTCGAGCCCTATCGGG
>JAJEAY010000001.1 GCA_022824145.1 Rhodobacter sp. | reverse complement strand
ACCCTCGCATCCGAAGGGACAGCAGCCGTTCCATGGCCGGTCCGAGGGACCGGAGGGACGCGAACAGCCGCCGCCCTGCCCTTTTCCCCGCCCGGGCGGGGAAAAGGGCAGGGCCTTGCACTTCGGAGTGGAAGTGGGGTTTCATATAAACTGCCTCAGGTGTCTCGGCCGCTCGTAACCACCTGCAGCGGAGTTATGGATCTTGCGCAGTAAGCTAAAGTGCGGCGTTTCACATTGGGCTTGATCCGGCCTTTCCTCGCGTGTGAGGCTGATCCGGCCAGGAGCGAACTGATGCGCGAACGCAGAACCTATCCGGTTACCGCCGTCAGAACAGCACCGACAGAAGGTCTTGCAGGATTGGCACGGCCAGAAGCGCGACGATTACGGCGCCGATCCGCTTGACCCATAGAAGATCGGTTTCAAGCCGGGCGAACCGTACGTCCATCTCATTGCGCATCTCACCCATCTCGGCTCGCAGTTCGCGGCGCAGCTCAGCAAGATCGGCCTTGGTCGCCACGCCTCCGGTCACCCCGGCACGTACGGCTTCGGTGATCGCCTCGGCCTGATCGGAATCAAAGCCTCAGGCCTTGAGCTTGCGCGCCACCGACAATGTATCGAATGCAGTATCCGCCATACTGGGAAAATAGCACCGGTCGCCTGCCGCTTCAACCTAAAGCTGTCCGACTTCAGAGCCTGACTTAGAATACCAAATTAAGCCGATCACTTCTGTTCAGGTGCCACAAGGTATTGTTGCGACGGCCGTGCCGCTGAATCATCAGGTCCGGCGCCGATCCGGCGATGGCGAGGTGGTTGTCAGAAAGGCGGATTCGGCCTTAAATCGCGGAGTCCGGGCGGCGGACCGTGCGTTTCAGATGCGCCCGTCGGCGAATTTCCGGTAGGTGGCGGGCGTCAGCCGGAGTCCAATGTCCAGGAGCGTGTCGAACGCGCTCCGCCTGTGGCGGCGGCCGCCCCGGAGCATGACTCTGTCGAGGTAGCTCGGGAAGTGCTTCCTTTGCAGCACGCGCAGGATCCCCGTAACCCAGCGCCTGGATGCGGGAACACGCCGTGGGTCCGTTTCTGGATCTCGTCCGCCCTGCAGTCGCCGAACTCCCGCGTCTCGCTGAGATTTTCCGGCCGGCTGGAATGTCCGCTTCATCTGTCAGTGACTATGTACGCGCCGGACTCCACCGCCCCGGCGATAAGCAAGCCGGTTCGCCTCAGGCGACGAAACGTCTAGTGGACGTCTTGAGGCGCAGGAGCGGAGCTCGTTCACTTCGTGATTCTCTATCCGTTTCAGACGGATGCGGCGGGTACCGCCGCCCTCCGAAAGCTTCACGGCCCGTCCAGGAAGATCCTTCCCTCCCCGCTGCGCCCTTTGCCCTACGCTCCCTGCTCATCTTGCACTTCCGGCGCTTCTGCCGCCGAAGTCTCGAGTCGGAACCGGGCCGAAGTCACTTCAACCGCCGCGACCCCTGCAGCAGCGTCCTGTCCGGATTCGCGGTTTCCCGCCGCAGCTTCCGGAACGTCAGCTGTGCCGCCTTGCAGGTTCCGGTCCCCAGCCGTCCCTGCGCCTGGACCCCGGATTCGCAGTGGGAATGCGTCGCTGTCGGCTGGGCGCGGGGGACAAGGTCTTCAGCGGGAGATCGGGCGTTCGTTTCTCCATTGGCAGTCCATGAATGGAATATAATGGAAGCAGCGCGTCACCGCCCTCCAAAACAGAATCTGTAGCCACCTGAACAAAAAGAACAAACCTTTCGAGCAGTTCACAATCACCGTTGTCCACGAGGCCCACGGCTTTTCAGGTGTCGTTACGACGCTGCGCTGATATCCATAACTCTTCGCAGGACCGGTCTTCCGCGTGTCCCATCGGCAGCCCGCGCATCGCGCATGAACGTACTGGATGGCGAGTCGGGTAAGGAAGGCAAAATTCATCCTATGGTGCATGGCAGGGCCGGGGTTCCGCTTTATGGGCGGGTCGGGGCCAATTCCGCCAGCGACACTGCGGTGCATAGCGGTGCTTTCGGTAGTCTCCCGAAGGAAGATGGGGTTCAGCGTGTAAATCTCGATGCCCGCTATCGGCATCTGATTGACGAAAGCCGAATGAGTCTGTAGCAAGCAACAAACTGTTGGGGAGCCCGATATCGGGCTGAGATGCGGGAACGTGAACCCATTGAACCTGACCCGGTTAGGACCGGCGGAGGAAACAGCACTTGGACACCTGCGTTCACAAAGACTGGCCCCGCTCAACCGTCCTGACCCAAATTCAAAGGGCAATGGCATGGTGGCCAAAGCACTGACAATTGCTGGCTCGGATTCGGGTGGCGGCGCTGGCATACAGGCCGACCTGAAGGCGTTCAGCGCCATGGGGGTGTACGGAGCCTCTGTGATCACCGCGATTACGGCGCAGAACACGCAGGCGGTGACGGCGATCCATCCGGTGCCGGACGATGTGGTGACCGCGCAGATCGCAGCGGTGCTGAGCGACATTGACATTGGCGCGATCAAGATCGGCATGCTCGGCAGGCCTTCACTGATTGCGGCGGTAGCCGAGGCGCTGGCGGCATTCGACGGCCCAGTAGTGCTGGATCCTGTGATGGTGGCGAAATCCGGCGATACCCTTCTCGCCGACGACGCGATCGATGCCTTGAATGCCCGCCTGCTGCCTCGTGCGGATGTGCTGACCCCGAACCTGCCGGAGGCGGCAAAGCTGTTGGGCGGGGCAGCGAGCCCCGTATTCACTCAGGCGCGATCACTCCTGGCCCTTGGGCCCAAAGCGGTGCTGATGAAGGGTGGCCATGCGGCTGGGCAGACCTGCACGGACTATCTTTGCACGCCGGGGTCGGAGGTGGCTTTGGCGGCGCCACGTCTTGCTACGCGCAATACCCACGGCACGGGATGCAGCTATTCTTCTGCCATCGCGGCGGGGCTTGCAAAGGGGCTGGCGCTGGAGGTGGCGGTGCGCACCGCGCACGATTGGCTTCATCAGGCGATTATCCGCGCTGATCATCTAAACGTGGGTCAGGGACATGGCCCCGTCCATCATTTTCACGCGCTTTGGGAATGAGCGGAGCGTTTACCATATTGGGCGGCGGCGTCTGCGGCCTGGCTATGGCGGCGGAGCTATCGGCGCGGGGAGCACAGGTGAGCGTGGTCGATCCCGCAGGGGCGCCCGGCGAACATGCGTGCAGTTGGTGGGCCGGCGGCATGCTGGCGCCGGAGTGTGAGGGTGTCAGCGCCGATCCCGAAATCGTCCGAAGGGGTCGCCTGGCAGCTGATTGGTGGGCCGGGCAGGGAGCCACGGTCATTCGCAATGGTACGCTGGTTGTCGCCCTGGGACGCGATCTGAGCGAGTTGACGACCTTTGCCCGCCGTGCTCCGTCCGCGATAGGGCTCAGCAAAGATGAAATCGGTGCGCTGGAGCCGCATCTGGCCGGGCAGGTTCCGAAGGCTCTTTTTATCGAGGATGAAGCGCATCTTGACCCGCGCCAGACCCTGATGAGGCTTCGTGACTGGCTTGCCGGGCAGGGCGTTTCATTCACAACAGTCCAAGCTGGCGATGCCCGGGTGATCGACTGTCGTGGGCTAGCAGCGCGCGATTCGCTGTCCGACCTGCGCGGCGTGAAGGGCGAGATGCTGGTGGTGCGTTGCCCGGACGTTAGGCTCTGTCGCCCGGTGCGGCTGCTGCACCCGCGCTTTCCCTTGTACATCGTTCCGCGCGGGGACGGAGTGTTCATGTTGGGTGCAACCCAGATCGAAAGCGGAGACCGCCGCCGGGCCACATTGCGGTCGGTCATGGAATTGATGAACGCCGCCTATGCCTTGCACCCTGCTTTTGGCGAGGCGGAACTCTTGGAGATCGGCGTAGATGCCCGTCCGGCCTTTTCCGACAACCAGCCGCGCATCCGGCAGATGAGCGGCCGGATTTATGCAAACGGGCTGTTCAGGCACGGCTTTCTGCTCGCTCCGGCCTTGGCGCGGATGACGGCGGATCTGGTGATCGACGGAACAACACCGGAGGTTTGGTATGAAACTTGTTGTGAACGGTGAGGCCGTGGACAGCACCGCGACAACCCTGGCCGATCTGCTGGCCGAGCTTGGCAAGGAGCAGGCGAAGGTCGCTACAGCCGTTAATGAAGAATTCGTGCCCGCCGGTCTGCGCGCCGCGCAGGCGCTGAACGAGGGCGATCGGGTAGAAATTGTCGCCCCGAGACAGGGAGGCTGAGATGCCTGCGTTCTATGGCAAGTGCATCTCCTCCCGGCTGATGCTGGGAACGGCGCAATACCCGTCACCGGCCATCCTCGCCGAGGCCTTTCGACGCTCGGACGCAGGAATCGCGACTGTCTCGGTGCGTCGCGAAGCCGGTGGCGAACAGGCAGGACAGGATTTCTGGGCATTGATCCAGGAGCTTGGAGTGGCTGTCCTTCCCAATACTGCCGGATGCCACTCCGTGCGAGAAGCCGTGACCACGGCGCAGATGGCGCGGGAACTGTTCGACACGAACTGGATCAAGCTTGAAGTGATTGGCCACGCGGACACGCTGCAGCCCGATCCCTTTGGGTTGGTGGATGCCGCGCGTCGGCTGAACGACGATGGATTCGAGGTCTTCCCCTATTGCACCGAGGATCTGGTGCTCTGTGAACGGCTGGTCGAGGCCGGCTGTCAGGTGCTGATGCCCTGGGGCGCTCCGATCGGGTCCGGTCTGGGGCTGAACAACGTCTACGGGTTGCGGTCTTTGCGGGCGCATTTCCCCGATCTCACGCTCGTAGTGGATGCGGGGTTGGGCTTGCCCTCCCAGGCGGCCCACGTAATGGAACTTGGCTATGACGCGGTGCTTGTAAACACCGCCGTAGCGCGGGCCGGTGACCCCGTCGCAATGGCGAAGGGTTTCGCCTGCGCGGTCGAAGCGGGTGCTTTGGCCGCAGGAGCTGATCCAATGGAACCCCGTGACATGGCGGCGCCCTCTACACCGGTGCTCGGACAGGCTTTCCTATGACCCTGCACAGTTTCTATCCTATCTTTGACAATGTCAGTTGGCTGCGGCGCATGCTGCCCTTGGGAGTGAGGCTGGCGCAGTTGCGTATCAAGGATCTGCCCGAAGATGCGGTGCGCGCGCAACTGGCCGAGGCAAGGGATCTTTGCCGCGCCCATGAAGCGGCATTGGTGGTCAACGACTACTGGCAGCTGGCAATCGAGCTGGGCTGTGATTGGCTGCATCTGGGGCAGGAGGATCTTGATACCGCAGACATCAAGGCGATCCGGGCGGCCGGGCTGAAGCTCGGCATCTCTACCCATGACGATGCGGAACTAAAGCGCGCGCTGAGACTGGATCCCGACTACGTTGCTCTTGGCCCGGTCTATCCGACCATCCTGAAGAAGATGAAATGGCATCAGCAGGGTCTGGCTAAACTTACCGAATGGAAGATGCGGATCGGCGACACTCCGCTGGTGGCGATTGGCGGTATGACCGTTGAGCGGGCGCCGGGAGCATTAGCAGCGCGGGCCGATATCGTTTCGGCGGTTACAGACATCACACTGAACGATGACCCCGAAAGACGGGTTCGGCAATGGCTGGGGGTCTGTAGGTGACTCGATATGCCCGCCAGATTGCCGTTCCGGGATTCGGCCTGACCGGTCAGGCTCGGCTGCGGGAGGCGCACGTACTTGTCATTGGGGCAGGGGGACTGGCGGCACCGGTATTGCAATATCTCGTCGGTGCAGGTGTTGGGCATATCCATCTAGTGGACGGCGATGTGGTGAGCCTGTCGAACCTGCATCGCCAAACGCTGTTCCGGGAACACGACATTGGCCAGCCGAAGGTTCAGGTTGCGGCTCAAACCCTCCGCGCGCTTAACCGCGATACATTGATCACAAGTTCCCAGACCCGCTTTGACCCAGGCAATGCTGCTGGTTTCATCATCGCCTCCGACCTGGTTCTTGATTGTGCGGACAGTTTCGCCGCCAGCTATATCGCCTCCGACCTCTGCCTTGAATTCCGGACTCCGCTGATTTCAGCGAGCGTTGTCGGAACGGACGGCTATGCTGGCGGATTCTGCGGCGGCGCCCCCGGCCTGCGCGCGGTGTTCCCCGACCTGCCGGACAGGTTGGGCTCCTGCGATTCCGAAGGCGTTCTGGGACCGAGTGTGGGCGTGATTGGCGGCTTGCAGGTGCAGATGGCGATGGCGGTGCTGACCGAAGACCGAAGGCCGCTTGGCCAATTGGTGACATATGACGCGCAGGCGTTGCGTTTTGGCGGCTTCAGGTTTGACGGCGCTGCGGATCCGGCGGCCTGCCCGGCTTTCATTGCATTGGGTGAAGCCAGACCAGAAGACTTTCTGATCGACCTGCGTGCAGTGGGAGAACCGGGGCCGGACCTGCCGCACGCGGCCCGGCATATAGTCACCGATTTCGGTGAGCAGGGCCCAACTCCCAACCAAAACCAACGTGCCGTTCTGGCCTGCCGCTCCGGCCTTAGGGCTTGGCAGGCGGCGGGGCGGCTATCGCAGTACTGGGACGGGGAAATCAAACTCCTCGCCCTTGGAGATTAAGGAGAGACACATGAAGTATCTTTTCACCGCGGCAAGCCTGCTGCTGGCCGCGCCGGCACTTGCGCAGGACAGGATGACCCTGCTTCTGGACTGGTTCATCAACCCCGATCACGGCCCGATCATCGTGGCCGAAGAATTGGGGTATTTCGCGGATCAAGGCCTGGAGGTCGAAATCATCCCGCCTGCAGATCCGTCCGCGCCGCCGAAACTGGTCGCCGCCGGGCAGGGTGACATTGCGGTCAGCTATCAGCCCAGCCAGCACCTGCAGGTGGCCGAAGGCCTGCCACTGGTCCGCGTGGGCACGCTGGTGGCCACACCGCTCAACTGTCTTCTAGTGCTCAAAGACGGTCCGATCCAGGAGATCGGCCAACTCAAGGGCGGAAAAATCGGTTTTTCTGTTGCCGGCGTCGAGGAGGCGCTGCTGGCCGCGATGCTTGGCCGCCATGGCGTCAGCCTCGACGACGTGGAACTGATCAACGTCAATTTCTCCCTTAGTCCCGCGGTGATGTCGGGTCAGGTGGATGCGGTGATCGGAGCCTATCGAAACTTTGAACTCAATCAGATGGAGATCGAGGGCGTCGAGGGCCGCTGTTTCTATGTTGAGGAAGAGGGCGTGCCGACCTATGACGAGTTGATCTATGTCGCCAATCCCGACAGGATGGATCTGGATCAGGTGCGCCGGTTCCTGCGCGCGACTGAGCTTGCGACTCAGTATATTGTCAACAACCCGGATGCGTCCTGGGAAGTGTTCAAGAGCCACGCGCCAGAATTGGATGACGAACTGAACGCCAAGGCCTGGGTCGATACGCTGCCGCGCTTTGCCCTCCGTCCCGAGGCGCTGGACGAAGGCCGCTATACCCGGTTTGAGCGGTTTCTGGCCGACAGCGGGCTGATCGACGGCACGCGTCCTGTTTCGGCATTGGCTGTCGATCTGGGGGCGGAATGAGCTACGGTTCGGCATTCACCGCATGGCGTGACGCGGCAGGCGCGGACTGGCCTGCGTATACCCGCCATGCCTTCGTGCAGAGGCTGGGCGACGGATCCCTGCCGCGCGAGGCGTTCCTGCATTACCTCAAACAGGACTACGTTTTCCTGATACACTTCTCCCGAGCCTGGGCGCTGGCCGTCACCAAGGCCGAGACGGTCGAGGAGATGCGGCTGGCGGCAGGCACCGTGAACGGGCTGATCAACGAAGAGATCGCGCTACATATCAAAACCTGCGCCCTGGCCGGGATTGACGAGGCGACACTCTTCACTACCGAAGAGCGGCAGGAAAACCTCGCCTATACCCGCTATGTTCTTGATGCCGGGCATTCGGGTGATCTGCTGGATCTTCTCGCCGCGCTGGCCCCTTGTGTGATGGGCTATGGCGAGATCGGTGCGCATCTGTCGGCGACCAAATCCTCCGAGACCTATGCTGAATGGATCGGCACATATGCAGGTAACGAGTACCAGCTTCTCTGCCGCGATGTGGGTGCCTTGATCGATGCAGCCGTTGCGCGCCGGATTGGTGACGTTCCCGAGGCCAGCCCGCGTTGGCAGTCTCTCTGCGACCGGTTCCGTCTGGCAACCAAGCTTGAGGCGGGCTTCTGGGACATGGGGCTGCGGTTGTGAACCAGGCTCTCAAGCATCGAAACGATGGCGTAGACAAACCTGCCCTGCAGCTCTCCGGCTCGGCGTCAATCAGCGGAGAGCCGATCTTTTCCGGCCTTGACCTGCAGCTGGAGACCGGGAAATGGACCTGCCTGCTGGGCAAAAGCGGGGTTGGCAAGTCCACGGTGCTGCGCCTCTTTGCTGGATTGAGCGAAGATATAGCGTTGAACGGCCATATCTCCCTAAGCGAAGGCGTAGCTCTGATGGCGCAAAGCGATATGCTGCTGCCTTGGCTGACGTCACTGGACAATGTGCTGATCGGTGCGCGGCTGCGTGGGGAGACTCCGGATCGCACATTGGGCGCTGAGGTCCTGGCGCGTGTAGGTCTCGCCGATCATATCGACAAAAAGCCAGTGGCCCTGTCAGGTGGTCAGCGACAGCGGGTGGCGCTTGCCCGGACGCTGATCGAAGATCGCCCCGTCGTCCTGCTGGACGAGCCCTTCTCGGCGCTTGATGCCTTGACCCGCGCGCAGATGCAGGAGTTGACCGCTGAACAGCTGAAAGGGCGCACGGTACTTTTGGTTACCCATGACCCGCTAGAGGCAGCGCGGCTGGGAGACACGATCCTGATCATGACCGACAGCGGTCTGTCGGGCGTGCCGGTTCCTCCGGGCGCGCCTCCGCGTGCGATCGAAGCCGCGGATGTCCTGCTGACCCAGGCAGACCTATTGAACCGCCTAAGAAGAATGAAATGAGCGTGGCCGAACAGCTCAAATCGGATGCGGCTGGCGACTGGCATGCCACCGCTACCCAAGCCTTTATCTACGCGCTTACTGACGGATCGTTCGATTGGGAGAGGATTTCCGGGTTTCCGCAACAGGATTTTCCGTTCATTGAGCGCTTTGTGCGTTTGCTGGCCTCCGCTGTGCCTCGTGCACGGACACTGGCCGAAGCGGCGCTGGGCACCCAGTTCCCGGGTTTGATCTGCGGGTCTGAGAACACCAATTTCCGGCGCTCTCCTGAAACACTGGATTTGCCGCAAGTCGGAGAAGCACCGTCGGAAACGCAGGCCTTCGAGTCTCTGACTGAGGAAGTGCGCCAGTCCTGCCGATGCGAAATCACGCTGTCCCTGCTGGTTTTGGCCGAGCGGATCCATTTAGAGTGGGCGATACCCTTCAACGACCGCGCGCCGGACTTGCCGTTGTGGCCAGGCGCGTGGATCACATTGCATTCCGGAGAGAAAATTGCTGGGGCTGTGGTCAATTCGCACGGCCGGTTGGTTGCGGTCTGGGGCAGGGTTGATTACGCCGTGTATGCGGAAGTCGCGGCCGCCGTTACGGGAGCGGTGGTATCGGAACGCGCATTTAGCGACGCAGCATTGTGTGGCCTTTCGGTGGCCAGATGAGCGGTTGGCGCGCAGGTATTGCGGCGACGCTTTGTGCGGTGGCGCTTTGGCAAGCGGTGATCTGGACCACCGGCGTCGCGCGCTTCATCCTGCCCCCGCCTGCACTCGTTGTGGAAACCATCTGGGAGAGCCGTTTGCTGCTGGCTGAACATGCGGCCATCACCATGGCCGAGGTGCTGATCGGACTGGCATTCGGCGCGGCCCTCGGCTTCGTTTCGGCCATCGCACTCGCAGCTTCGCCCATAGCCCGTGCGCTTGTGCGCCCGATGCTGGTGTTCTCCCAAGCAGTGCCGGTCTTTGCGCTCGCTCCGATCCTGACGCTGTGGCTGGGCTTCGGTCTCTGGTCCAAGATCTCCATGGCACTGATTATCATCTATTTCCCGATCACCTCCTCATTCTTCGATGCGTTGATGCGCACCGACCGCGATTGGCTGGGCATGGCGCGGGTCATGGGGGCGAGTCCGGCGCGCATCATGTGGCACATACGCATCCCTTCGGCCTTGCCGGGCTTTGCCTCCGGTCTGCGCCTCGCGGCGGTCTATGCGCCAATCGGCGCGATCATCGGGGAATGGGTGGGTGCCTCAAAGGGTCTTGGCTACCTGATGCTTCTAGCCAATGGCCGCGCCAAGACCGACCTGATGTTTGCCGCCCTCATCGTGCTGGCGGTGCTGACGGTCCTGCTGCATGCGGGCGTCAACAAACTCTGCGAAAATACGCTTGACCGAATGTCGACATGAGTGAAGACCTGTCAATCAAATCCGGAAACACCGGGTGCCTATTGGCAGGTGAGACGCCAACTGATCCCACTGCCGAGACTCCGCAGATCGACTTTGAAGAGCAAATCCTAACCTCGGCACGGCTGCGGAATATGGTCCTGGGGCCGGACGGAGCGCTGATCACCCAGTTTGCTCCCGAATTCCACAGATTGATTTAATCTACGTTGATAAGGTGTTAGGATCGTTAGCAGCAGCAGTGTAAACGCCATGAATTGGAGGTTGACCATGTTCGAAGGCAAGCCGCCGAAGTCCACTCAACAAAGCGGGATGCCAGAAAGCCTTCCCACTGTTACACCTGACGGAATCCGGGAGGCGTTCGAGTATGGAGCTTACCCATATTCCGAACGACTGTCACGCCGCGATTACGAAAGCCAGAAGGCGGTGCTTCAGGTCGAGCTTCTGAAGGTTCAGCACTGGGCGCAGGAAACCGGTCAGAAATTCGTCATCTTGTTCGAGGGACGGGACGCGGCGGGAAAGGGCGGCACAATCAAGAGGTTCACGGAGCATTTGAATCCGCGCTGGGCGCGCGTCGTGGCGCTGAACAAGCCGACGGAGAAAGAGCGCGGACAGTGGTTCTTCCAGCGTTATATCGAACATCTGCCGACGAGCGGCGAGATGGTGTTCTACGACCGCTCTTGGTACAATCGTGCGGGAGTCGAGCGTGTTATGGGATTCTGTTCGGCAAACGAATACCTGGAATTCATGCGGCAGGTACCGGAATTTGAGCGAATGCTGGTCCGATCCGGTATCCGGCTTTACAAATACTGGTTTTCAGTAACCCAGGACGAGCAGCTCGAGCGTTTCAGGAGCCGGGAAACCGACCCACTCAAGCGGTGGAAGCTGAGCCCGGTCGACAAAGTGTCGATCGGAATGTGGGACGCCTATACAGAGGCCAAAGAGGCGATGTTCTTCTATACAGGTACTGCGGATGCGCCTTGGACAATCGTCAAGTCAAACGACAAGAAGCGCGCGCGTTTGGCCTGCATGCGGCATTTCCTTTCCAGCCTGGATTACTCTGGAAGGGATGACAAAGTCATCGGCGTGCCGGATCCGTTGATCGTTGGACGGGCCGATCATGTGGTCCATAGGTCTGGTCAAGCCCTTGCTTCGTCCCTAAATCCTGCTGTTCGGCGCAATGATGGCTGAAGCTTTGAAATGGATGTGCGAGGAATGAAGCCTGTGAGCCGTTCTTTAGGAACGGCGAGTTTCCACTTCCCGGAAACGTGAGGCGTGTGTATCGGTCCCGGGGCCTCGGAGTACCGAAGCAATGCCAGTTCCCGGTCTGTCCGTCGCCAGCCAGACTGTGATATCGACGTCCAGCTGATGGACCGGAATGCGGTCCTGACATCAGCAGGGTCAGACGTCCTTTCCGTTGCAATTGGTTCAGAAAGCGCTCCCTCGGGAGCCTTCCGCCACCCAGAATAGCGCATGCTGTGCGTGGCAGGGAAAACGACACCAACCTGCAACCTTCCAACCGAACCGACGTCGACATTCGCCGCCCCATTACGGCATCTGATCTGACCGAAATTGGTCAGATTCCACGAGTCGCACTTGATTCGAAACTGAGATGTTTCTCGATTCAGATGTGTTGCATTCGAGCATCGTTGAGGAGTTGACTGGATCCGGCGCACATAGCCAGAGTTCAAAACACTCCACCCGCACGTCCGGAGCTACCGGGGCAGGTTGCCCGGTTCCTGGGTTTCCTGGCAATTACAGTTTTCAGGAGTTCAGGAGCCACCTCCTCAGTGTCCGGACGTGTATGTGAACGCAAAGGAATTCTGTCCGGTTGCCGCAGGAAATGTCGGAGCTGTAATCGGCAGATTCCGCGACCGGCTTCCGTTCGCGGTCCCATTCTGAAATCGGCAGGATTCTGTGCAATCGATTCGCGGGCTGGGCAGCGTTCGAAAGTGAATTGCAGGAATTTCGGCAGGTGTTGTGAGCAGTTGCCGACTTCGGATATGGTGCGCCAATCACGGTGGCCCGCGTCACAAATGGTTCGTATTGCTGCCTTTGCGTCGACTTCCGCTCGCGGCGCCTCCTCCTTCGGCCTACGCGAAAAACAAATGCTGTCATCGCAGCGCTTCAGGCCTGCATTGCTTCAAGCTGTTCCGAAGCCAATGTGAACATATGGTTGGTCAGCCATTCCTTGAAGCTATCGTTGTCCATGAAATGTTTGAACAACATGGTATCGTCGTTCATCATAGCGACCATTACCCGTTCCAGTGCCCTGTCATGTTCGATACGGGCGTTGGCTGCATCTGAGTGCTGGTGGGCATTTCTGAAGGCTGTATCGGCTGCGACACGACCCGGGATGATCTCGGTGACCATCTGCTCTACTCGGTCATTGTCCTGCCAAGCGATACCGCCGAACAGATCATTGAATTCCTTAAGGATGTTCGACAGCCTGTCAATCTCTGGTTCGGGACGGTGGCCGTCTCCACCGGAGGGTACCGGATTGATGTCGGCATCCTCGTCTGACAGTGTGATCCTTTGTTCGGACTGTTTCTCGACCCGGTAGCTGTGCATATCGATGGCATCAAGAATGCCCTGAGACAGATCGTCCTCCATAGGCGCAGGCAGCTTCGGGATCAGGAAATTGAGCAAGATCGAGCGTTTCTCCCATGCTGCGACGGAGTAGGGCAGGACGCATGACAGAAAGGCATAGGTACGCACAAATCCCTTAGCTTTACCCTTAAACGCAATCTGTCCTTCCTCGTTCAGTGCCCGCAAGTAAACTGCCACGCAGGAGTCAAGAATCGGGTCTAGCCGGTCGCGTTCGGCATCGCCGAGGAACGCTTGGACGAACTCTTCCACCTGTTCGATGGAGTACACCTGCGCTCTGTCGAGGTCGGCTTGCAGGTCATTCAGCTTGTTGGGGTCCGTCTCTTCCGAAAGTACGGTTGTGCGGTAGTAAGGAGCGAAGGCGTTACGGATGGTTTCGGCGTCGTTCTGGAAATCCAGCACAAAAACATCGTGTTTCCGGGGGTGTGACCGGTTGAGGCGTGAGAGCGTCTGTACCGCCTTTATGCCCGAAAGCACTTTGTCGACGAACATCGTGTGCAGAAGCGGTTCGTCATAACCGGTCTGGAACTTGTCGGCACAGACGAGAAACCGATAGGGATCCTTCCGAATTTTTTCCGGAATCTCGTGCGACGGAAATCGGTTCAGCGACGCCTCGCTCACATTCACTCCACCGAATTCGTGCTCGCCGGAGAAGGCAATAATCGCCTGAAACTGGCTCTTTCGCGTCTCGAGGTATTCGCGAATGGCGTGATAGTATTGGATTGCGCGCTGTATGCCGCTGGTAACCACCATCGCCCGAGCCTCGCCACCGATCCTGTTCCGAGCCAGCGCCTGTTCGTGAAAGTGATCGACCATTATCTTCGCTTTATGCCGGATCGCGTGGTCGTGGCTCTCGACGTAGCGTCTGAGTTTTCTCTGCGCTCCTTTCGCGTCGAATTCCGGATCATCGTCAGTGGTTTTTGTGAGCCTGTAGTAGCTGCTGACTGGCGTGTAATGCTCCAATACGTCGAGGATGAAACGCTCCTGAATGGCCTGCTTCATCGTGTAGCTGTGAAAGGCGCGATGCCTGACCGTGCCGTCTGCCTGCGGCTCGGGTTCGCCAAACATCTCTAGGGTCTTGTTCTTGGGAGTCGCTGTGAATGCGAAGTAGCTGGCATTGTGCAGAAGTCTGCGAGATTCCATCAGCTGGTTGATTCGGTCCTCGGCGGTTTCTTCGTCATTTTCTCCTGCAGTTTCGGAAAGTGCCTGCCCCATCGCCGCGCTGGTTCGTCCACCTTGGCTGGAATGGGCCTCGTCAATCACAATGGCGAAGCGCCGCCGACGCTGGTCTTGGCTGATCTCGTCGAGGATGAAGGGAAACTTCTGGACAGTCGAAATGATAATCTTCTTTCCCGAGTCGATGAAACGGCGCAAATCGCCCGAGTGCTCCGCGTGGCCGACCGTTGCGCTGACCTGGGCGAATTCCTTGATCGTATCGTTTATCTGGCGGTCAAGAATGCGGCGGTCGGTGACGACGATGATCGAATCAAAGACTTGAGTGCCGTCTCTCTCAAGCCCGATCAATTGGTGCGCCAGCCAAGCGATGGAGTTACTTTTTCCGCTGCCGGCCGAGTGCTGGATCAGGTAGCGTTTGCCGGCGCCGTGCTCGGCCGCGTCGGCAAGCAGCTTTCGAACTACATCAAGCTGATGATAGCGCGGCCAGATCTGCATCCGTCGCTTCTTGCCCGCGTGTTTGTCCTGTGAATTTACCAGATGGGCGTAGTTTTCAATTATGTCCGACAGACTCTCGCGGGTCAGCACCTTGCGCCAGAGATAATCGGTCTTGATGCCATTCGGGTTCGGCGGATTGCCAGCGCCGTCGTTCCAGCCAAGGTTGAAAGGAAGGAACCATGATTCCCCGCCACGGAGATGGGTGCAGAAGCGAGCTTCGCACTCGTCCACTGCAAAGTGCGCGACACAGCGTCCGAGTCCGAACAGCTTCTCGCGCGGGTCACGGTCTCTCCTGTACTGCTCCACTGCGTCATCGACCGTCTGCTTGGTGAGACTGTTCTTCAGTTCGAATGTGATGACCGGGAGGCCGTTTATGAACAGCGCGATGTCCAATGCCCGCTGCGTCTCGTCGCGGCTGTAGCGAAGCTGCCGGGTAACGGTGAAGCGGTTCTGTCGGAAGCGTCGCTGCGCCAGGTCGTTTCCAGGTGACGGCGTGCCGAAAAAGAGCGCAAGGTCGTGTGCGCCGTGCCTAAGCCCGTGACGCAGAACGCTGACTATACCGCGTTTCGAGATCTCATTTTGAAGCCGTGTCAAGAACTTGCGCCGGATCGGGTTGTCCCTATCAAGAGCCAAGGCATCTGCGGTTTCCGGCTGAGTCTCTTGCAGGAAAGACGTGAGTTGAACGAGATCAACGCAGAATTCGCGGCCGTAGTCGCGATTGCGACCGGCGCTCCATCCCACGCCACCGTCTTCCGCTGGCGGACCTGCTGCACCGCCCGCAGACTCCGGATCGCAGGGATGGCCTGCAAGTGCCGTACAGATCAGGCGTTCGAGGCCTCGTTCGGACGTGTCAGTTGCCACGTTTCCGAACCGGAATTGGAACTTCGATGACCTCGCCGGGCCGGACTTCGTCAATCGATTGACCGATCTCCATTGTCCGAAGACGAACTGCAGGCCATGCATTGCCCATCAGGACTAAGATGCCGATGTGCGTTCCCGCTAGATTCTGTTGGTGCCGAATGTTTTGATCCGTCGTCACAAGGATTTCGTATCCCTCTCGTTCAGCGAGATCAAGCAATGCGCCGTTGTCCTTGTCCGACCAGCCTCTTTCCGCCAGCGTATCTACAGTGTGGGTCGGCAGGTGCGTCCGCAAAGGCGCGGGAGTTCCTTGGTCGAACAGGAGTTTCAATGGGCCAACGCCGACTTAAGGGCATTGGCCTCATATTCAAGCACTGCCCGCACCTGCTGTTCGTCGACACCGGGGAACCATTCGACGAATTCACTGATCGTGGCACCGCAGGCCAGATTCTCGTACAGAGCGGACAGTGGAATTCTTGTGCCGGCAAACACCCAAGCCCCGCTGACCTTCCCTGGCGTTCGTTCCACCGCTGGGCATCCACCCCAGTTGGTTATATCCATTCCTTAGTCTCCTTGAGCTATGCTCAGACCATAACCCAAAATCAATCCTCCACCGTGTCGAACTCATCCTCGCCTTCAGCCAGACTGTCCGCAGTTTCCGCTAGGTGCGCTGCTGCTTCGCGAACATCCAGTTTTCCCGTCACCACATCCGCGATCAGGCGGGTTCGATATTCGCGGAGCAGAGCGATCTGCCTGTGAGTAAGGGATATGTTTCTATCTATCTCTTCGGCGTTATGGTCAAGGAATTCGGCGATGGCGGTTTGTTCTGGCAGAGGCGGTAGAGCTACGGCCAAGCAACCAATGAAATCCCAGTTCGCACGGGGCATCCTAGAGCCAAACGTGGAACTGTCGATCATGTCAATCACCGGCTTTGAACGCATAAGCTGCTCTAAGAATGCACTGTCCATCGAAAGATCGCTTGGACGAAGGACCAGGAATTCACCGACGCAAAGCCCGCTGTATCTCGGGCGCACGACCTTCGCTAGGTATGGCCGCAGTTTGCCGAGCAAGACATCGTTAGGCTCGAACCTTTTCAGTCGGCTATCTGGTGGGGCGTCCTGATCGTTGTCTAAAATTCGGCCAGTCCAACTCTCGACGTTCTCGAGGGCAATGTAAATTTCGCGGTTCTGTCC
>JAJEAY010000051.1 GCA_022824145.1 Rhodobacter sp. | reverse complement strand
CCGTGGAGGTCGGTGCGCAGGCGAGCGTCCATCGTCAGCACAGGGAACCTGTTCTTGTAAATTGGGATTGGCGGCACCAGCACAGACGAGCCGCTTCCTGTACTGCTTACTGTTTGGCTGGCTGCTGGGTTTCCCGAGCGATGGTGTTTCGCCGGGACAATTGTGCGCTCTTCATCCAAACCTTCGCGAATAGCAGCTGGGACAGTCTCCCGCGCTACGGGTTTCGGACGCTGCAGGCGCCGGAGGAACTTCTGGCCCTGTTGCAAGAGCTGCACCCAGCTGTCCTTGTGAGCGAGACAGCGGTGGATTCTGCCATTGGAGACCCGCCCATGACCCAAGACTTCAGGTGGCGGCATTTCCGGGGCGAGATCGTTCCGCGGGCCGTCCGATGGCACTGCCGATACGGCATCAGCTACCGAGACCTCAAGGAAATGCTGGAAGAGCGCGGCGTTGCGGTGGACCACACCGCCATCCATCGCCGGGTCCAAGCCTACGCGAAGGAAATCGAAAGGCGCCTGCGCTGGCACTGTCGCCGTGACGGCCGTTCGCCATCCTGGCGCGTGGACGAAACCTACGTCAAGGTCAAAGGGAAACGGGCGTGTCCGTACCGCTTGGTCGACAGCCGTGGCGACACCGTCGACTTCCACCTGTCGCAGACCCGCAATGCCGGCGCCGCCAAGCGGTTCCCGGGCAAGGCGCTGCGCGGATGCAAGGTGCGGGAGAAGCCCTGCGTGACCAACACGGACAAGGCGGGATGCTACGGCCGGGCCATTCGCGAGCTGAAGAAAGAGGGCGAATGCCCCTCCGAAACAGACCACAGGCAGGTGAAATACCCCAACAGCGTCGCCGAGGCTGATCATGGCAGGCTCAAGCTCCTGATCAAGCCGACCCTTGGCTTCAGGTCAATGAAGGCGGCTTACGCCACGATCAAGGGCTTTAAGGCCATGCACGCACTTCGGAAGAAGCAGGCCAGCGCCTTCCAGCTTCAGCCCGGCATCAGGGGCGAAGTGCGCTTGGTCGAACGTGCCTTCGGGATCGGACCAGAGATGATGGTCGAGCTGATGCAGCTGCTTGGAGCGGAGCTCGAACAAATCGCGATCCAGCAAGGAATCTGGGAAAAGGCGTGACCAGGCCACACCCTCAGCAGCTTCGGCGACCAACTTTGCAACAGAGCCAAATTTCTTCGGGCTCGATTGCCCTCGCCTGGATTCGATGTCGGCGACCGGGACAGTCAGCGAAATGCGGCGAGTTCCATAAATTCAAACTGAGGCAAACCGTACCAACGTCGTTCAATCCCACGCCCTTCACTTGAATGCCCGAGCATCGCCCTACCTATGCGAAAGGAGGCTGGATTCGCCTATCCCGCCCCAAGATACTCTGATAAACGATCAGGCAAATGGACTGGGACAAGCTAAGAATTTTCCACGCAGTGGCTGATGCGGGAAGCCTGACCCATGCAGGCGAAATCCTGCATCTCAGCCAGTCTGCGGTGTCGAGACAGATCAGCGCGCTTGAAGAGTCGCTGAATGCCACCTTGTTCCATCGCCACGCAAGGGGCTTGATCCTCACCGAGCAGGGCGAACTGCTGTTCGACGCGGTAAAAGCCATGACACGCCGCGTCGAAACAGCGACTGCGCGGATCCGCGACAGCAAGGAAGAGGTTTACGGCGAACTCAGGGTAACGACTACAACAGGATTCGGAACGCTTTGGCTCGCCCCGAGACTGGCGACTCTCTACGCGGTCTATCCGGACCTGAGGATCGACCTGATGCTGGAAGAGCGCGTCCTGGACCTTCCCATGCGCGAGGCAGATGTTGCGATTCGGATGAAGGAACCGAGTCAGGCCGACCTGATCCGACGTCGCCTGATGGGAGTGCGCATGCGCCTTTATGCCACTCCGGCCTATATGGAGGAGCGCGGCACGCCCGAATCCCTTGTCGACCTGTCCGGGCACAGGTTGATCTGCCAGAACACGACCAGCTTTCAGGTGAGCGAAGGGGCAAGCCTTGTCGAAATGCTCCTCACCTACCGGCCCAAGTCGCTCCTTACAGTGAACAACTACTACGGAGTGCTGCAGGGCGTTGTTAACAACCTGGGAATCGGAGTGCTGCCGGATTATGTAATTGAGGATTTTCCCAAGATCGTACGCGTTCTGAACGATGTCGAATCAAACGAAGTCCCAGTGTTCCTCGCCTACCCGGAGGAACTGAGGAACTCGAAGCGGATCGCGGCGTTCCGCGACTTTGTAATGGAAGAGATCATCGCCTACCGGCGGCGGAAGGGAAGCGGACAAACGCCAGTTACCGGGTAGCTGCCTGACGGTCCCGGACGTGAATTTGAGGTTTAACCGAATTCCACCTGAATTCACTGTCTGTCAGACCAGAGATTGTGTTGGCCGGATCAGCACCAACACGTATATAAGGCGAAGATGGCGGCATTGGCTTTCCCCTGCCCGGTTCTTGGCCTAGTTACTCCACGTAGCTTCAAGAGCCTATGATGACCGATCCGGAAATTACCGAAGAACTGATTGCCTCCCACGGTTTGAAACCCGACGAATTCGGCAGGATTGTCGAAGTCCTTGGCCGTCAGCCAACATTCACCGAACTCGGCATCTTTTCGGCGATGTGGAATGAGCACTGCTCTTACAAGTCTTCCAGAAAATGGCTCCGGACGCTTCCAACCGACGGACCGCAGGTGATCTGCGGGCCTGGCGAGAATGCAGGCGTCGTCGACATCGGCGATGGCCAGGCTGTCGTGTTCAAAATGGAGAGTCACAACCATCCGTCCTACATCGAGCCTTACCAAGGTGCGGCCACCGGCGTCGGTGGCATCCTGCGTGATGTCTTCACAATGGGCGCAAGGCCGGTCGCAGCGATGAATTCGCTCTCGTTCGGTGATCCCGAACACCCGCGGACCCGCCAGCTGGTGAATGGAGTCGTGGGTGGCATCGGAGGCTACGGGAATTCCTTTGGCGTTCCTACGGTCGGCGGTGAGGTCCGGTTCCACCGGTCCTACAACGGCAACTGCCTCGTCAACGCCTTTGCGGCAGGGATCGTGAACGCCGACAGTGTTTTCTATTCGGCGGCAAGCGGCGTCGGAATGCCTGTCGTCTATCTCGGCGCACGCACCGGACGTGACGGAGTCGGCGGGGCGACGATGGCCTCGGCGGAATTTGACGACACGATCGAGGAAAAACGGCCAGCCGTTCAGGTCGGCGACCCGTTTACCGAGAAACGCCTGCTCGAGGCCTGTCTGGAACTGATGCGGACGGGCGCGGTCATCTCGATTCAGGACATGGGGGCAGCAGGGCTGACCTGTTCCGCTGTCGAAATGGGAGATAAGGGCGGGCTTGGCATCAGGCTGCGGCTGGACGACGTGCCCCAGCGCGATGAAAGCATGACCGCTTACGAGATGATGCTTTCGGAGTCGCAGGAACGCATGTTGATGGTTCTCCGGCCAGACAGAGAGGCCGAAGCGAGGCAGATCTTCGAGAAGTGGGAGCTCGACTTCGCCATTGTTGGCGAAACCATTCCAGAAGACCGCTTTGTCGTCCTGCTTGGAAACGAAGTTCAAGCGGACATTCCCCTGTCACGCCTGGCCAGCGCCGCCCCGGAATACGACCGGCCATGGGTGCCTTCAGACGCAGCAGAGCCGCTGGCCGCAGTTCCAAGAATCGACCCGATCGATGGCCTTAAATCCCTGATCTCATCGCCCAACCACGCTTCCCGTCGATGGATCTACGAACAGTATGACAGCATGGTGATGGCTGACACTGTCCGCGGCCCGGGATTCGGCGCCGCCGTCGTAAGGGTGCACGGCAGCGGCAAAATGCTTGCCTTCACGTCCGACGTTACGCCCCGCTATGTGCGCGCCTGTCCTGAAGAAGGCGGTAAGCAGGCCGTTGCCGAAGCTTACCGAAATCTGTGCGCTGTGGGTGCCGAACCGTTTGCGACAACGGACAATCTCAACTTCGGCAACCCTGAAAAACCGGAAATCATGGGGCAGCTGGTGGGAGCCATCAAGGGAATCGGAGCTGCCTGCGCCGCCCTAGGCATGCCAATCGTTTCCGGCAACGTCTCACTTTACAACGAAACTGACGGTGAGCCGATTCTGCCGACGCCGACGATTGGCGCCGTTGGGCTGATCGCCAGCGGCGATCGATTGATATCCGGAGAAGTTCGGGACGGGCACGTCGCGCTGGTCATCGGAGATACTTCCGGCCATCTAGGACAGTCCGCCCTTCTGGCGGAAGCGTTCAACCGGGAAGATGGAGACGCGCCTCCCGTTGACCTGACGGCGGAACTGCGCAATGGCAGGTTCATCCGCGAAAACCATCAGCTGATCCGGGCCTGTACCGACCTCTCCGACGGTGGACTGGCCATGGCGGCGTTCGAACTGGCCGAGGCCGCGGGAGTAGGCGTTGTGCTTGACAGCGGAGACATGGAGCAGCTCTTTGGCGAAGATCAGGCCCGATACCTGGTGGCCTGCAATTTCGACCAGGCCGAAGCGCTGATGATCGCCGCCGGACGCACGGGGGTTCCGATAGCAAGCGCCGGACGGTTTGGCGGCTCCGCCGTACGGTTTGGAACAAGCTCGGCACCGCTTGAGGAACTGTCAGCCCAGTTCCAAACGACCTTCTCCACAGTGTTCGATTGACGGCCTGGAGCGGAACCGCAACGGTGAGCCATTTGAATCAACGGTCTTGCGAAATCGGCTAAGGCAGATTATCTCTCGCTCAAATTCCAGAATAACGCTAGCGGGAGCATTGACAGCTATGCCGATGTCTGCACAGGAAATCGAGGTTCTACTGCGGGAGCGGTTTCCTGACGCTGAAATCATGGTTCAGGGTGACGACGGGGTACATATGTCCGCCATGGTCATCGACGAGAGCTTTCGCGGCATGAACCGGGTGGAGCAGCAGCGCATGGTCTACGCCGCCCTGAAAGGCAAGATGGATGGACCCGCAGGCGAGCTTCACGCCTTGGCCCTGACAACAAAAGCACCGGAGTAAATCGATGTCGCAGGTTCAGATCAAGATCAAGGATACGGTGGTGGACAATGACGTGGTGCTGTTCATGAAAGGCACCAAGGCGCTGCCGCAATGCGGCTTTTCCAGCCGGGTCGCTGGAGTGCTTGACTATATGAACGTCGATTACCGCGACGTGAACGTGCTGGCAGATGACGCCCTTCGGCAAGGGATCAAGGAATATTCCGACTGGCCAACGATCCCGCAGCTCTACGTAAAGGGAGAGTTCGTGGGAGGATGCGACATCATCACGGAGATGGTGCTGTCAGGGGAACTGGACACCCTCTTTGACGACAAAGGCGTATCCTACAACAAGGACGCCGCTGAAAAAGTCCGCGAGGCGAACGCCTGAAATCCAGGTTTCGATTTGGCCGCTGTTCAACGGCAGTGCCTGCAGTGAACGCTCAGATGTCGCGGGTCGAATGGCCGAACGCTCCGGCGCGGTCGGAAATCTGAACGCCCTTACTACCGGAAAAGCGCATTTCGGGTCGGTTGCGCACACTCCGGAAGACTGATTCCCGCAACTGCACGCTGGCGAGATGCGGATTGCCTGGGGTCGCATGAACTGGCAACGCCCGGCAGCGAATCGAGCCTTGACGGCGGTCCATGATTGGACGGCCTCGCTCGCCCGGAAGCGCCCTGACCTAAGGCACCGCTCTCTCCTCAGCCTTTACCGCCAGAACTTCCGCCCGTTCCGCAGCTTTGGAAAGACTGTCCAGAATCGACTGGGAAACTGCCGACGCTGGCACACGCGCTTCCTTGCACTCCGCGACTTCCTTTTGGAGCTGCTTCACCTTCTCCCTCTC
Organism: Rhodobacter sp.; assembly: GCA_022824145.1. Classification (GTDB taxonomy): domain Bacteria; phylum Pseudomonadota; class Alphaproteobacteria; order Rhodobacterales; family Rhodobacteraceae; genus JAPOUP01. The sequence continues at coordinate 27,447 of JAJEAY010000051.1, read as the reverse complement.
GAAACGCAGGTCACGCTGAAGGCCTGTCGTGCGGTCGGCAAGCACCAGGCCCGCCATGAGAAGCATTTTTTGTTCGGTCAGGCGTTCATCCCGCTTCAAGAGCGCTTTCGATTCCGCATCGAGCAACGCCGCTGCGGCCAGCAGGTGCTGTTCCTCGCCCTCCCCGCAGGAAATCCGGAATTCCCGCCCGCATACATCGATGGACAGATCAGGCACTGGCTTTCACCTCCAGAAGCTTCTTGAGTTCGCCCAGAATTCCGTCGAGCTCGGCCCTGTCGGCCTCGCGAACAGAGCTCAGTCGATTCAGCTCCGACTTCATTGACCGATTCAGTTCCTGCGCATGGTCCACACTTGCGGCATCCTCGCGCAGCCTTTCCAGTTCGCCCCGCGCATCCTGTTCAGACGTCTGAAGATCCTCAATACGCGCTTCCAGCGAGCCTATCTTTTCGTCCAGCGATTTGATCCGGTCTTCCAGTTCGGCATTGGCCTTCTTTTCCGCCGCAAGCGCTTTCCGCGTCGCCGAGACATCGGCGGTTGAGTTTACAGCGTCCAGCGCCACACCAATCCGGTCTAGCGCAAGCTCAATGCGCCGTTCGAATTCCTCAATTCCGTCCATAAACCATTCCCCAGCCGAGTCCGCACCAGTCTCTGTTAACTGACGCCAAGTCATACGCTGCAACAGCACTTCCACACAATAGCCGAACTTGAAGAGTATAGACCATCCGGGTGTATTATCCACATCCTATGGCGGACTGTGGAGGATTGCCCACCTCTTCGGCCGTTCGACAGAACGGGCATGGCTCCCCTTGCGCCGCGCCTGCGGGATGGGCAGCGAACCGCTTTGGATCAACATGCATGATCGCCATGCGCACACTGCATAGGTGCCGAATTGGCAATTCCCGCGACGTAGTGGAGTGGGGTCGACCGGGACAGGCGACCTTTCTGTGCGCAATGGCGCGGCGGGCAGGAGCGACCAGCCTTTCCATGCTTCTGCACGAAGCAGGATGCCGCGCATGGAATCTACGGCAGGCACCTATTCGAAACCGACGACCGGTGGAGCCGATGGCGATCAGCAACGCCGCAAGCTCCTGCTGTCTCGCAGCCCATATGTGTGTTCCGGATTCAAAGCGTAAAAAATTCATAACTATAACAAATATTTATGACAGGAAACTGGAAGCCTCTTCCGGAATTTTCGCACTTCCGGTGGCGAAACCGGTCTATGCGGCTTAAGGGATCGACAAGCGAGGCAACCGATTCGGAACCGGCGGCAGGAGCCTTACGCGCTGACGTGGCGGGATCCGGACAGAACATCCTTTGAATTCTGCCCTGTCTTTTCCTCGTTCCGCAAAAGGTGTTGGGCGCCGAAATCCTTCGGATGCATTCCGGATCTGCATGCCAGGCCGGACGTCGACGGACCTCATTTCTTGGCTGCGGTCCCGCGGGAGCGTTCCCTCCACTCTCTTGCACTTCCCTTCCACACTGCTATCACCCGCAGGACGTATATATTCAGGCCGAAGGATCCCCTCCGTGGAGCTATCCATCCTCAAAGAAAAACATCCAGATCACTGGATGAAGTCAGCCGCGATACGGGCGCTTGCCATCGATGCGGTTGCCGCTGCCAAGTCAGGACATACCGGCATGCCCATCGGCATGGCCGACGTCGCCACTGTGCTGTTCGAAAAGCACCTCAAGTTCGATGCCTCAATGCCTGACTGGCCCGACCGGGACCGGTTCATTCTCAGCGCCGGCCATGGCTCTATGCTGCTGTATTCACTGCTGCACCTGACTGGCTACGAGGACATGACGCTCGATCAGATCAGGAATTTCCGCCAATGGAACTCGGCAACCGCGGGCCATCCGGAATATGGACATGCTGCCGGAATCGAGACGACCACCGGTCCGCTTGGCCAAGGACTCGCGAATTCGGTGGGATTCGCGCTTGCCGAAGAGGTGCTTCGCGCCCGGTATGGCCGGAAGGTAGTGGATCACCGCACCTACGCAATCGCAGGTGACGGCTGCCTGATGGAAGGGGTCAGCCAGGAAGCGATCACCCTCGCTGGACGGCAGAAGCTCGGTCGCCTGACTGTATTCTGGGACGACAACAGCATCACCATAGACGGCCATGTCGGCCTGGCAGACATTACCGACCAGATATCCCGTTTCGAGGCATCCGGCTGGCATGTGCAGGAGATCGACGGACACGACCCTAAAGCCATTGACAGCGCAATCTCCGCGGCCAAGACCAGCGACAGGCCCTCGATGATTGCCTGCCGCACCCATATCGCGCTGGGCCATGCCGCGCAGGACACGGCGAAAGGTCACGGCGCGCTCACCGACGCCGACCAGAACGCCGAAGCCAAAAGGAACTACGGCTGGGACCAGGAAGCGTTCACCGTCCCTGCCGGGATCAAGGCACAGTGGGAAGAAATCGGACGACGAGGAACCGAAGAGCGCCACGCGTGGGAACAGAGGTTTGCAGCGCTTTCCGAACGACGCCAAGCCCAGTTCCGCATGGAACAGGCAGGCGGGGTATCCGGTAAACTTTCGCCCGCGATCCGACGCCTCAAGGCCACTCTATCCGATACCGCGCCGAAGCTCGCGACCCGCTCCGCAAGCGAACGGGCGCTTGGGGTCATCAACCCGATCATGAGCGAAACCGTGGGCGGTTCAGCCGACCTGACAGGTTCCAACAATACCAAGACACCAGACCTTGGGGTGCATACGCCGGAGTTTCGAAAGGGCCGCTACATTCACTACGGTATCCGCGAACATGGAATGGCCGCCGTAATGAACGGCATGGCGCTGCACGGTGGCGTAAAGCCCTACGGCGGGACATTCATGGTCTTCACCGACTATGCCCGCGCAGCAATGCGCCTCTCTGCATTGATGGGGGTCGCGCCAATCTACGTAATGACGCATGACTCAATTGGTCTGGGTGAGGACGGCCCGACCCACCAGCCCGTCGAGCACCTTTCCATGCTCCGCGCCACACCGAACATGGTTGTGATCCGCCCTGCCGACGCGGTCGAAACCGCGGAAGCGTGGGAAACGGCGCTCAGCCAGTCGGGCCGGCCAACGGTACTTTCGCTCACACGCCAGGGACTGCCAACCGTCCGGACCGAACACAGGACAAGGAACATGACCGCGCAGGGTGCCTATGTCCTCGCTGAAGCCGAGGGCAGACGGCAGGCAATCCTGATTGCCACCGGCTCGGAAGTTTCAGTCGCAATGGATTCGCGCGAAATGCTGCAGGCGGAGGGAATTGGCGTTCGCGTTGTGTCGATGCCGTCATGGGAACTGTTCGAGGAACAGGACGAAAGCTACCGCAGGCGCGTCCTTCCCAGCGGGCCCGTGCGGGTAGCCATCGAAGCCGGGGTCCGGCATGGCTGGGACCGCTGGCTGCTGGGCGAGCGCGGACGTGAAGCTCGGTCGGGCTTCATTGGAATGTCGGGATTCGGAGCATCGGCTCCCTGCGACGTCCTGTTCGAGAAGTTCGGCGTAACAGCCAAGGCTGCGGCGCGGAAAGTTAAGGAACTGCTCGGTTAGAGCAATCCGACTGAACACATCCTGCAGCAGGCACATCTAGCAAGGAGACAGGCAAATGGCTGTCAAGGTCGCAATCAACGGATTTGGGCGCATCGGTAGAAACGTTCTGCGCGCGATCATTGAATCGGGGCGCAAGGACGTGGAGGTGGTGGCGATAAACGATCTGGCGCCAGCCGAGACCAACGCACATCTCCTGCGCTACGACAGCGTTCACGGCAGGTTTCCGTCTGAGGTGCGGGCGACCGGGGACACGATCGACGCAGGACGGGGCCCGATCCGAGTGACCGCCATGCGCAATCCCGCTGACCTTCCCTGGCAAGATGTCGACGTGGTCATGGAGTGCACCGGAATCTTTGCATCCAGAGAAGCGTGCCAGGCCCATCTCGACAACGGATCGTCCCGCGTGCTGATTTCCGCACCGGGCAAAGACGCGGACAAGACCATCGTTTACGGCGTGAACGACAACGTTCTGACTGCTGAAGACATAATCGTGTCCAATGCGTCCTGCACAACGAACTGCCTCGCCCCGGTGGCCAAAGTTCTGAATGACTCCATCGGCATCGTGAAAGGATTCATGACGACGATACACAGCTATACCGGCGACCAGCCAGCGCTGGACACGATGCACAAGGACCTCTACCGGGCACGGGCGGCGGCAATGTCAATGATTCCGACCTCAACCGGTGCGGCCAAGGCGGTTTCGCTGGTATTGCCCGAGCTTGAGGGAAAGCTTGACGGGGTCGCTATCCGGGTTCCGACCCCAAATGTCTCGGTCGTTGACCTTACGTTCGAAGCGGCGAGGACGACGACGGCCGAAGAAATCAACAACGCTATCCGATCAGCCGCTGACGGACAGCTTCAGGGCATACTAGGCTACACCGACGAGAAGCTGGTGTCGGTGGACCTCAACCATGATCCGCATTCGTCAGTCTTCCATACCGACCAGACAAAAGTCATGGAAGGCACTCTGTGCCGTGTGCTTAGCTGGTATGACAATGAATGGGGGTTTTCGAACAGGATGAGCGACACTGCCGCAGCGTTGGGGCGGCTGGCCTGAGCGAATGGGGCTGTTCAAAACTGACTGGTCGGGATCAGCGGCCTACTGGATCATAGGACCGGAATCGCCGATTTGAATCGCCGTTCGATCAGCCGAGTTTGTGGGCAAGTTCGCTCTTCACCGCTGGGGTCACGAACTTGGAAACGTCTCCGCCCATGCGGGCGATTTCCTTTACCAGCTTTGATGCGATCGACTGGTATTTCACGTCAGCCATGAGAAATACCGTCTCAATGGCATCGTCCATCATGCGGTTCATTCCTACCATCTGGTATTCATACTCGAAGTCCGCCACCGCTCTGAGTCCTCGGACAATCACTGTCGCACCGGTATCACGGGCACAGTCGACGAGGAGATTCTCGAACGGATGAACGACGACCTCGGTATCTCCGGCCAGACCGACGCATTCATTCTGAACCATCGCAACACGTTCTTCGAGGCTGAACAGGGGCGATTTGTCGCGGTTGATCGACACTCCAACAACAAGGCGGTCAAACAGCTGGCAGGCCCTCCCGATTATGTCGAGATGTCCCAGCGTCAGCGGATCGAAGGTTCCGGCATATAGTCCGGTTCGCATTGGTCTCTCCCATCGGCTTCGCTAATTCGCAGCCGAACTGTCTTTGCGGTTTTTGGCTGAGATTGTTTCCGCCAGCCCGCTTCCATTGCAATACCGGTCTGGCGGCGAACTGTCCCGGCCCTGCGTCAGTTCGTCCTTTCCTGAACGCCGGACCGGAACCTGTCGATCGAATTTTCAGTGCCCCATGATCATGCCCTGCAGCGCTTCCTTTTCCATCGAAAGTTCGGAGAGGCGCGCCTTCACCACATCGCCGATGGAAATGAGCCCCACCATTTCGCTGCCTTCCATCACCGGCATATGGCGGAACCGTTTTTCGGTCATGATTGACAGCACCTCATCCGCAGTGCTGTCGCGTGCGCAACTTATCAGTTCCTTTGTCATCAGCACATCGACGGTGTCCTGCAGGCAAGCCGTGCCACGCCGTCCAAGTTCGCGTACGATGTCGCGTTCTGAGAGAATCCCCAGAGGCACTGTTCCGTCGCTGGACACAATCACTGCGCCGATTCGTTTGCCGGACAGCAGTTCCACCGCCGCGTTCACGCTTGATTCCGGCTCTATGAAGATGACGCCATCGTTGGCTTTGGATCTGAGAATCTGATGAACAAGCATCGTCTTCGCTCCCGTACCGAACAGTCAGTGTGACACCAGCATTTCCTTTTGCCCCGGTTGTGTCAAGCCGTCGAGCTGCATCGGTCGCACTTCTCTCCAACGACCTGAATCGCGGTTGCGAAGGCATTCCGGGCAGACGAACGCTGTCCCCGTCAATAGGGACAAGCTAAGCTGCCGAACACCCTCATACAGGAAGTCCATCCTGGTTCGCACCTGTCTGTTGAAACGAAATCCAGGATTCGTGATGAAGCCCGCATGCTGGCCGTGGCTCGGGACACTACTCCTTGCCGAAACAGGCGGCGGCCTGCGCTAGGGAGACACGCCCGTGGTCTGGAAGCTTTCCGGGCTGGTGCGCTCCCTCACCTAGGTATTCAGGACCGCTTCTGACATCGGCGGGCGCGGCATCGCCCTCAGGGCGCTTGCCCGGATCATCGACACCAAGCAAGCCCAAGGGGCGGCTGTTCTTCCACTTGAGCGCGGCCTTCGACGGGTTCCAGCGGGAGCTGACCGTCGGGAACACCCTACGGCATGGACGAACGGACCCTCAGGTGCGCTGAGGCCATGCTCAGGGACACCGGAAACCATCCCGTCGTCGGCGCCGTCATCGACCAGCTGGAGGTCGGCCGCACGGCCTTCTACCGGTATTTCCCGCCGAATCGCATCAGGCAGCTCAGGACCTGGCGTGCTGACGGCGTTCATCCGCAAACGAGTCCTTTGGGACTTCTGGAACCTTTGTTGGGATAAACCTTTGTTGGGATAGGCCTTTGTTGGGATAGGCCTTATACAGGCTGGACAGTCTTCGCCTACGCCGTCCGCGCATTCGTCGATCCACAGCGGCTCGTCTTCCCGGACACGCGCCGGGACTATGGCTAGGATCGCTTTCGACTGATCGGTGTGATCGACGGGCGGGCATTCGTCGTCGTCTACACCATGCGGGGTTACGCCGTCCGCATAATTTCGGCGGCAACGCAAGCAAGAAGGACGTTGCGGAATATGAACACAACGCGCATCAGGATTGACCCGAACGACCCGTCAACGCTTCCAGAGGGACGGTTCGATCCGGCGGTTGTGAACGCGACCACTGAAGCTGGCATCGCCCTCCAGAAACATGAAGACGAAACCGAGGCACTGCAGGACATGGCGCGATACACAAGCGGGATCCGGCGTCGGTTGGGCCTCAGCCAGACGGAGCTGGCACGGCGCATCCACGTTCCCCACGAGACAACCCACAACTGGGAACAGGGGAAGCGCTGCCCGACCGGCGCGACGTGGGCGCTGCTGCGGGTGCTCGACAAAGCCCCGGAGACGGCGCTGCGCGTGCTGACCTGAAACGCTCCGCTCATTTTGTCGCCCCTCCTTGACGCTACCACGGCAGCGCCAGGCAGTCGCCCGCCCGGTAGCCCTTGCCTTCGAGACCGTTGAGTGGCTAGAATGCCGATCCGGCGACCATCGCAGGACGCGAGGATCCCGGACGGGAACGAGCAGATTACTGGAGAGGTGCGGAGGTCACCATGCAGGACCTTTACCATTATATGAACGGTGAGCGCTTGAACGGCGGGTCTGGCCGTTTTGGCAACGTTTTCAACCCCGCAACCGGGGAAGCGCAGGCAAGAGTGCCATTCGCCTCCAAAAGCGAGGTTCAATCCGCCATTGCCGGAGCGGCGGAAGCCCAGCCCGCATGGGCTGCCACAAACCCGCAGCGCCGCGCACGTGTCATGATGGAATTCGTGCGGCTGCTGAACCGCGACATGGACCGTCTTGCCGAGGCGCTGAGCCGCGAGCATGGCAAAACTCTTCCCGACGCACGCGGAGACGTCCAGCGCGGTCTTGAGGTGGTCGAGTTCTGCATTGGCGCACCGCATCTGATGAAGGGAGAGTTCACCGACAGCGCAGGCCCGGGAATCGACATGTATTCGATGCGCCAGCCATTGGGCGTCTGCGGCGGCATCACGCCCTTCAACTTTCCCGCCATGATCCCGATGTGGATGTTCGCCCCCGCAATCGTCTGCGGAAACGCATTCGTCCTGAAACCATCCGAGCGTGACCCGTCTGTCCCGCTGATGCTGGCCGACCTGCTTGTCGAAGCTGGCCTGCCAAAAGGCATTCTTCAGGTCGTCAACGGTGACCGGGAGGCCGTCGACGCACTGCTCGAAAGCCCCACGGTGCAGTCAATCGGCTTCGTGGGGTCGACTCCTGTCGCTGAGTACATCTATGCCGCGGGATGCGCCAACGGAAAACGCGTGCAATGTTTCGGCGGCGCCAAGAACCACATGATCGTTATGCCGGACGCCGATATGGATCAGGCGGCGGATGCACTGGTCGGAGCCGGATATGGCGCTGCCGGCGAACGCTGCATGGCCGTCTCGGTAGCCGTGCCGGTGGGTGACGGGACAGCCGACCGCCTGGTTGAAAGACTCGTGCCGCGCGTCGAAAGCCTTAAGATCGGACCCTATACCGCTGGTGAAGACATGGACTTCGGCCCGGTCGTGACGGCGGAAGCGCAGCAGCGCATTCTCGGTCTCGTTGAATCCGGTGTAGCTCAGGGCGCAAAGCTGGTCGTTGACGGCCGCGGATTCTCTTTGCAGGGATACGAGAGCGGCTTTTTCGTCGGTGCGCATCTCTTCGACCATGTCACCACCGATATGGACATCTACCGCAAGGAGATCTTCGGGCCCGTGCTCTCAACAGTCCGTGCGCAGAGCTACGAAGAGGCGCTCGGGATAGCCATGGACAATGAATACGGAAACGGAACGGCCATTTTTACCCGGGACGGCGACACTGCCCGCGACTTCGCAAACCGTGTCAATGTCGGGATGGTCGGCGTCAACGTACCGATTCCGGTTCCGCTCGCCTACCACACCTTTGGCGGCTGGAAGAAATCCGTCTTCGGCGACCTTAACCAGCACGGACCTGATGCAATCAGGTTCTATACAAGAACCAAGACCGTGACATCGCGCTGGCCGAGCGGCCTTAAGGAAGGCGGCGAGTTCCATTTCAGGGCAATGGACTGACCCCACGTCAGCGCCGGAACTGGATCCGGCCGGAGCGGAATTCAATTGAACGCACCGGTAGGAAGACATGGCCGGTCTCCCGGAATCCCGTTTCTGGGCGGCGATGGCTGAGCGATTCAAGGCCGCGTAAGGTGCCTGCTGAAAGCGCAAGCCGGGCGGACGTCAAGTGCGAGCCTTCCGAATCAATGTCCGGGCGGGCGGCTAGCCGGACTTGACCCTGTCCAACGGCACAGGCACCGAATGCAGCCGATCCTTCACGTTCCACCAGCGTATTCGGCCGCACTTCCGAACGGCTAACACTGCCCCTGCGCTTGCCAATCCGGAATCTCTCTGCGATTCGATGTGCAGTGAACAACCGAAGGGAGTGGAACCTTGGTAATGTCACCCAGCTTCACGATGGGGATTGAGGAGGAATACCTCCTTGTCAACAAAGATACGCTGGATCTTGTCGAAGTCCCGCAGGAGCTGATGGACGACTGCGCTGCGGAACTGGGCAAACAGGTGTCACCGGAATTCCTGCGCTGCCAGGTCGAGGTCGGCACCGGAATCTGCGCCGGCATTTCGGAAGCGCGTGAAGACCTCAAACGGCTGCGCAGCACCGTGGCGCGCATCGCCGGGCGATACGGCTTGGCCCCTTTGGCAGTGAGCTGCCATCCGACCGCAAGCTGGAAAGACCAGCATCACACGGAAGGCGAGCGCTATACTGCCTTGCAGCATGACTTGGCCGCAGTGGCGAGCCGCCTTCTGATTTCCGGAATGCATGTACATATCGGAATTGAGAACAACGATCTCCGCATCGACCTGATGAGCCAGTTCACCTACTTCCTGCCCCATCTGCTGGCGCTCAGCGCCTCCTCTCCGTATTGGCAGGGAGAGGACACAGGGCTTGCCAGTTACCGTCTGACCATATTCGACAACATTCCGCGCACCGGCCTGCCTCCCCATATCAACGACCACTCGGAGTTCCGGCGCTCGGTCGATACCATCATTGCCACTGGCGCGATCGAAGACGCGACCAAGATCTGGTGGGATCTCCGCCCCTCTGACCGTTTCCCGACGCTCGAAACCAGGATATGCGACAACTCTCCGCGGCTGGAACATGCGCTTTCCATCGCCGCCTTGGTCCAATGCCTCCTCAGAATGCTTTGGCGGCTTCGCACCATGAACCAGCGGTGGCGGTATTACGATGCGTTCCTCGTGGGAGAGAACCGCTGGCGTGCTCAGCGATACGGCATGGACGAAGGTCTGATCGACTTCGGACGCGGCCAGGTCGAACCATTCCCGAATCTGCTGGAGGAACTGATTGAGCTCGTGGCGGAAGACGCGGACTTCCTTGGCTGCCCGAACGAGGTCCAGGCCGCTCGGGACATTCTAGACAAGGGAAACAGTGCCAGCCGCCAGCGTGCCGTTCATGCTGCGGAGCTGGAAAAGACGGCGGACAAAGACCGCGCTATGGCCGCTGTCGTAATCTCACTGATAGAGGAGTTCAGCGCCGACCTGTAAGCATCCATGCTTGCCCAACGGCCACCGCTCAAATAGACCTCTTCAGGAAGTTCGCACCGCAGCCATGGAGATTCCCGGATGAATTTTGCGCTGAGCGGGGAACAGTCTGCCATCTTCGAAATGGCACGTGCTTTCGGCGAGGAACACATCGCACCCTTCGCCCGCCGATGGGAGTCCGAAGAGACGATTCCCAAGGAGCTTTGGCCAAAGCTGGCGGAACTCGGATTCGGAGGTCTCTATGTAGAGGAAGGCTGTGGCGGCACAGGACTGTCCCGGCTGGACTCAACGCTGGTCTTTGAAGCGCTTGCGATGTCCTGCCCTTCGGTCGGATCGTTTCTCTCCATCCACAATATGGTCGGCGGAATGATCGACAGGTTCGGCGACGACGACTGCCGCGCCAAATGGCTTCCCGATCTCTGCGCAATGACCAAGGTGTTCTCCTACTGCCTTACCGAACCCGGCAGCGGTTCGGACGCCGCCGCGCTAAGGAGCCGCGCAGAACGCACCAATGACGGATACATCCTGAACGGCGTGAAGTCATTCATCTCGGGCGGCGGTTATTCCGACGCCTATCTTGTCATGTGCCGCACCGGTGGCGAGGGATCCGGAGGGATTTCGGCCCTGGTTGTGGAACAGGGAACGCCGGGACTCTCGTTCGGCGCGCTGGAATCGAAAATGGGATGGCGGGCACAGCCAACAACCCAGGTGCAGTTCGACGACTGCCGGATCCCCGCCGACAACCTGATCGGGGAGGAAGGCAAGGGATTCACCTACGCAATGGCAGGTCTCGACGGAGGACGCCTGAACATCTCGGCCGGCGCATTGGGCGCGGCGCAGGCAGCGCTGGATGCAACACTTTCCTACATGTCCGAACGCAAGGCTTTCGGAACTCACCTCAATCAGTTCCAGGCCCTGCAGTTCCGGCTTGCCGAATTCGAAACCAAGCTGCAGGCGGCGCGGACCTTCCTGCGGCAGGCCGCCTGGAAACTGGACACGGAGGCGTCTGACGCAACCAAGTTCTGCGCCATGGCGAAACTCATGGTCACCGACGTCGCGTTCGATGTCGCGAACGGCTGTCTGCAGCTGCATGGCGGCTACGGTTACCTTTCGGATTACGGCATCGAAAAGATCGTTCGGGACATACGTGTGCACCAGATCCTTGAGGGAACGAACGAAATCATGCGGCTCATCATCAGCCGCTCCCTGCTGGCCGAGCCGGCATGAGCGGGATCGATATCCGCGTTGTCGGCCGGGCGGGCCGAATCACGATCAGCCGCCCCAAAGCGCTGAATGCCCTGACCCATCAGATGATTCCCGCGATTGGCGCGGCACTGGAAGATTGGGCAACTGACGGAAACGTCGGGCTGGTGATCATTGATGCTGAGGGAGAAAAGGCTTTCTGCGCAGGGGGCGATATCGCGGATCTTTACAGCGCTGGCAGACGCGGCGACTTTGAGTACGGACGCAGATTCTGGCGCGACGAATACCGGCTGAACGCGCAGCTCGCCCAATTCACAAAGCCCATCGTGAGTTTCATGCAGGGATTCGTAATGGGTGGAGGCGTTGGACTGGGCTGTCACGCCAGCCGACGCATCGTTGGAAACACCAGCCGGGTTGCGATGCCCGAATGCGGCATTGGCCTGATTCCCGACGTTGGCGGCTCGCTGATCCTTGCGACGGCCCCGGGACGGATGGGGGAATACCTTGCGCTCACCTCGGCGCGGATGGGTCCGGGCGATGCGATCCGCGCCGGATTCGCTGACCTCTACATTCCTGAGGACTCATGGCCATCCCTAGTCTCGGATCTCGAAGACTCCAATGATCTGGCCGCGATCGAATCCGCAGCATGTCCAGCGCCTGAAACACCGCTGGCTGCTACGCAATCGGAGATTGACAGCTTGTTCTCGGAGATCTCTCTAGCCGGGATTCTCGATCGCGTGAATGCGTCGGCCTGTTGCATCGCCACCGGCGCCGCGAAGGCCATGAGCCGTAACTCGCCGCTTTCCATGGCGTGTGCATTGGAGCTCCTGAACCGCGTGCGCACGGCCCCTACGATCCAAAATGCGCTGAGGCAGGAATACCGCTTCACCTCACGCGCATCTGAATATGGCGACTTCATCGAGGGAATCCGCGCGCAGATCATCGACAAGGACCGCCGTCCAAAGTGGAAGCACAGTCCGGAATCGGTTACGCGGAGCGACGTGTCCGCCATGCTGGCGCCTCTCGGCGACGCCGAACTGACCTTGGAGGAAACACCATGAGCATAGCATTCATCGGTCTCGGCAACATGGGCAGCCCCATGGCAGGTAACCTGGCTGCGGCGGGGCTGGAAGTCCGGGGCTTCGACATCGTTGCGCCGGTGCCAGACGGCGTCTTCGCGGCTGTCAGCATTGCCGAAGCGGTTATCGGAGCCGAAACGGTCATTACCATGCTTCCTGATGGCCGGACCCTGCGCACTGTCGCAGCCGAAGCCATACCCGCGGCAAGTGCAGGTACATGCTTCGTCGACTGTTCCACTGTCGATGTCGAAAGCGCCCGCGCCGTGGCGGCAGATGCGGAAGCGGCCGGACTGCTGCCCGTAGACGCACCCGTTTCGGGCGGTACAGGCGGAGCGGCTGCGGGAACGCTTACGTTCATGGCCGGAGGAAGCGAACTGGCATTCAGAAAAGCAAAGCCGATCTTTGACATCATGGGCCAGAAGGCCGTGCATTGCGGTGGCCCGGGCAACGGCCAGGCAGCGAAGATCTGCAACAACATGATCCTGGGAGTCACGATGATCGCTACCTGCGAGGCTTTTGCCCTAGCAGACAGGCTGGGTTTGGACAGGAAGGCGATGTTCGATGTGGTCAGCACGTCTTCCGGCTACAGCTGGTCAATGAACGCCTATTGCCCGGCCCCTGGAATTGGGCCAAACTCGCCGTCCGATAACGATTACCGGCCAGGATTCTCAGCAGACCTGATGCTCAAGGATCTCCGGCTCAGCCAGCTGGCGGCAGCGGCTGCCGGCGCTGACACGCCGATGGGCATGGCTGCGACCGAACTCTACCGAAGCTTTGTAGAGAACGAAGATGGCGCCGGGCGGGACTTTTCGGCCATGCTTCCGCGCTTTGAGGCCCGGTCTCGCGAATCCTAGGCTGAAACATGGGGATCATCTGGAGACGCAAAGGTGGAGAGACTCGGTAACCGCGCCGGAAACCTGCCGCATGTGCGGCAGTCCCCTACGGATCCGGACTTCGTCCAGAACCCCTATCCCTTCTACGACAGGGCTCGGCAGCTCGGGCCGCTTGTCTATTGGGAGGACTACGGGCTGCCGGCGACCACGACCTTTGAAGCGACCGGCTTCTTCCTTCGGGACCGGCGCTTCGGACGGGAAGAGCCTTCAGAAATGGCTGTCGCCCCGCCTTCCCATACCGAGCCGTTCCACGCAGTTGAGGCCCATTCGCTCATTCAGGCCGAACCCCCGCGCCATACCCGTCTGCGTGGGCTTGTCCTGCGGGCCTTCACATCCCGGCGGATCAATGAGATGGAACCTGAAATCGAATCGCTGTGCAATCGGCTGATCGACGGTTTCCCGGACACCGAATTCGACCTGCTCCCTGCCTACTGTTCCCTGATTCCGGTCATTGTCATCGCCCGCCTTCTTGGCGTTCCGGAGGAAATGGCGCCGCAGCTGCTGAAGTGGTCGAACGCCATGGTCGCAATGTATCAAGCCCGCCGCGACCGCGGCATTGAGGATGCTGCAGCATTGGCGGCCAGCGAATTCAGTGCCTTCCTGCGCAGTTATGTCGACGAGCGCCGCTCCAACCCTTCTGACGATCTGATCACACATCTGATCGCAAGCGAAGAGGCCGGGGACAGACTTTCCTCCGAAGAACTCATCTCGAACTGCATTCTACTTCTGAACGCGGGCCACGAAGCGACCGTGCATACGCTGGGCAACGGCGTCAGGGCGCTCGCCAGCCGAGGGCCGGATCCGGCATGGCTGTTCGAAGAATCCATCGAAGCCACGGTAGAGGAGATCATGCGGCATGATCCGCCTCTGCACATGTTCACCCGGTTCGCCTACGATGACGCCGAAGCGTTCGGCCATCGGTTCCGGCGCGGAGACGAAGTGGCGTGCCTGCTGGCTGCAGCAAACAGGGATCCCGCCGAGTTTTCCCGACCCGGATGCTTCGACCCCGGGCGCATGCCCAACAGGCAATTGGCGCTAGGCGCGGGCATTCATTTCTGCGTCGGCGCTCCGCTGGCTCGTCTCGAACTGCGCGTCGCGTTCAGAACCCTCTTCGCCCGCCTTCCCCGCCTTAGGCTTGCCGAACCGGCGCGATACGCCAACCTTTACCATTTCCACGGCCTGAAGCGCCTGGCTGTCGCACCGAACTGACCTCGGACAGCCTGCCATCCCGCTCTGACCGGATTCTCGGAGCGACCCGTGTTTTCGCGGAATTCGAAACGTTGGCTGATTCCGGCAACGCCGGGAACCTCAAAGGGGCAGCATCGTCGTCGACTTGATCTCTTCCATCGAAAGCAGTGCCGTAACGTTGTAGATCTTCACCTCCGAAATCAGAGCCTGGTAGAACGCGTCGTAAGCCCGCGCATTCGGAACTCGGACCTTCAGAACGTAGTCTATGTCGCCCGCCAGCCGATGCGCTTCCATCACTTCCGGCCGTGCTTTCACAGCTTCCAGAAACCGCTCCTGCCACCCCGCTTCGTGCTCAGCCGTCCTTACCAGTACAAAGAAACATGCTTCGAAACCCAGAGCCTCGGCATCGAGGATGACTGTCTGCCGCTGGATCACTCCCGCCTCTCGCAGCCTGCGGATGCGGTTCCAGACCGGGGTTTTTGACGACCCCACTTCCTGAGCGATTCCATCAAGCGACATGCCAGCGTCGCGCTGGAGCGCCGAAAGGATTTTCCGATCCATCGCGTCCAGACGGACTGCCATCTGCGCTTCCTTTCATGATCGAAACAAATGTTCCTGTTGATTCGTATTTTTGGAGAATACTTTCTTTTCTTTGGTAAGCAATGGCAATTCTGTAGGAAATTTTCCTATATTTGACCATGAGAGCGCATATGCGCCTGTCCGGAACCGAACAGGAACAGGAG
The DNA here is from genome assembly GCA_022824145.1 of Rhodobacter sp. Lineage (GTDB taxonomy): Bacteria > Pseudomonadota > Alphaproteobacteria > Rhodobacterales > Rhodobacteraceae > JAPOUP01. The sequence continues at coordinate 12,044 of JAJEAY010000051.1, read as the reverse complement.
ATAGCGGCCATGCCACGGATCTTCACTCCGAAAGTCATTACAGCGAACGCCCTTTTGGAGGGTGACGTTGTTTACCTGACCGCCGACGACCTCTGGACCCGGCATCACTGCGAAGCCGAACTGATCGAGGATGAGGCTCATGCACAGATTCGCCTTCTCGATGCGGAACGGCGCTCCGACGAAGTCGTCGGACCGTACCTCGCTGACGCCGCCTCAACGTCTGGCGGGCCGACTCCTGTGCACTTCCGGGAATCCCTCCGGACAAGAGGGCCTTCCAACTACAGACATGGCAAGCAGGTAGAGCTGAACTGATGTATCGATACAATGAATTTGATGAAGCCTTCGTGCGCGAGCGCGTCGACCAGTTCCGCGCGCAGGTCGAGCGCCGAATCGACGGTTCCCTGACCGAAGACGAGTTCAAGCCGCTGCGCCTGATGAACGGCGTGTACCTGCAGCTTCACGCCTACATGCTGCGTGTCGCAATTCCCTACGGAACGCTGAGCGCGGTGCAGATGCGGCAGTTGGCGATGATCGCCGAACGCTGGGACAGAGGCTACGGCCATTTCACGACACGACAGAACATTCAGTTCAACTGGCCGAAGCTGCGCGACGTGCCTGACATGCTGAGCGCCCTGGCCGATGTCGGAATGCACGCTGTCCAGACATCGGGAAACACGATCCGCAACGTAACCGCCGACCATTTCGCGGGCGCGGCAGCTGATGAGCTCGAGGATCCGAGGCCCTATGCCGAGCTTCTTCGGCAGTGGTCCACCGATCACCCGGAGTTCCAGTTCCTCCCGCGCAAATTCAAGATTGCGGTGACCGGGGCCACGGCGGACCGGGCGGTCACCAAAGCGCATGACATCGGGCTTCGCATCGTCCGCCGCGGCGGGGAAACCGGATTCCAGGTCATTGTCGGCGGAGGTCTGGGCCGAACGCCCATGATCGGCAAGGTGATCCGCGAGTTTCTGCCGAAAGCCGATCTTCTGCCTTATGTGGAGGCGATAGTCAGCACCTATAACCTGCTCGGACGCCGTGACAACAAGTACAAGGCGCGTATCAAGATCGCCGTTCACGAAGAAGGACTCGGCAGGGTCCGCGAGCTTGTCGAGAAGCGTTTCACCGAACTGCGCCCGCTGTTTTCCGGAGTCGATCAGAAACTGCTCGCTGGCATCACGGCCCAGTTCGCAACGCCAGCTTTAACGCAAGCTCCTGTCACGCAATTTGAGGCCGCGAGGTTCAGCGATCCTGTGTTCCGTGCGTGGACGGACACAAACCTTGCGAAGCACAGGGATCCCGATCATGCGATTGTGACGGTTTCGCTCAAATCCCACGGAGCGACCCCAGGCGACGCCACCGCCTCGCAGATGCGCATTCTGGCGGATATCGCCGATGAATGCGGATATGGCGAGCTCCGCGTCAGCCACGAGCAGAACATCATCCTGCCACATGTCCACAAATCGCTCCTGCCGGAAATCCACCACCGGCTAAAGGACGCCGGGCTGGCGACTGCAAATGTCGGACTTGTTTCGGACATCATTGCCTGCCCTGGCATGGACTATTGCGCACTAGCGACCGCGCGTTCAATTCCTGTCGCTCAATGGATCGCCAGCCGCTTTGACGAACTGAAGCTTGAGCACGACATAGGTCCGCTCAAAATCAAGATATCGGGCTGCATCAACGCCTGCGGGCACCACCATGTCGGCCATATCGGAATACTCGGCCTCGACCGCGCCGGCGTGGAGAATTACCAGATCACGCTGGGAGGCGACGGAACTGAAGATGCTGTGATCGGAGAACGTGCCGGACCGGGATTTTCCAGCGACCAGATCGTACCTGCGGTGGAGCGTCTTGTGTTCGCCTATCTCGACCTGAGGGAGTCCGCGGACGAGACCTTCCTGCAGACCTACCGACGGGTAGGCCTCGCGCCGTTCAAAACAGCGCTGTATGGCGAGGAGCGTGCCCGTGCCGCTTGAATCTCCTCCCGCCACGGTTGCCGAGCGCACGACGAAACTCAATCGCCGCTTCCGCCACCACAGTGCGGTTTCCGTGGTTGAGCACGCGCTTTCTGACCCGCTCGTGGGCCACACAGCGCTTGTAAGTTCATTCGGCGCTGAGTCCGTAGTGCTTCTTCACATGGTCTCGATCCTGGACCGTACCACACCTGTCCTTTTCATCGACACCGGAATGCACTTTCCCGAAACCCTCGTTTACCAGCGCGAATTATGCGAGCAGCTTCGGCTTGCGGATGTGCGGACGATCCATCCCGACCGCGAACAGACTTTCCTAAGGGATCCAGATGGAATCCTCCACCTGTTTGACCCGGACGCCTGCTGCAGGCTGCGCAAAACCGAACCACTGCAGGCCGCGCTTCAGCCGTTTGACGCATGGATCACCGGCCGAAAGCGGTATCAGGGAGGGACCCGGCTGGAACTGGAACATTTCGAATGCGAAAACGGCCTGCGGATCAAGATCAATCCACTGGCTTACTGGAACCAGCAGAACGTGCAAGACTACATCGACAGCAACGGCCTTCCACGACACCCACTTGCCACCAGAGGATATCCTTCAATAGGCTGCCTGCCCTGCACGGATGCGGTGGGCTTGGAAGAGGGTGTCCGCGCCGGCCGCTGGCGCGGCCAGACCAAAACTGAATGCGGCATTCATTTTGTGAATGCTCCCGGCCTGTCCGGTGGCCAGCCTTGAAATGGAATCGTGTGGATTTGCCGCGGCTGCAGAAAAGCCACCCTGTTAATGGGAGAAGGGAATGAGCGTGATCGTCAGGGACACGGGTTTCGAAGCAGAAGACTGGAACGGTGACATTCTGGATATGCCGCCTGATGCCGATCCGGCTGAATGCAGAGCAGCGATCGGAAAGGCAGAGATGATCCGCGTGGAATTCCCCAGTTTTTCCGACGGACGGGGATTCACTATCGCAAGGCGTCTGCGTCTCATGGGGTACGGCGGTCGGCTCCGTGCGCATGGCCATGTCATTGCGGACCAGTATTCCATGGCCCGGCGCGTCGGCTTTGACGAGGTGGAGATCTCTGACGAACTTGCAGTGCGCCAACCTGAGGCGCAGTGGCTGCGTCGTGCGGACTGGCGCGCCAACGACTATCAGTCGCGGCTGAAAGCCTGCGCCTGAGCTTACAGATCACGAACCGAAGTGTTACATGGGGACGGCGCGCTGCGCCTGTAAGGACATGACGATTCATATGAACATCGCCCGACAACCGTCAAAAGCAGTCCCTGCCCTGCCGGATGCGCAGACCGTGACGGACGTGCAGCACTATACGGACAGCCTGTTCCGCTTCCGCACCACGCGTCCCCGCTCTCTGCGGTTCCGGGCAGGCGAGTTTGTGATGATCGGGCTGATGGGTGACCCGGATCCGGCGACCGGCAAGCAGAAACCGCTTCTACGAGCCTACTCTATCGCATCGCCGACCTGGGATGACGAACTGGAGTTCTATTCAATCAAGGTCCAGAATGGACCGTTGACCTCAAAGCTGCAGCATATCAAGCCGGGAAACTCGATAATCCTTCGACCCAAACCTGTAGGTACGCTTGTTCACGACGCGCTTCTTCCGGGAAAGCGGCTCTGGTTTTTCGCCTCAGGAACCGGCATTGCCCCATTCGCGTCCCTGCTTCGTGAGCCGCAGACATACGACGATTATGAGCAGATCATACTGACCCATACCTGCCGCAGAGTCGCGGAGCTGAAATACGGCGCCGACTTAGTGGAGAGCATCCGCGGCGATGACCTGCTTCAGGAGCTTCTGGGCGAGGGATTCTCCGAGAAACTGACCTACTATCCTACGACAACCCGCGAGAGCAGCCCCAAGATGGGTCGGATTACTTCGCTGCTGCGGAACGGCTCGCTATTCGAAGATCTCGGCATTGACGGAATCGATGCGGCGACTGACCGTGCGATGGTCTGTGGCTCAATGAGCCTGAATACGGAAATGAAAGAGATTCTCGAGGGATTCGGGCTGCGGGAAGGCGCGAATGCCGCTCCTGCCGAATACGTGGTCGAGAAGGCGTTTGTGGGATGAGCCTTGGTGGCCGCATGATCTGCGGACGGTTCGGTTGAGGGCGGGATGGACCGGTATTTTGCCGGGCATCACGGGATGTGGCATTCAGGACACAAAATCATGCGACTTCGCTGCGGGTGCCGCGCATCCGAGAATCGGGTTGAATAAGCCGCTCAGTGCCCGTAGCGTTCGCGCCATCAAATGGAGTGAAACAATGAAAGGAACACAGCCATAGCTCGCAGACCGCACCATGCGCCACCTGTTCGTGATACCGGACCGCGTGTCAATGATCGAATCAAGGCTTCCGAAATACGCCTGATCGGTCCCGATGGAGAAAATGTGGGCCTCGTTCCGCCAAGTCGCGGACTTGCATTGGCCGAACAGTCGGGGCTTGATCTTGTAGAGATATCACCCAATGCCAGTCCACCGGTCTGCAAGATCATGGACTTCGGCAAGTACAAGTACGACCAGCAGAAACGCGATTCTGAGGCGCGGAAGAAGCAGAAGACATTCGAGGTCAAGGAGGTCAAGTTCCGCCCAAATACCGACACCCATGATTATGGGATCAAGATGCGGAACGTGTTTCGTTTTCTGGGCAACGGCGACAAGGTGAAGGTGACGCTGCGCTTTCGCGGTCGCGAGATGGCGCATCAGGAACTGGGCCTGGAACTGCTGAAACGCGTTGCGGCCGACATCCATGAAATCGGCAAGGTCGAGAACATGCCGAAGATGGAAGGCCGTCAGATGGTCATGATGATCGGTCCGCTGAAATAGAATTGAAGACCAAACGGATGCGATTGTAGAGTTTCCAGCAAGTTACGCGCTTGGCCGAAATTCAGGTCGGGCGGTTCAAACTGATCCTTTCGGCAGAACTCATGGATTCCGGCCACACTGCAGGGATGGGCGGACTGGCAGATTCCGGGCGCATGTCAGGAATGAACTGACTGAAGCCAATTCGATGCTGGAAATGCCGACCTTCAGTTTCAGCACATAGACCGAGAGCGGCTTGGTAGATTTCATCCGCTGGAACCATCGCATGTACAGGGCGGATGTTTCCTGAACAGAACGTATTGTTTGCCTGAACGTTGAGGCTGCCGAGGCCGACCCTGCACGCAGAGTTCGACTTGCTTTCACGACAATGTGGGACGTGTTTCCGCCTCGGACATATTTCGCCTCGGTTCCGCCATGGCGGGCAAAGGCGGATCCCTTTGTCCCGCTTCGGCCTCCAGCGATGCGGCCACGCACTCGTTTGGCCATCCCTATACGGAGCAGTCCACTGTTTCAGAAATCCGTCCGCAGCCCGGACGCGACCCGCTACCTCGGCAGACGGATCCCCGGCAGGACGCAGCCGCCCGCGAGGCTCCTTCCGCCGCTCAGCTGCGTCCCAGCGAAGGGCGCCACGAGTCCGCCTTCGCCGGAGCCTTACTCACCCTAGATCAAGCCTTCCTCTTTAGCCCAGCCATAAGCCGAATCTATCGCTGCCCATGCCCGTTCGACCAGGACGTCAATTTCCGCCGGTGTTATTATCAGCGGTGGAGAAATCACCATCCGGTCACCCACATGCCTCATCACGAGCCCACCGGCGAACGAGGCTTCGCGGCACCGCAGCCCGACCGTTCCCTTAGGTGCGTCGAACGCAGCGCGCTTCGCCTTGTCCGGCGTCAATGCAAGGCTCGCCATCAAGCCAAGGCTACAGGCCTCGCCGACCATCGGATGCTCGGCCAAACCGGCCCACTTCTCGGAAAGATAAGGCGCCGCTACGTCCCGCACATGCTCAATGAGTCGCTCCTCTTCAATGATCCGGAGATTTTCAAGCGCAACCGCGCATGCCACTGGGTGACCGCTGTATGTATAGCCATGGAAAAACTCTCCGGCACCGTTCAGAACATCTGCCACTTCCGCCGACACGATCGATCCGCCAAGCGGCAGGTAACCGCTGGTCACACCTTTCGCGATGGTCATTATCTGCGGACGGATCCCCATCGTCTGGCAACCGAACCATTCTCCGGTCCTGCCAAAACCGCAGATCACTTCATCTGCGATCAGCAGAATTTCATATCGGTCGCAGATCCGCTGGATCTCCGGCCAATATGTCTTCGGCGGAATGATGACACCTCCGGCGCCCTGCACGGGCTCCGCAATGAATGCCGCCACCTTGTCCTCTCCGAATTCAACGATCTTCTGTTCCAGTTCCATTGCGCATCTGATGCCGAACTCGTCCGGATCCAGATCACCTCCCAATGCGAACCAGTTAGGTTCAGAGATATGTGCGACTCCCGGAATTGGCAGACCACCCTGTGCGTGCATCTGCGCCATGCCGCCCAGACTCGCTGAACCCACAGACGAGCCGTGATAGGCGTTTTCCCTGCTGATGATCACCTGCTTTTCCGGTTTTCCCTTTGCGGCCCAATAGTGCCGCACCAATCGAATGTTGGTATCATTCGCCTCTGAACCCGATGATGCAAAGAAGAAATGATCAAGGTCGCCCGGAGCGAGGTCCGCCAGCCGCGCGGAAAGCGAAACCGCTGGCATGTGCGTAGTGTGAAAGAATGTGTTGTAATAGGGAAGCTGGCGCATTTGGGCTCTCGCGGCCTCGGCGAGTTCGTCCCGCCCATAGCCGATGTTTACGCACCATAAACCAGCCATTGCATCCAACAGTTCGTTGCCGTCGCTATCCGTCAGGATCACGCCGTTGGCACGTGTGATTACCCGTGCACCAGCGTGGGCAAGTTTCTCACCGTCGGTGAATGGATGCAGATGATGCGCGGCGTCGAGCGCCTGCATCTCGTCCGTGGGTGGATGGTTGAAAATGAGGTTCATAGGGAGCTCCCAGCCAGCGGTCAGTAACTGAATGGAAGCATATATACGGACACATTGCGGTCAACGCAGCCCTGAGGGTCTTTCGGCAGACATTTGGACGGCTTCCGGCTTGAACTTTTGAATGTCCAGTCGCAATGCCGCAACCGAATACATGTCGTGCCTTCCGCTCTGACTTCCATTTCGAAGTGCAACGCTTGGCTCTTCTCGGAACGGGGGAATTTCGCTCATGGTGATCCAGCGAGCAGGTCACGCTCAGTCGACGGCTTGGACACGACCTCGCTCAGCACAGCCAGTTTGCGTGCGTCCGAATCGAAAATACTACGAAGTCCGCCAAATCAGCGGCTTTGAAGGCACCGCTCTTCCCAACGGCGATGTTGCCATATTATACAATGGAATATGAACTTGTGCGGCTTCAGGAATCTGCCGGCAAACTGCGCCGAGGCAGAGCAGACGCGGAACTCCGAATCACGCAGCCAATTTTGTTCCGAAATACTCTCGGCCGGAATCCGTGAATGAAAACAGATGACTGTTTCCAGAGGCAAGGAATGAAACGAATCTATGACTGGGACGCGCGTCCCCAAGAGAGAAACTACACGGCGGCGGATCTTCGCGCCGTCAAGGGTGTGAGAAAGCTCACACAGACTACGGCCAACAGCGCTGAAGAGGCATCGGCCGCCGCGGACGCAGGAATAGACCTGATCATGGGAAACGCGCAGAATACCGTGGCGGTGCGGCAGGGAGCCCCTCAGATGTTTTTCACCGCCGCCCTTGGCCTGCCGGACTATCCGACCGAAGCAAATGTTCTGAAGGCAGCGTTCAGGGCAATGAAAGATGGGGCTGACAGCGTGTACACCGCGCGTGGCCCACATATCGTCGAGCTGCTGGCGCGTGAAGGAATTCCTGTAATGTGCCATCTCGGCCTCGTTCCACGAAGATCAACCTGGCGCGGCGGTCTTCGAGCGGTGGGAAAGACAGCGCAGGAAGCCCTGGAACTCTGGAATGATTTCCGCCGGATGGAAGACGCCGGCGCGTTTTCCGTTGAGGCGGAAGTAATCTGTCATCAGGCAATGGCGGAAATCACCAAGCGAACCCTCCTTGTTACGTCATCGCTTGGCTCCGGATCCGGAGCGGACATAATCTATCTGTTCCAGAGCGACATCTGCGGCGAGCATCCCGAGAGACCCCGGCACGCCCGCGCGTTCGGGAACGTTCATGCACTGAATGAGGCGACAAGGAATGAACGCCGAGAAGCGCTTGCGGCATTCAGGACCGCTGCAATTGACTCCAGCTACCCGTCCAGCGGCGAGATCGCCACGATGTCTGAAATCGAATTCGAGGAGTTCCTGAAACGGCTGCCAGGCTGATCCATTCGCCCGGTTCACATTGTCGCTTCCTCGTTCCCCTGAGTGAAGGCAGAACTGCAAAAACGGCCTAAGGTCTTCGCACGGGATTCGCCCTAAACGCATCTCCTCGAATCGGCTTTGGTCTCTTGCCAGCGAGCGTTGCCATAGCGCCGTCCGGCCGTCAGGACCAAAGGTAGCCGGCCAGGCAACTGAACCACCCTTTTCACGCATGAATTGCATACAGCGGCACGGGGATACCGTCGAATCCGGCTTCAGCTGCAGCCGCCACCGCCTAACGTGGAACGCATCCTGCAAGCTCTCCGGCATGGGCCTCCGGCCCAAACGGCACATGCCGCCGTTCCGTCGGCCCAGACGTTCATTCCACCAGCCACGCAAGGAATGCCAACAAGCTTCACTGCAGTTTCGTGTTGCAGTTCCACTCGACTGCCATCGGCCTGTAGACCTCCCGGAAACCGTTGGAGCGCATCCGCGCTTGCGATTGTGCCTCGATTCCGGGAAGCCACCACGCCGGACCGGCACGATCGGGAATACCGCTGGCAGCTTTCGGCCGGAGAAAGGATCTCGGTGCATCCATCATGGACGAATTCGGCGATCGATAGCCCGGCCCGTAAATCCGCCATCAAGCTCGCAGGAGTGCATTGCGCATTGATCGACGACCACGGGAGCTCCAACTCGGCCTGGATGCTTCAACCGGTGATTCTGCATCAACTGCAGCGCGATGGCTGCCAACAGCAAACTTGCGGAACAATGCACGCGAATCTGGCGCATCCCCAGAGGTCAGTTCCGTGTCAACAGGCCAAGAAACTCAAGTTGCGGAACAAGCTGATTGAAGCCCATATCGTTTCCGGTAACGGTTTTCCTGCCAAGCCCTTCCGCAAGGGAAATCAGCGCGGTCGGCGCCGACCCCGTGATCACATCGCAGACTGTCTCCGCCTCCTCAATGCGTTCACTCCTGAATGGCAGGGAAGTCCGGGTCGTTTTTCCCAGCGTCGTTGCGTTAATCAGGATGTCTGCCGACTCGTCGGCGGTAACGATTTCGGTCCTTGGCCAGTTCATGTGAACCGCGGCGGCAACTGCCGCTTCCCGTACGGCATCTATGTCCTTCAGAATTAGCTTTGACACCCCAGCCTCACAAAGCGCGTCGGCAATCGCCTGCCCGGCTCCCCCACCCGCACCTAGAATATGGGCGGAGCGACCTTCGACATCTCCACCTGCGGCGCGGATTGCAGCGACCAACGCAAGACCGTCAGTGGCATCGCCCGTTAGGCTGCTATCCGCATCGCGGCGCACCGTATTGAGTGCCCCCAATCGTGCCGCGCGGTCGGTCTTTCGATGGGCAATCCTAAAGGCGGCTTGCTTGTGGGGATAGGTAACCGAACAACCCAGAAACGTCTTACTGTTGCACATCAGCCCCAGAAACGCTGCCAGATTCTCTGGCGCGATGTCCAACGGAACCATGCGGATGTCGAATCCATTTTCTTTGAACCAGGTGTTGAATGCGGGCGGCGAATACACACCCTCCACCGGCCGTCCAATGATCGGGAACAGCTTTGTCGTTCCTGTGATTGCCATGCGAGTCCCTCATTGAGTCTGGAGCCTGGTTTATTTTAGTTTACAAAACAAGAAATATCCAATATTTCTTCTAATAAGCCATAATTTTCGAAACTGGCGAGTCCGCCCGGATCCCACACGGCGACCCAGCAACGGCGAAAAGGCAGGGCCGAAAACCAAATGAGGAATTTGATGCGCGCCTGCACATCACGTCCGGAAACCCACTATGATGTCATTGTTGCCGGCGGTGGAGCGGGAGGCGTCGGTGCGGCGCTTGGGGCAGCGCAGGCCGGTGCAAGTGTGCTTCTGGTCGAGAAATACGGCTTCCTTGGCGGTGCGGCAACAAGTTCAAACGTATTGGCATATTGCGGCTTTTTCATGCAGGGGGCCGAACCGGTCAAGGCCATCAGCGGCGTGGCCGATCTGGTCCTTGACGAGTTGCGCGGTTTGGGTCTGAATTGCGAGCCGTTCTGCTCGCCCACCACTCTGAACTGGATCATTCCCTTGGAGCCAGAAGCGGTAAAACTGGCGCTTGACCGAATACTGCAATCCCATGATGTCAATGTACTTCTCCATTCACGCGTGGCGGCTGCAACCCGTACGGCGGAAAGACTGGAGGCAGTGACGCTTGCTGCTATGGATGGACGTCGCCGAGTTGTTGGTGAGGCGTTTGTAGACGCAACCGGAGACGCAAATCTCGCGTTGGTCGCAGGTCTGCCGTGCCGCATCGGCAATGACGCGGGGTATCTTCAAGCTGCGACCGGCCCAATCCGCGTGGGCGGACGGGACAGGTCGATTCCCGTTGACAGGTCGGCGATAATTGCTGCCTTTAAGGAGTACAACAAATGCGGTGCGTATCCGACCGCACGGCTGGATGGCGGCATCTATACCGAAGTGCCTTGTACGGGTGATATGTGGTGGATGATGTACGATCACGGCCTCCGCGATCTTTCCTCAGACAGCTTTACGCAGGCTGAACAGTCGTCCCGGGCGGCAGCCCACGCCTATGTCGAAGTACTGCGCAACAATGTACCTGGCTTTGAAAACGCATACCTGTTGCAAACAGGTCCGCAGATCGGCATCCGCGAAAGCAGGCATCCTCCAGCGCGATATGAACTGACCAAGGACGACCTTCTGAAAGGCCGTCAGCGTCCGGACGGTGTTGCCCGCGCGGCCTGGCCGATCGAAGACCATACTGTGCCCGGAAAGCCCGTCTATCAGAGCATCGGTGGCGCTGGTTACGCGGACATCCCGCTTGACTGCGTGCGCGCGCGTGGGCTGGAGAACCTCTTCTATGCCGGACGCACCATCGGTTCCGATCCTGCTGCCTATGCCTCGGTTCGGGTGATGGGGACAGCGTTTGCCACTGGTGAAGCAGCCGGAAAGGCGGCGGCGGCGTATTGCGCGGTCCCATGCAATGCACAGTCCAGTCCTGCAATGGCAACCGCCGAAACCGAAAATCATTTGTGTCAGTGAATGCGCATCCGTTCAAGATTGGCAGCGCAGCAATCTATCCATGCTGGCCCAGCAGCACCTGATCAAAGAATGCCGCAACGGCTTCCGCCGCCTCAAGCGGCAGAACCTCCGCTATATACTGATCGGGCCTCACAATTATCTGGCAGCCCCGTTCGCGGTCGACGCGACGGCGGCAGAAAAGATCAAATCCGGGATCAGCACAGAACATCCTCTCCGTATCCGCCAACCGGTAGCGCTCCTTCTTAGTGTGAGAAACGGATGCGTCCGCTCCGCGGCAACCGTGCAATGGGATTGCTGAAAAACCGCCCGGACATCGATTACGGCATCGTTATCAGCCCCGGCTGGCGTATAGCGGCCAAAGTATCGAATGCAGCATCTGCCATGCCTGGAATCTCGCGCGAGCGTCCACAGCGCCCACAGGGTGCTACGCCGCTTCAGTCTCCTTCTCCCGGGCCTTCTTCGAACGTGACCCTTTAGTCGAGCGCTTCCCCGACTTGAGACAGCGTCTTGATGGGCGGATTGCAGCCAAGGCGGAAGGATTAATGCATCGCTTCCCGACTAAACGGAACTTGGCAGGGAACCGGCAACGGGTTCCGGGTCCAGTGCATTGATTTTCAGGAGCCTTTCCGTCCGGACGGCGGCCGACAGGCTGGCGGCCTTATGGGAACATTCCGGGCCGGGCCGGCGAAGTGACGGCGGCCGCCACGCCGCCGGCATGGCCGGGAAGGCACAGCCTGTTCAGCGGGCTGGCGGCCCTCTTCCTGATCCTGCGGCCCTTCCGCCAGTCCCCGCGCAGGAGGAC
>JAJEAY010000072.1 GCA_022824145.1 Rhodobacter sp. | reverse complement strand
CACGCTGCTCGGCATCGGCCTGCGGCTGAAGCCCGCCACCTACCGGGATTTCGTCGACGGGCGCGCCTGAAGCGCGCCGTCCGCCGCCCGGACTCCGTCCTTTTTCCTCTGAACGCCCCCGGATGCCGGGATTCCGGCCTGACTCCGCCGCCCTGACAGCCGCTTCGCCGCTGGCCGCGTGAACTCCGTGCCCGATCCGCCGATTCAGCCGCCCGGCCACCGCCACAACATCTTGTGGTGCCTTACTCAAAGCAATAAGCCTTTTCCGTAAATAGACCTCCGCTTCGTAGCCGACCTTCATACAGAATGTCAGCCTGATGGCCGATAAGTTCCGAATCGATCCAGGTTCCCGGTCTCGGCTGCATGGGTTCACTTGTAAGAAGCTGTGTGACTTCCGGGGGCAGGAACCCTCGGATAAGCGGGTCAGCACGGTGCGGATCCTCGAAGATGACACGAAACAGCGCATCGTGCGGATTGTTGTGAAGTCTTGTCATGTAAAACGCCCCGATCTTGCAGCGAAGATGTCGAGATTTGCATATTTGCCATCGTTTGCACCACCCTTAAACTGCCGATGACGCCATACCCTGGCGACGGGAACTAAAGACGATCGGACATATGGCCGCCTCCCCCAATGCCAATACGCACCCAAGGCCGTAACTCCGCCTTTCATCAAGGCCTGTCAGCGGTTCTTCCAAACTCGTCCTGCCCGGTTCGCGCCGTCTCACCATCCATTGCTTTGCGTGACACAGGCCAGCCCAAAGTTCAGCCCAAAAGTTCGCTTGGTCCACATATGGGATTCACGGTTGCAGACTTGTGGAAGCGGCTGGTCTTCGGGTCTCCGCGCTTTCGATGGTGAACCGAATGGCGGATGACGCTCGTGGAGTTTCCGCCTTCTGGTCGGGCGGCCAGCTTCAGAAGCTCTGCAACATGTGGTAATTTATACAGAAAATTACGGTTTGCAAGTTACTTTCCTGCAATGCACTATCTGACGGACAATCTCGCAGCATGGAGGAAGTGCGATGCAATTCAGAAGACTCGGAACCCGAATGATAGCATTGCTGGCATTGGCGATGTCAGCAACCGTGGCGACAGCCGCGGATGTCACCATGAACCTCGGCTTTGGCGCACCAGAAGATTCGCTCTACGGCCGCTTCGCAAGGATATTCGAGACCAAGGTCGCAGAACACACCGGCGGAAGCGTCGAAGTCAAGATCCGCTGCTGCAACCAGATATCCACAGAGGACGAGGCATTCAAGGCTATGCAGCTCGGGACGGTCGACGGTTTCTTCATTACCGCGAACAACGTTTCCCCACATTGGCCGTTGATGGACGTGACCGTGCTTCCGTATGTTTTCCAGAACACGGCGCATCTCGAGCGCGTGGTTGACGGACCCGTCGGCGATCTCATGAAAGAACGCCTGCAGGCCGACACAAGCGTCCATCTACTTACCTTCGGGCCTGCCCTATACCGCGACTTCTACAATTCCGTCCGGCCGATCAATACGATGGCGGACATGGAAGGACTGAAGATCCGGGTGCCGAAGAACGAAGTCATGCTGGCGACATTTGAAGCGTTCGGCGCTAACCCGGTTCCGCTGGCCTGGTCGGAGACGCCGACCGCGCTGCAGACGGGAACCGTTGATGGAGGCGATAACGGCACCTCATTCATCCGTGACATGAAGTTCTACGAATTTGAGCCGCATTTAGTCATTCTGGAACATTTCGTGGCAATGGCGCCGCTATTTGCGTCAGATGCGTTCATGAAGAAGCTGAGCGACGAGCAGCGCGAGCAGATCCAGCGCGCGGCGACCGACGCGGGCGCCGAATTCAGGCACCAGGTGCTTACGGAGACGGAAGACGTCCGCAACTGGCTGGCCACTGAAGGCGGAATGGCCATGACCAGGCCGGACAAGACCGATTTCATCAAGGCCGCCCAGATAGTCCAGCAGGAGTTTGCTGAGAAGCGCGGCGAGGAATTCGTCGACCTGGTCGAGAAAATCCGGGAGGCCGCCCAGTAGAACCGGCCACTTAGGCAGAGCGCGTGGCGAGGCTATCGGCCTTTGCCATGCGCAAAGCCAGCTTCACACGGATTTGGAGTGTCTGCATGGCAAGACTGCAATGGCTGGAACGCCATTTCGAGGAGATGTTCTGCTGCATCTGCCTGGCGGTGATTGCGGTCAGCGTATTCTGTCAGGTCATCGCGAGATATATATTTCAGGTCGCCCTGCACTGGACCGAGGAGGTTGCCGCCATCAGCATGGTTTGGGCGGTCTATCTCGGCGCCGCTCTGTGCGTGCGGGAGAGATTCCATATCCGCATCATCGTAGCAGTTCAGGCGCTTCCCGAACGGGCAGGGCGCTGGATCGTTTTTCTGGCTGACGTGCTGTGGGCTTTCTTCAGCCTTTTCATGCTGAAGGTTGCCTGGGATTACCTGGCGGTGCTCTGGAAATTCACGTCCGTAAGTCCGAGTCTCGGGATTAACCAGTTCTATCCTCAGTCGATCCTGATGATTGGCTATGCACTCATGCTGGTTCGGCTCGCTCAGACCTATGTCGTGTGGTGGCGGGAAGGTGCGGTTGGAATACCGGGAATGCTGGATGAGAACCTAGACGAAACGACCAAAGTCCAGGATCATCAGATATGAACGAGATCGCGATTCTTGCGACAGCGTTCGTACTGCTTACGGTCATGTCGGTACCGCTGTTCGTAGCGGTCGGCCTGACCACCGCCCTTGCTCTCTTTTTGATCGATATCCCTTACACGCTGCTGGCTCAGACCGGTTACAGCAGCCTGACTCCGTTTCCGCTTCTGACCATTCCTTTGTTCGTGCTGGCCGGCCGGCTGATGGAAGTCGGTGGAATGGCCAGCCGAATGATTGCTGTCGCGACGAACCTTGTTGGCGCTTACCGCGGATCCATGGGGTTGGTGACAGTCTTCGCGTGCATGCTGTTCGCCGCCTTATCTGGGTCGGGCCCAGCGACCACCGCTGCAATAGGGTCAGTCACCGTTCCAGCAATGAAGCGCGATGGCTACGATGTTCCGTTCGCAGCTGCGGTCACCGCAAGCGCAGGCGCGCTCGGAAGCCTGATTCCTCCTTCGAATCTGATGATTATCTACGGGCTGGTATCGGAAACTTCGATTCCGAGGCTGTTCCTTGCCGGCCTTATCCCCGGCGTGATGGTGACGGTTCTGTTGATGATCACAACTTACCTGATCGCGCGGCGCCGAGGATACGGCGGAGGCGGCGACCGGTTTACGTGGAAACCGTTCCTCAAAGCCACTTGGGAAGGAAAATGGTCGATCGGTGCTCCAGTCCTGATTCTTGGCGGAATATACGGCGGTGCCTTCACACCCACCGAAGCCGCTGGGGTGGCGGTCTTCTATGCGTTGTTCGTAGGGCTCTTCGTGTACAGGGAACTTACGGTCAGGAAAGTGGTCGAAGCACTCCGCTTCACCGCGCTGCTGACGGGAATCCTTATCCTTCTGACGCCGACTCTGGCTTTTGGCCAGCTCACCGCATTCTACGACGTGCCTGCAGCCGTGCAGCACGGAATCACACAGATCACCGAGAATCCGATCCTTGTGATGATGCTTATCGGCGTCTTCTACATATTCATTGGAACATTCATGGAATCGCTGGCGCAGATCGTGCTGTTCACGGCAGTATTCCTTCCGCTGGTCACGTCACTGGGGATAGACCCCGTCCTGTTCGGGGTGTTCACTGTCATCACCTGCGAAATCGGTTTCCTTACTCCCCCGCTTGGGGCCAACCTTACCGTGGCGGCGCGTATATCGGGGATATCCATCGAGCGGATTTCGGTGTCCGTCCTGCCCTTCATCCTTGCCTATGTAATCGGAATGATGGTCCTCATCATTGTTCCGGAAATCACCCTGTTTGTTCCTGACTGGTTCTATGGTGACGCGAAATAGGAGAACGCCAATGTTTGATCTGGTTCTCAAATCCGGCGAGATACATGACGGCACCGGCTCGGAAGGCTTTAAAGGAGATATTGCGGTCAAGGATGGCTGCATCGCCGAGGTCGGGGAGACAGTCGGCGACCGCGCAAAAGAAGTGATCGACGTCACCGGCCTGATCGTCTCGCCCGGCTTTGTTGACATGCACACCCACTCCGACTTCACCTTGGTCGCGGATGGACGTGCCGAAAGCCAGGTTCATCAGGGCGTGACAACGGAAGTGATCGGCCAGTGCGGAATAAGCTGCGCTCCCGTCTGCTCCCACGACGCAATCCGCAGTGTCTCCCCTTGGTATACCGACCGCGCCAGCCATCCGCACTGGCATGGGTTCGGCGAATATCTCGATGTTCTTGACCAGAGCGGACTTGGCGTCAACGTCATGGCTTTCGTCGGGCATGGGACTGTCCATCGGGCTGTTCTCGGGGATGAGCTGCGGGCCGGCGAACCGCACGAGGTGGACGAAATGGCCCGACTTGTCGAACAGGCGTTCGATGAAGGGGCGGGCGGGTTCTCCTCCGGGCTTGAGTATTTCCCTGGAATTCTGGCCGCTCCGGAGCATCTTGTTCCGATGTGCGAGGTCGCTGCAGAGCGGGGCCGGCTCTATGCAACCCATGTGCGCAACCGTGACACGCATTACGATCTGGGATTCTCCGAGGCGATCGCAACGGCGCGGCAATCCGGCGCCAAGCTGCAGATCTCCCACATCCAGCCGAAATTCGGCGCTCCTGACTATGCCATGGAGCATACGCTGGAAATCATCGACGCGGCCCGCAGCCGTGATGTGGACATCGCATTCGACGTCATTCCGCACGACTGGAACCACACATTGATGGCGGCGATACTGCCAAAGTGGGCGCAGGCGGGCGGCCTGGACGAAGTTCTCGGCCGTCTTGTGGACACGGAGGCCCGGGAAAGAATCAAGGCCAATCCGCAACCGATGTGGCTGATCGTGAAGGCGCGCAGGTGGAAAGACATCGTTCTGCTCAACGCAACGGAAAACAGGAATCTTGTCGGCATGGATTTCGAGGAGATCGGGAGGATGCGCGGTCAGGATCCCTATGACGCCGTACTCGACATACTTGCATCTGAAGGCGAACACATCATGTCCACGATGTGGACGTCCAAATCCTTTTGCAATGACGACGTGGAGCTATGTCTGAAACAGCCCGAATGCGCCGTGATTTCCGATACCGTCGCGATAGCCAATGACGGAGTTCTGAAAGATCTTGTCGGTTCCCTGAGCGGATATGGCTGGGCGGCGAGATTCCTACAATACTACGTGCGGGACAGAGGTGTGCTGAGCATGGCCGATGGTCTTCGCCGAATGACTTCGGTTCCGGCAGAGCGGCTTGGTCTGGTTAAGCGGGGAGCGCTCAAGCGGGGCTATCATGCGGATATCTGCGTGTTTGATCCAGAGAGTGTCGCGAGCAACGCTACGGCCCGAAATCCGCGCCGCTATGCTTCAGGCATTGCCCATGTTCTTGTAAACGGCCAGCTTGCCATGCGGGACGGAAAGAGAACCTCAGAGAATGCCGGCCAGGTTCTTCGGGAGTTCAACGCATGACGGAACGCACTCGCGGAAGCACGGCCGCATCAGCGATTTGACGTTGCGGACAACACGCGACGGTACTGGAGCGACCGCAGATCCGATTCCTTTGGCAGGTTAATCGGCACACGCCTCATGTACCGCAGAATGTCTGCCGGACTTCTTCGCCAGGCCGGGGCGGAAGAGCGAATAATGCGTCTTCGGAAGGCAGATCGAACGGCCTTGCCAATACCTCGTTCAGCCGGAACAGAGGCGCGAAATCTTCCGCAAGCGCTCCCTGAATCACATTCTCGATCTGATGGTTGCGGGGAATGACCGCAGGATTCGCCGCTCGCATCCGTTCCTTCTGTTCTTCTGGCGCACCCGGCTCGCGTCCACGCCGTTCGGTCCAGAGGCAAACCCATTCGTCAAAGCTGGACGAATCGGCAAACTGGTTTCGGGCGGACCCATCCGAAAGTCCGCGGAACGTATTTGTGAAATCCGCCTTCTGGTCCATCATTGCCGCCAGCAATCCGTTTATGAGGCTGGCGTCCCCATCCTCGGCTGTCCCAAGTCCCAGCTTGGCGCGAAAGACGCCCAGCCAGGCGGCACGGTAGAGGTCGGGAAATCTCCGCACGGATTCCGTCGCCTGTTCCACAGCTGCGTCCAGATCGCCATCCATCAGTGGCAGGAGCGCCGTTGCGAACTGTGCCATGTTCCAAACCATGACGTCGGGCTGCCGGGAATACGCGTAGCGTCCGAACCGGTCGATTGAACTGTAAACGGTCTCTGGATGAAACCAGTCCATGAACGCACAGGGACCGTAGTCGATGGTTTCGCCGGCGACATGAGTATTGTCGGTGTTCATGACACCATGGATGAATCCCACACCCATCCATTTGGCAACAAGCCGCGCCTGTACCCTGATGACTGCATCCAAGAGGTCGAGCGCACCGCCTGCGCCAGGGTAGTGGCGGGCGATGACGTAGTCAGTCAGCGTCTGAAGGGCGTTGACGTCCTGCCGGGCGGCAAAGAACTGAAAGGAACCTACACGGATGTGGCTTGACGCAACCCGCGCCAGCACCGCACCGGGAAACCGCGATTCCCTGTATACTGGCTCGCCCGTCGCGACTGCCGCCAGAGCGCGGGTTGTTGGAATTCCAAGCGCGTGCATCGCCTCCGAAACAACGTATTCCCGGATTACTGGACCGATCCAGGCCCGCCCGTCTCCGCCTCGGCTATAGGGTGTGCGTCCGGCCCCCTTTAGCTGAAGATCGCGCCGTATCCCTTTGATATCGATGATTTCTCCAAGGAGAATCGCTCGACCGTCACCCAGCTGGGGCACCCATCCTCCAAACTGATGTCCTGCATAGACCTGAGCAAGCGGGTCAGCTCCGTCGGGCACGGAGTTTCCCGCCAGTACCCGGACCCCATCATCTGACGCTAGATCTTCGGCATCCATTCCAAGTTCATTGGCCAGGCCCTGGTTAACGGCGACAAGCTTTGGTTTGGATACCGGCGTCGGCGCCAGACGCGAATAGAACCGGTCGGGCAGCGCACCGTAGCTGTTATCGAAAGGCCAGTCGAGCATCATGGTCTCAATTTAGGGCGGGCGCCGC
This sequence comes from Rhodobacter sp., assembly GCA_022824145.1. Lineage (GTDB taxonomy): Bacteria > Pseudomonadota > Alphaproteobacteria > Rhodobacterales > Rhodobacteraceae > JAPOUP01. Next base: position 7,391 of record JAJEAY010000072.1, on the reverse strand, counting down.
TGTACCGCCACCTGTTTGATTGATTCGAGTCTCTGGCAGGCAGCATGCCGTTTCCGTTCCAACGGAGGCAGTGACGGATTGGATACGTACAGAATTCCTCTCGCTCGAGTGACCGCAGCGGCGCCCGGGCCGGTTTCCGAGACAAGGATGCAAGTTCCTGATCAGCTGGGGAGGTGAATCCAGAACCCGGTCAAAGGCTGGAGATCCGTTGGACAAGGAGTGCGAAGAACGTCTCGGCGTCCACGTCTCCCATGAAGACCGCATTCGCCTTTCGGTCGGTGACGCCCCACCAGTCGGCGACGGTCATTCCCCGGGTCAGATCCGATCGAGTCTCGATCTCGACATTGATGCGGCGCCCCGCAAACAGTTCAGGTTCAAGAAGATAGGCGATCACCGCCGGATCGTGCAGCGGCGCACCCTCCGAGCCGTACTTTTCCTTGTCGAACCGCTCGAAGAAGTCGGTCCAGGCGGCAACGGCATGTCCAACTTTGGTTCCAAGACTCCGGAACGCTTCGATTCGGGGTCGGGTGACGAGCGCCTTGTGAGTGACGTCGAGCGGCATGACAACAAGACCGACACCTGACCCGAACACGGTTTCAGCGGCTTCAGGATCAACAAAGATGTTGAATTCCGCAGCCGGTGTGATGTTGCCGACTTCAAAGTACGCTCCACCCATCAGGACAATGCGCTGCACCCGGCCCGCCACATCGGGAGCTCGCTGGAACGCGGCCGCGATGTTGGTCAAAGGGCCTAGCGGGCAAAGAGTGACTGAACCGGACGGCTGCGTCCGGAGTGTGTCGACAATGAAGTCGACGGCGTTTGTCTGCTGAAGCGGCATCCGGGGATCGGGCAGGTCGATTCCGTCAAGACCGGTCTTTCCGTGAACGTGCTCGGCGGTGACCAGCTGGCGTTTCAGCGGCGCCTCGCAGCCTGCGAAGACCGGGATGTCGGTGCGGCCGGCCAGTTCGCAGACGATGCGCGCGTTCTTCTGGGTCAGCGGCAGCGGGACGTTCCCGGCCACTGCCGTGATTCCGAGCACTTCGAGCTCGGGCGAAGCAAGTGCCAGAAGGATAGCAACAGCATCATCCTGTCCCGGGTCGGTATCAATGATGACTTTCTGTGTCATCGCGCGTTATCCTTCCTGTGGCATGCTGAACCGCAATTCGGTCTTGCGGTCACGGTCGTCGGCAGCGCGAATTCAACGGTCCGAACCGTCAATTGCTTTCACCTCGTTCCAAAGAGCGTCCATTTCCGCTAGGTCGCTGTCCTGCGCGCGCTTTCCTATTTCAGCAAGCCTGGCCTCGACAGCTTGAAAGCGGCGCGTGAACTTCCCGTTTGCGGAGCGCAGCGCGGCCTCGGGGTCGACGCCAAGATGGCGGGCGAGGTTGACGACGGAGAACAGCAGGTCTCCCAGTTCCTCGAATACCTTCCCAGGCTCGTGGGCGGCTCTGGCCTCGGCAAGTTCATTCGCTTCCTCCGCAATCTTTGCGACGACCTCAGGGGCATCAGGCCAGTCAAATCCAACCCTCGCCGCGCGCTTCTGGAGCTTCGACGCGCGAAGCAGCGCGGGCAGTCCGACCGCAACGTCGTCCAATGAACCCCTCACGCCTTTTGTCGCCCGTTCTTCCGCTTTAACGGCTTCCCAGTTGAGGCTCTGCTCATCAGCGCTGATGTCGCGGGACTCTCTACCGAAGACATGCGGATGCCGCGCTATCATCTTTTCGGAAATCCTGTCGGCGATACTGTTGAAGTCAAACAGTCCGGCTTCCTCGCCAATCGCCGAATGATACACTGTCTGCAGCAGGAGATCGCCAAGTTCATCCTCAAGCTCGTCCCATGCCCGTCGTTCGATGGCGTCGGCGACCTCGTAGGCTTCCTCGATCGTATGCGGCGCAATGCTGGCGAAAGTCTGCTCAATGTCCCACGGACAACCGCTAACTGGGTCGCGAAGCCGCCGCATTATTGCAATCAGGCGGGGCAGGCCACCCTGCGGATCAAGCGCCGGCGCACCAAGGTCACTGCCCATTGCGGCCTCTTTCAAACTGCGGAAGGTCTGTTACGGTTATCCGGCAATGAGGAGTTGGAGTCCAGCGATGCCGATCATCAACCGCATTGGTGACTTCGCCGGCGAGATGGCCGAATGGCGGCGCTGGCTTCACCGCAACCCGGAACTGGGATTCGAGTGCCACGGCACTGCGGCTTTCGTAGCGGAGAAGCTTCGGGAATTCGGAGTGGATCAGATCCATGAAGGAATCGCCGCAACAGGCATCGCCGCAGTGATCGAGGGGCAGGGCAACGGGCCGACTATCGGACTTCGCGCCGACATGGATGCACTTCCGATCGAAGAAGAGTCCGGAGTGAACTACGCAAGTGAAGTCACCGGGGCGATGCACGCCTGCGGCCATGACGGGCACACGGCGATGCTTCTTGGCGCTGCAAAATACCTTGCCGAAACCCGGAACTTCACTGGCAGGGCCGCCTTGCTGTTCCAGCCAGCTGAAGAGTGCGGCGGCGGTGGCGAAGTCATGGTTCGTGAAGGTGTGCTGGACCGGCTGGAGGTGACACGGGTATTCGCGCTTCACAACGCGCCGCTTTATTCGGAAGGTCATTTCTTCACGACGCCCGGGCCGATCATGGCGGCCGTTGATGAGTTTGAGGTGAATGTGACGGGTGTCGGCGGTCACGCGGCATGGCCCCATGAAGCGGTCGACCCGATCGCTGCCGCTGTCGCCATGATTCAGGCAATCCAGACAGTTGTGAGCCGCAACCACAGAGCAGTGGATGATCTGGTCATTTCCGTGACGCGGTTTCATGCCGGGACGGCGAACAACGTCATTCCGTCCAAAGCGAGATTCTCCGGCACGATCCGGACGTTTGACCCGGACGTGCGGGCCATGGCATTCCGAAGGATAGAGGAAATCGTAAAGGGTCACGAAGGAGCATTCGGTGTCAGGGCCGCTCTCGAATTCGATGAAGGATATCCCGCGACCGTGAACGACGGGGATTCAGTTTCGTTTGCCGCGGAAGTTGCATCGGAGATCGTGGGTAAGGAACGGGTTGTCACCGATGTAGTGCGGGAAATGGGCGCGGAGGATTTCAGCTACATGCTTGAGGCGCGGCCGGGTGCGTATCTGTTCCTCGGACAGGGAGACACTGCTTACTGCCATCACCCTTCCTACGACTTCAATGACGATATCGCCCCGTTGGGTGCGTCGTTCTTCGCACGGCTGGTTGAAAAGGCGCAGCCGGTTGTAAATTCCGGTGGAGGCAACGGGAACGGAGGCGGATGAAATGGCTCTGGCAGATGCGCGGACCCAAGTTGATACGGCGCTGACGCGCAAGGGATTCAAAGGACTGTCGAACGAAAACACATTCGCCGGAATCACGTCGTTCCTACGGCGGCGCTATACCAAGGACCTCTCGGAAGTGGATGTTGCTGTCACTGGAATTCCTTATGACCAGTCGGTGACAAACAGGCCTGGGGCACGGTTCGGTCCCCGCGCTATCCGTGAAGCAAGCGCGCTTCAGGCGCCGGATGCGCCCTATGGCTGGGGTTTCGACCCTATGTGTGAGTTCGCAATTGCGGATTACGGTGACATGGCATTCGACTATGCGGTTCCTTCCGATGTGCCTGCGGCGGTCGAGGCTCATATTGGCGGGATCCTTGATCAGAACGCTGGCTGCATCGCACTTGGTGGAGATCATTCGATTTCGCTGCCGTGCCTGCGTGCCCATGTGGCGAGGCTTGGCTCTCCCGTCGCGCTGGTGCAGTTCGATGCGCATACTGACACATGGGTCGATGACGATCCAACGAGGGTCGATCACGGAACGATGTTTCATAAGGCCGTCCAGGAAGGGCTTATCGACGTCAAACGGTCAGTGCAAACCGGGATTCGTACGGAGAATCCGGATACGCTTGGCATAACGGTGATCGACGCCCAGGAGGTGCACCGCGCCGGTCCGAAGGAGGTTGCGGAAAGAATACTCGGAACTGTCGGCGATGCGTTCGCCTACGTGTCCTTCGACATTGATGTACTCGACCCTGGTTTCGCACCGGGCACAGGAACTCCTGTTTGGGGAGGGTTGGCGAGCTGGCAGGCGGCGGCGATTCTTCGCGATCTCGCAGGCCTTCGGGTTGCCGGTGGGGACGTGGTTGAAGTGGCGCCTCCGTTCGATCCTAGCGGCGCTACGGCGATCGCTGGCGCTCACGCAGCGACGGAGTTGATCTGCCTCTGGTGTTGGGTGCGGCGATGAGCGGCCGGAGACAGGTCACAGGGCGAGACGGCATTGATGGCGTCACCCAACGCGAATATCCGGTTGGGGGAGTCAGCCATTTAGGCGATGAGGGTGTCGACGTTGACAGAAGGTGTGCTGCCCGGAACGGGTCATCAGGCTGGCGGTGGCGGTACGCACAGTTGGCTGGGTTAGGGGAATAGACGGTCTGTCTTGACCGCCCCGGCAGCTTTGGGCAAGTCTGCCCTATGATTCCGCTGGAAAAACTCGCACAGATCACCGAACGGCTCGAATATGTCGAGGCGGCGATGGTCGATGGCCGGGGGGATATTGCCGCGCTGGGCAGGGAATATGCCGAACTGCGTCCGGTCGCCGCTGAAATCGCTGAATACCGTCGCCTGCTGGACAGCATCGCTGACGCCGAAGCAATGCTTGACGATCCTGAACTGGGGGCTCTTGCGCGCGACGAGCTACCTGTCCTGAAAGACCGGCTCCCAGGTGTCGAGCAGTCCCTTCGCGTTGCGCTGCTGCCCCGCGACTCAGCGGATGCGGGATCGGCGATCCTTGAGATACGCCCTGGAACCGGCGGCGAGGAAGCCGCGCTCTTCGCCGCGGACCTCCTGCGGATGTACCAGCGGTATGCGGAAACCCAGAACTGGAACTTCGAGATGGTCGAGGAACAGCATACCGAGCTGGGCGGAATCCGTGAGGCGGTCGTGAACGTTCAGGGTCAGGGGGTATTCGCGCGCCTGAAATTCGAGAGCGGCGTACATAGAGTGCAGCGGGTGCCGGAAACGGAATCCGGCGGGCGGATCCATACATCCGCCGCAACCGTCGCGGTTCTGCCGGAAGCGCGCGATGTTGACGTCAGGGTAGATCCTTCCGACCTGCGTATCGACACCATGCGCGCAAGCGGCGCCGGCGGCCAGCATGTCAACAAGACGGACTCTGCGGTTAGAATCACGCATCTGCCGACAGGAATTGCGGTGACGTCTTCCGAGAAATCCCAGCACAGGAACCGCGAGACAGCGATGCGGGTGTTGAGATCGCGCCTCTACGACATCGAACGGCGCAAGGCCGAGGCCGAACGATCGGCTGACCGCCGATCCCAGGTGGGTACCGGTGACCGCAGCGAGCGGATACGTACGTACAATTTCCCCCAAGGGCGGTTGAGTGACCATCGCATCAACCTCACGGTCTACCGGCTTGAACAGATAATGCAGGGTGATCTGGGAGAGATCACGGATGCGCTCGCAGCCGATGACCAAGCGACGAGGCTGGCCGAGATGGGAACGTGAACGGATCGGTTCGGTTGGCGTTGACATCCGCCGCGGCACGCCTGAGCAAAGCTGGGATAGAGGCGGGAACCAGAGACGCGCGGGCGCTGATGGCTGCTGCGCTCGGGATTTCGCCCGGCCGGGTCACGCTTAAGCTGGAAGAGCGCTTGCCGAATGCGACTCTCCACAGATTCGAGGCTTTGCTTGAACAGCGGCTTGTGCACGAGCCTGTCAGCCGAATACTTGGCAGGCGGCTGTTCTGGGGACGGGAGTTCATCGTCTCTCCCCAGGTTCTTGATCCCAGGCCGGAAACCGAAGTTCTGATCGCTGCTGCCCTTGAGGGAAAGCAGTGTCAGCGCATTCTTGATCTGGGCACCGGAAGCGGGATCATCGCAGTGACACTGTTGACGGAATGGCAGGATGCGGTCGCGCTTGCGACGGATGTCTCGATGGAAGCGCTGGAAGTGGCGGCTGCAAACGCAGCCCTTGCCGGGGTCCGGCTGCGCCTGGAGACGTTGCGATCCGATTGGTTTGAGCATGTCACAGGCAGCTTCGACCTGATTGTTTCGAATCCGCCCTACATCACTGCCGAAGAGTTCGGGAAACTCGCTCCCGAGGTACGGCTCTACGATCCCGCTGTCGCGCTGACGGACGGAGGTGACGGGCTTTCCGCATTTCGGCGGATCGCGAAGGGGTTGGGGCAATATCTGAATCCAGGTGGCCGTGTCCTGGTGGAGACAGGGCCGTCCCAGGCCGAGGCTGTATCGCGCATATTTATGGAGTCCGGCCTCGACTGCATCTCTGTTCGCAGAGACTTTGACGGTCGGGACAGGGTTGTGAGTGCGAAAATGGCGGCTTGAGGTGCGGCAAAGTGGCGAATCTTGGCATTTTCCGAAAAAAACCGAGGTTTTTTCCTTGTATTGCCTGTTCGTGCCTATGTATATTGCGCCATGAGCGGAAGAAGGGATATCGTGCGTCCCGTCCGCATTTATGCCAAAAGTGGAGTGACTCCGAGCGCGATATCCGCGCAGACAGGCGCTAGACCGGGGTCGGGCAAAGCCAAACCAAAGGCTGGATAGCAAACACAATGAGATCGTCCAAGCAACGCTCGCGGTCGAAGCTGAATCGCAACCGTTCAATCGGAAATATCGTCAATCGGGTATTCGACAGTTCCGGGCCGGAGGGCAAGGTACGCGGCACGCCGCAGCAGATCATCGAAAAATACAACCAGCTTGCCCGCGACGCGCAGCTGGGCGGCGATCGGGTCGCGACCGAAAACTTCCAGCAGCACGCCGAACATTACACGCGTATGCTAGCGGAAGCCATGCGTGAGCAGGAAGCCCGGCGCGAGGCCCAGGAAGCCCAGCACCGCGAGCGCCAGCAGCAGCGCGCCGCGAAGCGGGAAGAGCAGCATGCACTCGGGAACGACCAGCAGCCGGAAATTCCTCGGGGAACCGACGGAGAAAGCAAGCCGCTTTCAATGCCTGAGCAGGAAAACGAAGTTATCGACATCGCCAAGGATACCGGCGGACTTGTCGATACTCCGGAAGGCATGCCGGTCAAGGCGCCAAGGGGAAACAGATCGCGACGGCGGCCGGAATCCTCTGTGGACAGCCAGAAGAAGATGGTTGCCGAGGCGGCACAATAGCCTGTTACCGCATCTGCCGGTGAACGGCTGGAATGAATTCTAGCGCGAACGGGCGCCAGCAAGACATCTGGCAAGTGCGCAGAATTCTTCTATGGACACGTCTTCCGCCCGAAGGGTAGGGCGGATGCCCGCCAGTCCGAGCAGTTCTTCAGTGTCTGGAGCGATGCCACGAAGCGCGGTACGCAGCATTTTTCTGCGCTGGCCGAATGCCGTAGCGACCAAGCGTTCGAGCA
>JAJEAY010000193.1 GCA_022824145.1 Rhodobacter sp. | reverse complement strand
CAGCCCGGCACGTTCAAGAACGAAGCTGTAGGCGTCCTTGTCGAAGTTGCCGTCGAGTCCCTGGAATGCGGAAATCTGCAGGATTTCCGTGCGGACGGTGTCGTCGCCTGCTGAAAGCCCCAGCCTGTCCGCCTCGTTTTCAACCGCAACTGCTGCGACCAGCTGCTCCAGAACTGCCCGGTCGATACCCAGTTCCAGGGCATCGGCGATCGAGACGTTTGTTCCTGTTTGGGCTGAATACGCCTGAATCCGGTCCTGCAGTGCGCGGGCGTAACGCTGCAGATCGATGCTGCGGTTTCCGATTGTACCGATTGAGTCTACGGTACCGCCGAAGTTAGTGGTTCCGAAACCGGCGAGACCCACGATCAATAGAACCAGAATGGTCCAGACCGCTGCCCTGGACCCTTTGCTTTTCGCGGCGCTCGCCATGTCCCAATGCTCTCCTGCCGATGCACGTTCGCGGTGTCTATGCAGAATTCCGCGATGAGGCAAGACTCACTGTTCAGGTTTCGTTGGTGACTGAACGGATTGGATCTGCTTTGAACATGCCCGACCTTTTTCCCGGGTGTTGGGTCCGTTCTCTGGATGCGCTGCGCCATTCGGTGAAGGGCTGCTGTGGCCTCCGCGAAGCAGCGCTTGCCCAATGCCGGCCATAGGCGGAAGGATCCGAACGCTGGACTCGACAACGCAGTTGCAGCTGACAGATGGCTTCAGGCTGACATCAGTCCGCTGGGTTGGAGACTCATTGCCGACATGCCGGATCCACCGTGGCCGGGCGTGCGGTGCGCGGGCGTCTGACAATGCACAGGTTGATATGGATGGTGGCCTATGTTCAGAACAGATGCAGGCTGAGAAGACCGAAATCCCGGGAAAGCCGTCAGGCCAGTGAGTGCGGCTGCCTGAAGCCATGAGCGGAGCCGCAGAGTTCAGGACCGTCTCTAGCGTCCGCGAAACGGTTCAACATACTGAAGAGCCATGTCCCATGGAAAGAAGATCCAGGTATCTTGGCTGACTCCGGTGATGAAGGTGTTAACCACTCGCTCGCCCAAAGGCTTTGCGTAAACCGTGGCGAGATGGGCTTCGGGCATTTCCGTCCGAACGGCCTCAATTGTCTTGCCGGTATCGACCAAATCGTCGATGACAAGGATACCAGACCCCTTGCCGACCACATCCAGGTTCGGCCTTTTGATGATTTCCGGAGCGGTCTGGGTCTGGTGGTCGTAGGACCGCACACTGATTGTGTCTACGATGCGAATGTCCAGTTCCCGCGCGACAATCATTGCGGGGGCCATTCCTCCGCGTGTGATGGCCACGACGGCCTTCCAGGTGCCGTTGTCAGGGCCCTGTCCGTCGAGCCGCCAGGCAAGGGCGCGGGCATCGCGGTGAAGCTGGTCCCAGCTGACGTGAAAACCCTTCTCGTGGGGCAGGCGGTCATTCATTGCAGCTAGCTCTTGGATATGTCCGGGGCGTCGACGGCTTTCATTCCGACAACATGGTAGCCGGCATCGACATGATGCGTTTCGCCGGTCACGCCTGAACTCAGGTCGGAAAGCAGGTAGAGCGCTGACCCGCCAACATCGGCAGTGTCGACGCTGCGGCGAAGCGGCGAGTTGTATTCGTTCCATTTCATGATGTAGCGGAAATCGCCGATTCCGCTGGCGGCGAGTGTCTTGATCGGCCCGGCACTGATCGCATTGACCCGAATCCCGTCTTTTCCGAGATCTTCCGCAAGATACCTTACGCTTGCCTCCAAAGCTGCCTTTGCCACTCCCATAACATTGTAGTGGGGCATGACTCGCTCGGCGCCGTGGTAGGTCAGGGTCAGCATTGATCCACCTTGTGGCATTATCTCTGCGGCGCTCCGTGCCACCGCCGTGAAGCTGTAGACCGATATGTCCATTGTCGTTCGGAAGTTTCCCCGGCTGGTATCCACGTAACGGCCGCGAAGCTCGTTTTTGTCCGAAAACCCAATGGCATGTACGACGAAGTCAATGGTATCCCAGATGTTCGCCAGATTCTCGAACATGGCGCTGATCCCACCGTCGTCAGCGACGTCGCACTCAAACACGAAGTCTGAGCCTAACTGCTTCGCGAGCGGGACGACCCGCTTTTTCAGCGCCTCGCCCTGATAGGAGAAAGCAAGCTGGGCGCCGGCGCCCGCCAGCGCCTGCGCGATACCCCAGGCAATGGACCTGTCGTTGGCGACTCCCATGACGAGACCCCGTTTTCCGGCCATCAGATCTGCTGCCATCGGCTTCCCTCTCGACACATCCCATGTCGATTAGGCCAATTGCTTCGGCGCTTCAAGGTCAGTTCCGGGATTAGGTCCGCCGATTCCGGTTCCATCAAGAGCGGGAATTCATGGAGTACCGGCCGTACGGCCCACAGGTAGGCGCAAGCCCGCTGGAACTTCTGTGCATTCCTTTGGCTTGTGCCAGACTCCAATAGGGATTACGCTTCGCTAGACTGTTTGCAGCGGCATCGAAGATGAGCGATCGAGGCGGTATATTTTCGGGGGACGATCCGTTCGCGCTGGTGTCCGCATGGATGGACGAGGCGCGGGTTTGCGAGCCTTCGGATCCGGACGCGATCGCGCTTGCAAGCGTCGATGCCGACGGCATGCCCAACGTGCGGATGGTTCTTCTGCGCGGGTTGGAACCGGATGCCTTTGTTTTCTATACGAATTACGAAAGCGTTAAAGGGCAGGAACTCATTGCCTCCCGCAAGGCGGCGTTTGTTCTGCACTGGAAATCGTTGATGCGGCAGATTCGAGTTCGCGGGCTTGTCGAACAGGAGCAGGGCGCTGTGGCAGACGGTTATTACGCATCGCGCCCGTTGGGCAGCCGCATAGGCGCCTGGGCATCCGAGCAGTCCCGGCCGCTGAAATCCAAAGCGGCGCTTGCCGCTGCGGTGGCGAAAGAGGGAGTGCGCCATGGAATCGATCCCAAGCGGCCGCCGTTCTGGGGCGGCTTTCGGATCCGCCCGCTTGAAATCGAGTTCTGGGCGAACGGGCAGTTCCGTCTGCACGACCGATTCCGCTGGTCCAGGGTGAACATCGGCGATGGGTGGAAGGTTCAGCGCCTGAGCCCATGACGCTTGCAGGAAACAGACGGTCGCCCCGCTGTAGATTAATCCGCTGTGGCGTGGCAGGTCAGCCAGAGGTCGTGGAAGCAGTGCCGTAAGGGAGATGGCATGATGGATGTCGACGATACAGCAAAGACGGTTACGGGCCATGTCAAGTGGTTCGATCCAATCAAGGGATTCGGTTTCGTGGTTCCGGAGTCCGGGGGCCCCGACATTCTGCTGCATGCCAACGTTCTGAGGAGCTTTGGCCAGAGTTCCGTTGCTGAAGGAAGCCGGATCGAGCAGATCGTGCAGACGACTCCGCGGGGCGTTCAGGCGGTTGAGGTGCTGTCCATCGATCTGCCGGAGGATGCCGGCTCAACACCGTCTGAGTTCGGTTCGAACGCACCCGACGTGTCGTTGCTGGAGGTTCCCCTCGAGCCGGCCCGGGTGAAGTGGTTTGACAGTGTCAAGGGATTCGGTTTCGTCAATGTGTTTGGCCGATCCGAGGATGTGTTCATTCACATTGAGGCGGTGCGCAGGTCGGGACTGGCTGATCTGCAGCCCGGTGAGGCCGTTGCGGTAAAGGTGGTTCAGGGTGCCCGTGGCAGCATGGCTGCACAGGTCGCCGCTTGGGACGTGGCATTGAAGGCTATGTCGTGAAGGCATGGTGGTCCGTTCTGGCCCTATGGGTGGCTTGCGCATCGTACGCCCAGGCCGCATGTGAAGACTCGAGGGTCGATCTGCGGGGGGATTGGGGCACGGCCAGGTTCACCGTGGAACTTGCGGAGACGCCGGAGGAACGCTCGCAGGGGTTGATGCACCGCAGATCGCTTTCCAGCAGCGCCGGAATGCTCTTTGTCTTCGATTCGCCGCAGAATGTGGTTTTCTGGATGGAAAACACACTGATTCCACTGGATATCCTGTTCCTGTCGGCCGAGGGCGTGATTCTGCGGATCCACGAAAACGCGGTGCCGCTCGACCGCACGCCGATTCACGGCGGTGACGACGTGAAATACGTACTGGAGATCAACGGAGGCTTGGCGCGGCGAATCGGAATCTCGGCTGGAACCGAACTTCGGCATCCAAGGATCAAACAGAGCATCGCCGCCTGGCCCTGTGGCATCGCGGCAATTCCCGCCAGAAAATTCTATTGTTGACCCACAGGGTGTTGCCGGCGCGGCGCGACGTTGTTTTCGTAGGCTTTCCGTGCTGAACCGAGCGACGTTCAGCAGACATATGCAATGCGGAGCTGCGGCATCGCCAACGGTTCTTGTCGCAGGAATCATGTGGCGTCCAGCAGGCTCCGTGCGGCAGGCTCGGCTCGGGCTGTAGCCGTCCTTCCGATCTCCGCTACATGAAACTGACAGGCCGCTCCGCCTGAAGGCGTGCCCGACATTAACATGAGCTTCGATTGCTTCGTTCCCGGCATCGCACCGGATCCCGACCGAGCGAACCGAATCCGGTACTGAATTGAGCGGCTGCGCAACGTACGGAGTACGCCGGGCATCGGTAGATGTATTGCGTAAGGAATCCCTTGAAATCTCTCGGCTCGGTTTTGCCTGTCTTGCCGGGTGGCGCCCGACTTTGCTCGGAAAGCCAGCGAAGTAATCGTTCGGTGAAGGCGTGACGGCCTGTCCAGGCGGCATTTGACGTTTGTCTTTCCGGCATTCGTTTTCCACTGGCTACAGGGCATGACATCTGCTAGCGGGAGGCATGCTGAGTCGCGGCGTCCCCATTTCTGTCCCCGTCGTGCCGCCGGTTCCGTCTGCGGATGGCGTGCACCTGTACGAGCGTGCGCGTGCGGACGCGGCGG
>JAJEAY010000140.1 GCA_022824145.1 Rhodobacter sp. | reverse complement strand
CGTCGTAATTGAACTGGACGCATGAGCGAAGCTTCTAGTCTGCCGCCCACGACTTGAGCCCTGCTGCCAGCCGGAGCCATCACGAACGAAAGTAAATGGCAGATTGCGGATTCGCGGGTAAAATCGGACAGATTGCGGATTTCATTTTTCCATGAAACCGTCCTGCGCCCTCGACTTCAGTTCTCGACCTATTCGATGAAGCCAATGGCAGACTTTACCATGGATTGAGTACCCTTCGTTACTTCGAACGCTTGATCCCAAGCGACGGAATCGGTCAGGCGCCTGCAGCTGCGGCAGCGCCAATCTCGACAGGTTTCAGCCGGCTGGGAGAACTGGATTCAGCGGCCTGCCCGTGCCAAAGCGCGGCGTAGCGGCCACCAATTGCCAGAAGACCCTCGTGGCTTCCCTTTTCGACAATGACTCCGTTTTCGAGCACGACGATACGGTCCGCATGAACGATGGTTGACAGTCGGTGCGCGATGGTGATCACCGTACGGCCTTCGCCCATCGCTTTAAGTTCCTCCTGGATTTCCGCCTCGGTCTCGGAATCCAGTGCGCTGGTCGCCTCATCAAGAAGCAGAATCGGTGGATTCTTCAGAAGCGTCCGGGCGATTCCCACGCGCTGTTTCTCGCCGCCTGAAAGCTTGAGCCCACGCTCTCCCACAACCGAATCGTACCTTTCGGGAAGACTTTCGATGAAGTCATGGATCTTCGCGGCCTTCGCCGCTTCCTCGACTTCCCGCCGACTGGCATCTGGGCGGCCATAGGCGATATTGTAATAGATCGTGTCGTTGAAGAGCACGGTATCCTGTGGAACGACCCCAACCTGCGCATGAAGGCTTTCCTGCGTGACATCCCTTACGTCCTGTCCGTCGATGCAGAGACTTCCTGCGGTTACATCGTAGAAACGGAACAGCAGCCGACCGATCGTGGACTTTCCGGAACCGGATGACCCGACAATTGCAACCGTCCTGCCTGCCTGCACAGTCAGGCTGACACCTTTGAGAATCGGACGGGAATCCTCGTAACGAAACACAACTCCGCTAAGCTGCACTTCCCCTCCGGTGATTCTGAGCTCCTTTGCGCCTTTGCGGTCCGAAACCTCCGGTGGCTGGTCAAGCAGATCGAACATCTCGCCCATGTCCACCAATGCCTGGCGGATTTCGCGGTAGACCGTTCCAAGGAAGTTCAATGGCATGGTGATCTGGATCATGTACGCGTTCACCATAACGAAATCCCCAACGGTAAGGTCTCCCTGCTGGACGCCAACGGCAGCCATGACCATCACTGCCACCAGACCGGTGGTAATCAGGAATGACTGGCCAAAATTCAGGAATGCCAACGAATAGGATGTCCGCAGCGCCGCCGCTTCATAACCAGCCATGGCAAGGTCGTAGCGTTCTGCTTCGCGCCTTTCGGCTCCGAAATACTTGACCGTCTCGAAGTTGAGCAGGCTGTCCACCGCTTTCTGGTTCGCGTCGGTGTCCTGATCGTTCATGATCTTTCGGATCTGGACACGCCATTCGGTGACCTTGAACGTAAAGACGACGTACAGGGCGATGGTCGCAGCTACGGCAGCTAGATACCAGATGTCGAAGACCACCGCGAGAACAACGCCTATCATAACCAGTTCAAGCACCAATGGCCCAATTGCGAACAGCAGGAACCGCAGCAGAAACTCAACGCCTTTGACGCCGCGCTCGATGATCCGGGAAAGACCTCCGGTCTTTCGCGTGATGTGATAGCGCATCGAAAGCCGGTGTATGTGTTTGAAGGTCTCGAGCGCTATCTGGCGGAGCGCTCTCTGGCCCACCTTGGCAAAGAACACATCGCGGAGCTGCTGGAATCCGACATTCATCAGGCGGGCAAAGCCGTAGGCGACCGTCAGGCCGACGGCTCCAATCGCCAGCATCATCGTTGGGTCCGGGGTGTCACCCGCCAGCGCATCAACCGCCGCTTTGAAAAAAAACGGCGTACCAACCGCAACCAGTTTCGAGAGCAGCAACGCAAGCAACGCAAGAACAACCCGGCCCTTCACCCACATCTGCTCACGTGGCCAAAGGTACGGCGCAACACGTCTTATCGTTCGCAGGCCGCTCTTTATATGCGCGTCCGCGTTCTGTGCAGGGTCGGACATGGCGTCCCTTTCACGCCTCCGCGCCCTCACCTAAGCACGTCACGCCAAAGAATCCAGAGGCGGCAAGGCACATCGCAATGCACGGGACGGCTCCGGCTATTCCGGAATCGCGAATATCTGTCCCGGATAGATCAGGTCCGGGTCTCGTATGCGGGCGCGATTGGCCTCAAACACCCGCACATAGAGAATTCCTTCGCCATACCTGTCACGGGCGATGCCCCAAAGAGTATTACCCCGCTGAACGGTGATCACCCTAATTCTTGGCCTCCCGTCCGAATCGCTGTCATGGAGTTCCGCGAGCACATCCCTGTCCTCCCGCTTGAACGGGGTTTCCATGCGTGATGTCACTTCCCCTTCCAGATTCAGCTCATCGACACGAAGGTCAAAGATGCCGCTGTCAACATTCGGAAGTGGCGTTCGCCACTGGCCGTCGTCACCGATTCGGACTGTCCTCACTGGCCTGTTATCGAGGTAGATGCGCACAAACTGGCTGCCTGTTCCGCGGCCGCCAAGCTGTACTTCCCCAGCCTCGTCATACGAAATCGTATCGATCACAACTGTCTGCACGTCCTGTGGTCCATCGCCGCCGGACTGAAGAACCCTGATACCGGTGTTATCCGCGAGCATAACCGCCGGCGGGAGTACGTCCCGTTCCAACTGACCGGCCTCAGAAGATCCCTCGCCATCAATCGCAGGAATCCCGGCATTTGCCTGGATGCCATCGGACTGCCCCGGCAAGGCTATTCCGGCCGGCATTTGCAGCGTTATGTCCAGTGATACATCACGTCCCGGTCCAGTGCCTGTATCGTCGACGATGGCTTTGCCTGCCATCTCCACCTCGGGGGCTGCGCCAATCACGGGAAGGTCGTCACCTGTGCGGATCTGATCTGCAACCTCTGGCACAGGTAGATCCAGGTTTATCGGCTTGGATTCCTCAAGCTCCGGCAACGCGGTCTCGGAATTCGCTTTTTCTAGCGGCCTTAACCGCGGCAATGCGCTTGTCTCGTTTAGCGCAAGAAGAGTCCTTGAATCTTCGGATGCAGCAGTTTTCGATTCTTCAGGAGCGGGAGAAGATAAATCGCCGGAAGCTGCCGGATCAATCTCCGATACGACGCCCGCTGTCTGAGTCTCCGCATCAGCAGAAGTCGCCGTGGCTTCGGTCCGGCCATCCATCCCGGAAGGCGGCAACAGGTCGTCCGACGGCTCGCGCTCCGGCACCTCGCCTTGAGCGATCTTGGCCGGAGCGTCCAACTCCGTCTGAGGCATTCCAGTGTCACTCGGTTCGGATCCTTCAGGCAAAGGCAATCCGATCCGCTGCGGAGCGTCCTGCTCCGGTCTAGGCGATGCATCGCCATCCCCGAGCGACAGCACGACCTCTCCGATGCCAGAATCATCTTCCTGTCCGTGCGAAACTCGGTCACTCCCTGCTTCGCGTGATTCTTCGGTATTCAGATTCGCGCCCAATGTCGCATCGGTCTCTTCCAGCGTCCGGGCATCAGCCAATTCGGACGTGTCAGCCAACGGTGCGGAATCCACCGGTTCCGGCCTAGAGGAGTCCTCATCGCCGACTTCGGCGATTTCCGGGGCAGGATCAGAGGTGGCGGAAGAAGCCGGATCAGCTGGACTGACCGCGAGACTTGGCGCAATGATGACAACGGATTCGGACTCCAGCGGCTCACGTCCTTCCATCTCCATGATCAGGGTGACAAGACGCTCGGTCTGTGACAGGGGAAACTCCAGAATAACCGCGAAACTTCCGTCAATGCCAGCTTCGGTTCGCGATACCTCCTCGCCATCCAGCAGAACGATCACTGTAGAACCAGGTTCCGCCCGACCCGCGACAATCGAGTTGCCGTCGCCATCAACGCGGACAACGTCGATGCTAGGCGGTTCAGGATCGTCTGGAATCTGCGCTGATGCCTCGGCTTCGGATTCCGGAGCTTCGGGCACTTCCACTTCGGATGCCGTTTCCGAAGGCTCGGGGTCTGAGGCAGAGTCGGCGGTCTCGGAAACAGCCTGCTCACTTTCCAGAGATATCTCGGGGCCCAATAGCCACCAAGCCAGTATTGCCACCAAGGCCAACACAGTCACAATTAACGCTAAGGAGCGATTTCCTGCCAACCCAGTCCGATCTGCCATGATTTCCCTTGCCGTTCTGGCTCCGCCCTATGCTGATCACATTCGACACAGCGGCCAAGGCGATTGATCATTTTTAGCAGCATGAATAACACGGGTCAAAACCATTTCCCGTGAAGGAGCACCGCCTTGGAGAACGGAAACTCAGTCTGTGTCTTCTGCGGCGCGCGTAGCGGCGTCCTGCCCGCTTACCGACACGCTGCCCGCCAGCTTGGAACAGCGCTTGCCGCAGAAGGATGGCGGCTGGTTTATGGCGCCGGTGACATCGGGCTTATGGGAACGGTCGCAAGCGCAGCCCAAGAGGCGGGAGGAGAGACGTTCGGCGTGATTCCCTCCCATCTGGCAACCCGCGAACTGATCAAACCGGATCTGGGCAGGCTCGTTGTTACCGACAACATGCATGAACGAAAAATGCTGATGTTCCGGAACTCACAGGCCGTTGTCGTGCTTCCAGGTGGCGCCGGTTCGCTGGACGAGTTCTTTGAAGTCCTGACCTGGCGCCAGCTTGGCCTGCACAGCAAACCGATTCATTTAATGAATACAGAAGGATATTGGGATAGGCTTATCCAGCTTGTGGAGCATGTAATTGCCGAAGGCTTCGCTGACCGATCCCTTCGCAGGTATGTTTCCGTTGCGGACTCCGTACCCGACCTCATCGCTCAGCTCCGTAGAGACCTGTCCTGACGCAGCGCGGCAAAGGAGTAGACCGCCAGGGCAACCCAGATCAGCGGAAACGCGACGCCATGCCAGCGGGTAAACGGTTCGGCGAACACCAGCACCGCCACGAAGAACTGAAGCGTCGGGTTAACGTATTGAATCAAGCCAACCGTTGCGAGCCGCAGCTGCCGAGCGGCGAACGAATAAAGGATCAATGGGGTGGCGGTAAGCGGGCCGGACATTATCAGCAGCAGGCTGTCGTCGAAGGTGCGACTGAATGACCCGGAGCCAAGCTCCCCCTGCTCCGCCCATCCAAAAAGATGAATGCCTGCGAGCCATAGCAGGGATAGAGGCGCCAGAAGCGCCATCTCCGCCGTAACGGAAACCACCGGTCCAGTGCGGGCGTTCTTCTTGATGACGCTGTAAACTCCGAACGTGATTGCCAGGACCAGCGAGATGAACGGAGCCGCACCCAGTCCCCATGTCAGCAGGCAAACCGCGGCTGACGCCAGCGCAAAGGCAACCATTCGCACCGAATCAATCCCCTCACGGAAGAACAAGATGCCGAACACAACTGAAACCAGCGGAAATATGTAATATCCAAGGCTCGCTTCGACCGCACGGCCCTGCTGAATTAACCAGATGAACACGAACCAGTTAACGCCGATCATTGATGCCGCGAACACAGACGCAGCAAGCGCGCGCGGAGTTCTCAATGCGCCGCCAAGCTGTCGAAACCGGCCTCTGACGGCCAGTACGATACCGAACATCGCCAGCGACCAAATCGTTCGATGGCTGAGAACCTCCAGCGTGGGCACATGCGCGAGCGCCTTGTAGAACAAAGGCGACAGACCCCAGATCATGTTCGCGGTCACTGCCGCCGCGATTCCCCGGACGACCGCCCCGGTCACTGCCCGACCCCGATTACGCTCCAAATCCAGGCTTGAATGGCTTTGGCTGTCGGGAGTGACATGTGGAATGAAGAAACGCGAAAGCTGGCGCGCTGCTTGGAACACCCCTGAGCCGCACCTGGCGGAATCTCGGTCATCGTGCGCTGGACTTCATACATTCAGTCGATTCGATGTGGCTGGATTCAGAGCCAGCCAAAGTCCGCGGCTTCGGCGCTTTTTGCAGGACGCACCGCCTTAGGCAGCACGTCCTGAGTCACTCGTTCGCGGGGTTCAGAGCCTGGAAGCGACGTTCTCCCAGTTCACCAGATTGTCGAGAAAGTTTGCAAGGTAGGCCGGACGCTTGTTGCGGAAATCAATATAGTAGGAATGCTCCCACACATCGCATCCAAGCAATGCGGTCTGACCGAAGCAGAGCGGGTTAACGCCGTTTTCGGTCTTCGTCACCTTGAGCCCGCCGTCCGCGTCTTTCACGAGCCAGCACCATCCGGACCCGAACTGGCCGACTCCCGCCGCGGTGAACTGTTCCTTGAAGGACGCTACCGAACCGAAGCTCTCACTGATCGCGGACTCGATCTCTGACGGCATGGACGACTGGCCGGGGCCCATCATCTGCCAGAACTGGTTGTGGTTCCACAGCTGGCTGATGTTGTTGAATATGCCGTTCTGCGCAACCGCATCAGCCTGGTAGGTTCCGACGACGATTTCCTCAAGGCTCTTTTCCGCCCATTCGGTCCCGGCGATCAGTTTGTTGCCGTTGTCGACATAGGCTTTGTGATGGAGGTCGTGATGGAATTCCATCGTTTCCCTGGACATTCCGTTATCGGCGAGCGCGTCATGGGCGTACGGAAGATCGGGTAGTTCAAATGCCATTTGGATGCTCCTTATCTTGGATGGCTTGCTGTTGCCGCATTTGCTTCGGAACCGCCACCGCAGTCAAGCGGCCGCTCTCTCGGCGCAGCACCTGGATATCGGTCCCGCATCTCCATTGGAAGCACGGCCACCAGTGGGCGTCCAGATCCCGGTTCGATTCAACGAAATTCCTCTGAGCCAAGTCAATCGGCGGCTCATCCGGAATTTCTGCGCCGGGCGTTCCTGACCTGAGATGCAAGCCGCTCGACGCATTCCGGATCCAGTTTCTCGCCAAGCAGGGAGAACACACCCGGCGCGACCTTCACGACAAGCGGGGAATAACTCAGGTTCACATAGAAACTCCTCACGTTTACCCCCAGGCGTTCAACACAGTACTCCTCCAGCTTCTCCCGGATAACCGGGCTTCCAAGCTCCCTGAGAGCCTTGACAAACGCCGTGTCGTTCAGACCTAGATCCTTATCGGGAACACCCGGTAGGGCATTAGCCACGCCGTCCGTCACCTTTGCGATTCCGTTGGCTTCGAGAAAGGCAGCAAGCACCGGTTCCGGCGGAACTATCAGTATTCGTCTCGGACGCTGCAGCGAAGCATGGAGCTTTTCCATCTCCAGCGATGGAATCACCGAAAAAATTCTTTCAGTTGCGTTGACCAGCCGGTTTCTCGACACGGCCATGGACATAAGCCATGTCTTCTCGTCATCCAGCCACTTGATTTCGTCAAACTTGGACAGTTGCCTGCGGACGGAATCAAGATCATCATCATCCTGGCCAGCCAGACGGATCAAGCGTCCGACGTCCGAGCAGCCCCGTGCGGATGTGTCCTTCCTGGCTTGGCGAAGCATCGCCTCCAGGACGCTTCGATTCGGTCGGCCACCGTACAGTGTTTTTCCGCTGACCCTGAAACGCTCGACAGTGCACGGCTCCCCAACAAGGTTAAGCGCCCGGATGACACCGTCCACGTGAATCGCGGATTCAGTGATTCCGGATTCCTTCGCCGCTGCGGCGAATTCCGATGCTGAGAACGGCCGCGCAAGCCCGGAATTCAGAAGGTCGCGGGCAGCAAACAGGTGTTCTGTCGGACGCCAGATTGACGCGATACGGCTTTCGGCCCTTGCCGCGATCTGGCGAACCCTTTCCCTGGTGAGGCCGTACCGCTGGCCGGTGCACTCCAGTGTCTGCGGCCCGACCTCGTTGAAACCGAAAAAGAGAGTCAGCATTTCGGCGTTTCTCTCGTCCGAAGCTTCGAGCAGAAGTGAGCGGAGTTCGCTTTCAAGTGACTCATGCTCGCTCCACTCGGCCTTGACGAGTCCGAACAGCACTTTTCTGAGTTCGCGGCCCATTTTTCCGCGCGCTTCACTGGCCCGGTCGCTGTTCCATCCTTTCAACGCCATGCCGGAAGACAGCCCGAGGCCACGCAGAATTTCCTTGGCCAACTGGAGTGATTTCACTCCCAGCCCGCGTTTTCGGAGGATCTCCGACTGGCGCAACTGAACAAGCTCGCCGACCAAACGGATCCCGTCTCTATTCATTGCCGTAACCATGCGCTCGGGAAGTCCAATTTCTTCGAGAGTGGCCAACAGCGCTACGTTGCCCTTCGACCATGGGGATTCAGGCTTTGGCAATGGACTGCCTCTCCATTAATGCAAATGCGGGAACCGCGTGCGGAACGCTTCACTGAAAACGATCTTAGGTCAAGCCAAGCGGCTGTCAAGGACACACGGGTTCTTACGGCACTATTCGGGAATGCCTCGCGGGCAGCCAGCCGACTGCCAACGGGCTCGGGAGCGGTTCCAAATGTCGGACTCCGAGGTGTTTACATATCTGCACCCTCGACGAATGCGCGGCAAGCTTGGTCAGAAATACTCTACTTCGCCGCCAGGCGCCGCGGCGGATGAGAGCAGATCAAGCACGTAACCTGCAACCGACCTGAAGCAGATGACGGTGATGGTATCGTCGTCCTGCAGCCAGAATGCAGCCGGAACCTGCGCCAGGCGCGAGCGCCGAACCATGCCAGCGCCAAACGCGTCGGGCGAGACATCGGCCGGTGTCAGCTTCGCCAGCACCTCACGGGCACCCACTCCAGCAACGGTAAAGACTGAACGCGCGTCCGAGACATCCGCCACGAGCGCATGAACACCATCGAGGCCAGACTGGATTCTCTCCACTGACTGCGCCGCCTCGGCGTACGGACAGAATATCAGGAGCTCGTCGGGAGACATCCAAAGAATGCCGTGTCCATCGGCGATCCGTGCCTGTCCCCGCTTTGGTACGGCGACACCTGTGAGATTCCTGACGGCCTTCTTCAGCCCGGCCGAGGCAAGGTCGCCGCGCAGCGTCACCATCCCGCGAGGTTCCCCCTGGCTGACCACAGCAGAACTGTGCAATGGAACTGCAGCGTCAGCCATTCCGTTTCGCCCCGTCAGGATCATGGAAAACAGGACTGACGATGCGGGCCTCGCGGGTCACGCCGTCGCTGCACGGAAACTCCAGCACCTCACCCATCCGCTCCGGGCCTCTCCTGACCAGCCCCATGGCGATTCCCTTTCCGAGTGTCGGTGAGAAATATGTGGAGGTAACCCTGCCCTGGACGTTTCGCTGACCGTTCGCGTTCTCTCCCTCGGCGGCGGCATATGCCCCGTCGGGAAGAACCGATCCGTCGAGCGTCTCAAGACCGACCAGCTTCCATCGGTTCGGGTCAGCCATGTTGGTGCGCTCCTGAGCCCGCTTGCCAAGATAGTCAGTCTTTTTCCCGGAAATGGCCCAGTGAAGCCCGAGATCCTGCGGAATGACGGTTCCATCTGTCTCGTCTCCGATCATGATGAATCCTTTTTCGGCCCGCATGACATGCAGAGCTTCGGTTCCGTATGGCATCGCCCCGAACCCATCGCCTGCTTCGACGGCAGCCTCCCAGAAATCCAGGCCCTGATTCGCTCTGACTGCGATTTCGAACGAAGTCTCGCCGGAGAAACTGATGCGGAAGACGCGGACATCGAAGCCGCCGATCGTTCCATCCGCCCATGACATGAAGGGCAATGCATCGGAGCCCAAATCCATTCCGCCCATCAGTTCGAGCGCATCCCGGGCGTTGGGACCAACAACGGCGATCTGTGCGAACTGCTCGGTCAGGTTCAGGGTGTAGACCTTCCAGTCCCACCATTCCGTCTGCAGCCACTCCTCCATATGGGCGTGAATCCGATCGGCGCCTCCCGATGTCGTGTGACAGAGGAACGCGTCTTCCCCGACCCGCGCCACCACTCCATCATCGATCAGGAATCCGTTCTCGTCGCACATAAGGCCGTAGCGGCATCGGCCAAGCCGCAGCGTCGACATCATCCCCGTGTACATCATGTCAAGGAACCTTCCGGCATCCGGCCCCTTGACCAATATCTTTCCGAGAGTGGAGGCATCGAGCAGGCCAAGCCTTTCCCGGGTGTTCGTTACCTCCCGCCGCACGGCATCATCGATGCTTTCGCCGCCAAGCCGGTAACAGTAAGGGCGTCGCCATTGCCCCACCGGTTCCCAATGGGCGCCATGCGCCTCGTGCCAATCGTGCATGGGTGTGCGGCGTACAGGATGAAACAGGCTGCCGTGCGCTTCCCCTGCGATCGCACCCAATGGAACGGGTGCGAAAGGCGGACGGAACGTTGTGGTGCCGACTTTAGGGATCTCAGCGCCCAATTCGTTGGAAAGCACCGCCAGTCCGTTTATGTTGCTGAGCTTTCCCTGATCGGTCGCCATCCCCAGTGTGGTGTAACGCTTGGCGTGCTCGACCGACTCGTAACCTTCCCTTGCTGCCAGCTGAACATCGGAGACTTTCACGTCATTCTGGAAATCAAGCCAGATTTTCTGCCGAAGCCGCCGTCCCGCTCCCTGCGGCATCAACCAAACCGGCTGCATAGGCTGCATAGCTTCGTCAGCGGCTTTGGGCGCGGCTCTTCGGCGCTTTCTGTGACCCGTGGCCAGAGCCGCCGCCCGGCCCTGGGAATCGGCATCAGCCAAGGTTTCGGCAACTGAATCCGCACCGTTCGCCGCACCTGCCGCGCGCACGAATCCCCCTCCGTCCGCGCCTTTCGGCGGACGGTCCGGATCTGGCCTGAAGTGAGCGTTCATGTCGTCCCATTCAAGTTTGCCGCCACAGTGCGACCAAAGGTTCACTACAGGAGACCATCCGCCCGACATGGCAACGGCGTCGCAGGCGATCTCATCAATCACTGCGCCTTCGCCCGCCTGGACGGCGACGCCCACAGCAGAGACACGATTTCGACCGGTCACTTTCGCCACGGCTTTTCCGCATTCAATCCGGATTCCGAGATCCCGCGCCTGCGCCGCCAGCGGACCTGAAGCCTGCGCCCTGGCGTCGATTACAGCCGGAACTTCAAGGCCGGCCTTTTTGAGCGTGACGGCAGTCCGATAGGCATCGTCGTTGTTGGTCACCACCACCGTTCGGTCACCCGGCGATACTCCCCAGTTCACAACATAATCTCGAACGGCGCTAGCAAGCATGACGCCGGGAACATCGTTGCCGGCAAATGAAAGCGGCCGTTCTATGGCGCCAGTTGCGGTCACCACCTGCTTTGCGCGAATGCGCCACAGCCTATGACGAGGCGCGCCATCAGCAGGTTCATGATCAGCCAGTCTTTCGCAGGAAACAACGTAGCCATGGTCATAGAGTCCCGCAGCCATGCAACGAGTGCGTGTCCGGACGTTATCCATGCGGGAAATTTCGGCCAAGGTCCGCTCGACCCATTCCTCTTCCGGCACTCCGTTCACAACGGCGCCGTCAACACAGGTCCGGCCACCCCAGTACGGCGACTGCTCAAGCAGCAGAACCTTCGCCCCTGCCGCTCCGGCCTGGCGCGCGGCGGCTAGCCCTGCGACTCCCCCCCCGACCACCAATACATCAACATGGACGTAGAAATGTTCGTAGCTATCCGCATCACGTTCTCTCGGCGCCGTTCCAAGACCCGCCGCCCGTCTTATGAACGGTTCGAAGACATGCTGCCATGCTGCCCGTGGATGTATGAATGTCTTGTAGTAGAATCCTGCAGGCAGGAAGCTTGAGGCGAGGTCAGCGAGCGCCCCCACATCATATTCCAGGTTAGGCCAGTGATTCTGGCTCACCGCATGGAGACCGTCGAAGAGTTCCTGAACGGTGGCGCGCTGATTCGGCTCGAATCGCCCTTCCCGACCAATTCCAACCAAGGCGTTCGGTTCTTCGACCCCGCTGGCGACAATGCCTCTTGGTCGATGGTACTTGAAGGATCGTCCAACCAGAACCTGATCATTCGCCAGAAGCGCCGAGGCAAGCGTATCTCCCGCGAATCCGCGCATGCGAATTCCGTTGAATGTGAAGTCCAAGGGACGCGAGCGGTCAAGAAGACGTCCTCCAGATGCCAATCGGGCGCTCATCGGAACTCCCTCCAGCGCCAGCCGGGCCTCTTTGCGCTAACCAAGTCCCTGATTTCCTGAGGAGGTTCGTTGACCTGGGCCGGATATGTTCCGAACACTTCCAGCGTCACCGTATCACGTGCCGCATGGAACCACTTACCGCAGCCATAGGCGTGCCGCCAGCGCTCGAAATGCACGCCACGCGGATTCTCACGCAGAAAAAGATATGCCTCGAAATCCGCATCGCTGGATTCGGACGCCTCCCTCCTGATATGCGCCTCACCGCCAGACGACAGGTCGGTCTCGTCCGCGTCCACTCCGCAGTATGGGCACCGCAGCGTCAGCATAGGATTCCCTCCGGCTGCATCGTGAGCGGGTCGATCATCACAGTGCCAAGACCGAAGCGTCTGCGCAGCCCGATGGACCGGCGAACGGACCCACCGGATTCCGGCCGAGCCGAATATTCGATTTCATTCAAAAGGAAGACTGGTTGCCCGCCCATCAGTGCGCCACTCCCGCAGCTACGCTTTCATCAACGAAACGCCCTTCGCGGAATCTGCGCAACCCGAACTCATTGGCAAGAGGCGATTCGCCTTTGGCCATCAGTTCCGCCATTGCCCAGCCGGATCCAGGGATCGCCTTGAAGCCACCTGTTCCCCACCCGCAGTTAATGAAACAGCCTTCCACCGGCGTTTTCGAGATAATCGGCGACCGGTCCCCGGTCATATCCACGATTCCGCCCCATTGGCGAAGCATTTTCAGTCGGGAAATGATTGGAAAAGTCTCAACCAATGCGCGCACCGTCTCTTCGACGTGATGGAACGACCCTCTCTGGGTAAAGTTGTTGAAGCCATCAGCGCCTCCGCCGATCACGAGTTCTCCTTTGTCAGACTGACTGATGTACCCGTGCACGGTGTTGGCCATGACCACCACGTCCAAACAGGGTTTGACCGGTTCGGAAACGAGTGCCTGCAGCGCTACGGATTCAATCGGAAGCCGGAAACCAGCCATCGCCGCCAAATGGCCCGAATGTCCGGCAACCACTATCCCGAGTTTAGTGCAGTCAATGTTTCCGCGGGTGGTGGTCACTCCCAAAACCTTTCCGCCTTCGGTTCGGATGCCGTTCACCTCACAATTCTCAATGACATGCATTCCCATTCCGGAACAGGCCCGCGCATAGCCCCAAGCCACTGCGTCATGCCTGGCCGTGCCGCCACGCGGCTGCCAGAGGGCGCCGAGCACCGGATACCGCGGCCCGGAGATGCTGATGATCGGGCACAGGCGTTTCACGCGCTCGGGTCCGATGAATTCGGTCTCCACACCCTGCAGGGCATTGGCCTGTGCAGTGCGCTGGTAACCCCGGACCTCATGATGGGTCTGCGCAAGCATCATTACGCCCCGGGGGCTGAACATGACGTTGAAGTTCAGTTCCTGACTGAGCGTTTCATAAAGGCTGCGGGATTTCTCGTAGATCGCGGCGGACGCATCCTGCAGGTAGTTGGACCGAATGATCGTCGTGTTCCGCCCGGTATTGCCGCCGCCGAGCCATCCCTTCTCCAGAACCGCAACGTTGGTGATCCCGAAATTCGTTCCCAGATAGTAAGCGGCCGCCAGTCCGTGGCCTCCCGCTCCGACGATCACCACGTCATATTTGGAGCTAGGTTCAGGCGAAGCCCATGCCCGTTCCCAGCCCGTGTGGCCGCGCAGTGCTTCCCGAAGGATCGACAGTGCGGAATAGCGCTTCATACGGGGATCCATGAGTGGCTTCTGCGTTGGTTCATTCCGGAGTAAATGATCGTGTCGAAGGCAAGTTCCAAGGCAGTGAGCGGCACTAGCCGCAAAGATTGCGACATAGGGCTTATCTACCTTGCGGTGGATTGTCCACAAATTGCGATGGAACTGTGGGGGAAGCCGATTTGTCCGCCCCTTTTCCTGCCGATGCCTGAACGGTGTCTCGCTATCGAACCCGGCGGGCGGAGGTTGAACTTACACACGAATACCGCGTGTGACTTGTCCAATGCGGAATGTGAGATACGCGTTACGGAGTTCCGGGTGGAGGCAAGGCCTCATTCCACCCAATTATACCGATATGCTGACGTCGTCATGACTGAGTCGAAGTTGGGTTCTTTTTGCGCTGCCGAGAATCCGGGCAGCGATAGCTTCAACCGGAAATTTCTGGATCAAGATGAGTGCGCAATCACGAATCGGTCAAATCTGAAAGTGCGCTGGTACGGCCGGCATGAAACGAATGTGCCCGGCAGCTAAAGTGATGTGATCCAACCAAGAAAAATTACGGTGAGTTCCAACGCAAGACCTACATTGAACCGACCGTGAGCCAATCGTCGATGCCGCTCTATTCGGAACAGGTGGCCAGAATTCTGACCAAGCCCGCGCATCTCGACCGTCGGAAATCCAGAAGTATCCGTGCTTGATTTCCTTTCCCTATGCGATTGTCCCTAGACACTGTTGCATAAGCCGACTTCAAAGAAGTGGATGCGCCTGCTGGTCCCAGAACGGAGGGTGCTGTCACCGTCGCTGCCTTCGAACACCAAATCGTTGCCAAACGGAAAGCGATAGCCCACCTACAATGTTACGTTGTCATCCAGAGAGTAGCCCAATCCAACGCCGAGTTGCCAAACGAGCACCGTATCGGTAGTGGAAAGATCGGGGACCGAGATTCCCACGTTTAAAAATCTCGGATTGGCGGCTCTGAGAGCGTCGTAGACAGTTTGCGCCGGTTGATCCTTGTTGTATTTTACATCACCCCATTCTACTCGCATGAAGCCAATGCCACCACCGCAGAAAGGAACCGGTTCGGATTCGGTCTCCACATCTTTCCCGACATTCGCCGATAATGCAGGCTGCTTCGCGGTACCGAAAATTGGCGCCTCGGCCTCGCCGATTCCGAGTGATGTGCCAGTGGCAGTTGTTCCACTATAGGTCATCTTGTCTAGCTTGGACCGGACGAAGAACCACTCGCCCTCCACTCGCAATCCATAATCGAAACCATAACCTGCCACCCCGGCGATTATGAGTCCTGTCTTGTGAGTCGTTTCTGCATTCGCCGCATAAGGAGTCGTCGCTGTGGTCCCGCTAGTATTTGATTCCGTATCGTCGATGAACATCAACGGCACGTTAAACCTTACATAGAGCTTCCTTCAGTCGCGAGCATTTCCAGCATCGAAACAATGGCAAGTACAGCAAACAGTGCGGTGACACGCTGAAAAGTGCAACTTGGATTATCGACTAATTTCATCTGCTCATCCCAAGTTTTGCGCAGACTTAAATAAAGGCCCGGTATCGCGCAAAAGAATGGATGCAAGACAACAAAAAACCCAACTAACCTGAACAGAAGAACAGACCGAGCTTGACCCAGCTCCAATCTTCCGGCTCGCAGGCATGTCAAGAGCAGCAGGCTGTTGGCAAATTGACTTAAAAACATTTCCAGATGACCGACAACTACACATTGAACTGCTCAGTTCGGGTGCCGTCCAAACCATTGGGCGGCCGCATGCGCCTACGCCATCTGGTCAATGGGCAGATGCTATTTGCTCGCCCGCTTAACTTCATGAATTGATGCCGATCGCCGCTGGACACTGCCGCAATCGGCTACGCCGCGCACGGACGGGTCATTGTGGCACCATGAACGCCACTTGGA
>JAJEAY010000102.1 GCA_022824145.1 Rhodobacter sp. | reverse complement strand
AGGGGGCTGACCTTCCGGACGGTTCGATCGGGCATGCGCCGCCGTGGCGCCGCGCCTGAGCCGTTGCGGCGGATGGAGGCCAACGCAATGCGCCAACGACGACCGGTCGGCGGAGCGGATCGCGCCCGTCGCCCGATTCGAAACGGAACATTGAATGGGCAAATAGCAATCTATACGAGAATCGCACCCCCGTTGAACCGCCCGCCTCCCTTCAGCGCGGAGATCTGGCATCTTTCCTCGTAGGTCAGGTGGCGGCAGCCCTTCGGCATGGCAGTCTCCCCGATTCAGCGCCGGGACTGTCGCCGTTTCCTGGCCGAATCGCAACATCATGCGCACCGGAGCGCGGAAACCAACCGCATCTGGTATTGCAGTTCATAGTGGAGCAGGGGATTTAAGCCAGATAGTAGAACCTGACACTTACCGACCACCTTGTGCGCATCCGCGTCCATCAGCATCGTCAATCCGACCGACTTTGCATCGCCGTCCAAACAGCAAATGCTCTCCTGTCCTTGATATTCGATGATTTCAGTTTTCCGATTGCAGTGTTGGCGGCAGCAATCGCAGTGAGCACATCGTGTCGCGTGAACCTGCTGAATGGATCATAGTCTGCCTCATGCCGCCTTTCTTGCGCATCCACGAACTGATTGGCAAAGTCCTGAATTTCCGCTGGAAATCTACCCATTACCGTTTTATTCTTGCACTGACGTTTTGCACGTCCGTGGTCAACGGCGCGATAGGCTTGTCTCCAAGCATTCTGGGCTCTTGATGCAGAGGATGCCGTGCCAATGAAGGAATCTGCACAATTCCTGCAAAGCGCGTGGAACATGGCGTAGTAGGCGGTACTCAGAGCTCTTTTCAGATCCGATTGTCTCGGAGAACCCTGTCTGCCCTTTCCCACGAGTTTCCGTGCGCTCGCAATCAGATCACGTGGCAGCATTTGCTTCTTCAACCGTCATGAAGGAGAAGATTGGAAAACGTTCTGAATCCAACTCGCCCAATTCGTTTCCCAACTCGCCCAAACGATTGCGTAAGTGTCGCGCCAATCCGACGACTCGTTCTGGATCAAGTCGGTTTCCTTCCGCTTCGAACACCACGACAATGCGGAAGATCGGATCACCGTCAAAATCAACATCTTCTGTCACGGACAGATCGACTACCCGCGCTGGCGCGAGTTGTGTCACAACCACATGCTTCACAATCTCGTCAATGCTTATCATCTTCCTACACAATCTCCCTTTTCTGGCTTCACAGTCGTGTCAACACCCAACCAGCACGAACCTCGTTGCCTACGCTTCATCGAATTCACGTTGCGCCTTTCTGAGTGCGCCAAACCATGCTGGATTCGCCCAAAACAATGGTCTGTTGACGAACCGAATCAATAAACACACACTAGCATGAATCCCGACAATAATGGCCCCATCGGATAGCTTAATGATGAACGAACCATCGCGCGTCACGAACCTGAATTCCATCATTTTATCAATCGGCTGCATGCAAAAAATCAGAAGCCAGAATCCGCCGATTGGTACGCCCGTACGAACGGCGATCTTTTCAACAGTGGCTGCGATGACCTTGCCATTCATGGTTAAGACCTGAACTCAGGGATGTTGCTGAACATAAACCCGATGAAGGTTCCAAGCAGGGTGGCGGCAGTTTCTTTGCCAATGAAACCACCTGTTGCCAGGATCACTATAGCCGGGACGACCATAAGCCCCATCGTGAACTGGATTCCTCGGACGCCCATCCCCTTTGGACCAGGAGAGTTGTCGGCAAGATTCCCTTGTTGGGGTGAAACCCATTTCCCATGCGCGAACGCTGCGGCGATTCGGTACACGCCCGCAGCGAACGGTGCGATCAGGATGACAAGGGCACAGATCAGTTGAACGCAATGAATTGCTGTCCATTCATTCGGCATCGCGGCTCTCCATGCAACGGCCGAAGTCTGCCATTAGCTGAAGTCTGCCATTAGCTCATCATGGTACTGGCCTGCGTCTTGGGAAGATGTTTCGCTGGCAGTTCTTGGGGGAAGATCGACGGTATTACAGTGCTCGTAGGCTTGTTCAAGGCACTTTGCGGTGTGTTGGTGGTCGGTGCGAACGGCAATGCAGTATGAGAACGTTCGTGGCTTTTCGCCCGTAAGCAATCGGCCGAACTCGGCAGTTCCGTTCGGGAATATTGTAAAAAAGTGATGGTTGTACTGCTTTTGATTGCCATAGATTGAGGCGTCCGGTGTCCACGCCGTTGTCCACGCCCAACTAGCATTAAGACCGTCCAGCCGAAATCTGGTCTTGAGAGACGGCACGCCAGGCACGTCGATCCACCCTTCCTCCCATTTTGCGTTACCTTTCAGCGAAATTTGTGGTGGCGCTTTTCCGTTCTTGAAGTCGGTTTGCCCGCATTTCCATTCTTGGGTGGTGATGTGCCGCAATGAGAGGAATGCGGCGTGTACTTGTATATGTGCGCCTAGACATTCCCATCTTTGGTCCGAGGCGGCGACAGGTGTTGCCGCGATCATGGACGCTAGCGCGTAGGCTGCCGTTCTCATTATTCAGGTAACTTTCTTGATCTGTGGCAGCGGATCGCGGGCCAGAGCCGATCAGGAAACCGTGGCGATGATCACGTCCGCAACTGCGCTCACCCAGCCCACCGCGCTTGTGTGGCCACCTTGGCGATCTCTCTGCAACGTTTCGGCGACAGTGAGGCGGCTCGTGCAAAACCACCGGCGCACCCGCCCTTCGCCCTGTTCGGTTTCGACAATTGCTGGCGCCTTGCTCTGTTTCCCGCTAAACTGGCTTCTAGAACTCAGGATGTCACCGTGAATGGAATACGATTCTGTCAGACTGTTTGGAACAGACGGGGCACAAAGTCAAAGTGAAACACTACTCCATTCCGGAGCACCCCGAGGTACTACATCCATTATTAGCAGTATCCCCGTCACCGGACCAGCCGAAACGAGCTGGCGATAAGCGTTTCGTGATCCTGTTTTTTCCCATGAGGCCTGCGCCGCGGAACAGCGGTGGAATCCCGGACTGTTCGCTTGTCAGGAGTACATTTGGCCACCCAACGGTCGATTGCGTGTTCCGTCGGTAAACTGGGGCGCCGAAGCTCGGCACGACAGCTGGAATTTTGAGTCCCACACAGCAGATTGCTTCGTAACCTGACGGCTTGAGCAGGCCCCGTCTACCCTTCATTCCGCTTCAGCGGCATGTGGTGCTGGATGGAAGTGCTGCGGTATGGCTGCTGTCTCTTGGCCCGGAAAGGACATCTTCCTTTACGGCAAATGTGCAGTTGAAATCCGGTATGAAACGATCCAGTGTCGGCAGGAGAATGCTGTCGCCATGGAGTTCGCGTCCGGTCGAATTTGGCGATTTCATACAATCAACTGGCTGACCGAAACACAAAAAGCTGCGTGAGGATTCGAATTTGCGCCTTGATGTCGACGGTAATGGGGGAGACATCTCCCGAAGCGAAGCGAGGTCGGTTACGATTCGCTTTCTGGCTGTGATCGCCCTGATTGCGGGCCTGATGATTCCGGCACTGCTGGTGAATGTCGCGGTCGGTGATCGCGAAGGCTACTACAACCGGGCACTCGACCGCATCGCTTCCGCCTGGGCGGCACGGCAGGTCATCCTTGGACCTGTGCTGGCAATTCCCTATACGGCCACTTCAGCGGACGGCAAGACGCGCTCGTCGCGGGTTCTGATAATGCCGGAAATTCTCGATGCCCAGATATCGAGCATTCATGAGATTCGCCGACGGGGTATTTTCGAGGCTCCTGTCCTCACGGCACAGGCCAACCTGAGCGGGAATTTTGCGCCCGTTCCGCTCGGTGATCTTGAGGAGCGGTTCGGCAAGCTTCGTCCTGATCAGGCGACTCTGGTTGTGGGTGTGTCCGACGCCCGCGGATTGGGTGATGCGACCCTTGCATGGAACGGCGTCGGGCTGGAATCTTCGGGATCCGGCGAATTGGGACCGACCCAAGACAGCTTTGAGTCGCCGCTTGCCCAAGCCGCGTTCGAGTCTGGCGGCGAGTTCACGGTATCGTTGACTCTGCGGTATGTCGGCCGCCTTGGCGTCATGCTTATCGGTGACCGCTCCGCGCTCGCGATGGCGTCGGACTGGCCGCATCCCAGTTTCGACGGCCGGTTCCTTCCGGATGACCATTCCGTCACCGATAGCGGTTTTCAGGCAAGCTGGAGTTCGATCGCGCTTGCGCGAGGTTACCAGTCAATCCTCTCGGCCGACGAATGGAATCTTGACGGGTCCGCTCGGCACGACATCCATCCCGGATCAAGTTCGCTCTATGGCGCGGAAGCTGAATCCGTTGGCTATTCCGTCTTTGAGCCCGTCACGCTCTATACGCAGATTTCGAGGACGCTCAAATACGGGATTCTGTTCATCGTCCTTACGCTGGTAAGTGTGCTCTGCATAGAGCTGTTCACCCGCAACAGGCTCCATATCGTTCAATATGGGATAGTGGGAATCGGCCTCGTCATTTTTCATCTGCTGCTGCTCTCGCTGGCGGAGCATATCGGTTTCGACCTTGCATTCCTCGCGGCAACCTGTTTGCTCACGGCCATGACCGCGGGCTACGTGTGGCTTGCGACCCGTGACCACGCCATGGCCTTGATTGTCGGAGGGATCATGGCACTGCTTTATGTCTCCCTCTTCACGATCCTGCAGCTTGAGCAATACTCCCTTCTCGTCGGTACGGTATTGCTGGTCATGCTATTAGGCGCTTTGATGCTAGCAACCGGCGGGCTTTCCAAAGGAGTTGGCGGAATAGGCTTCGCTGCGCAGGACCGTTCCGCCCCGACCGGCACGACGGACTGACGTATCGAAGCCGGAATCCGAGCCGGATGGCGAGGCCGGTGAAGCTCTGCCCGCAGCGGATTTGACAGGCAGCGTGAAACGCTGCTGGTCCGTCCCGCCATCGCCGACCGACATAGTGTCTGGTCCGTTGACCGGATCGTTTCGGAATCCAGGTTTTCGAATCGGGTCGGCTTCGCTAGACCCAAGGCTGGAGGCGAAAAGATGAGCTTCAATACATTCGGTCATCTGTTTCGGGTGACGACCTGGGGCGAAAGCCATGGACCGGCGCTCGGTGCGACAGTGGATGGCTGTCCGCCGCGCATTCCACTTGAGCCGGATGCGATTCAGCATTGCATGGACCGGCGACGTCCCGGCCAGAGCAGATACACCACTCAGCGGCGGGAGCCGGACAGGGTCGAAATCCTATCCGGCGTGTTCGACGGAATGACGACGGGAACGCCGATCCAGCTGCTGATCAAGAACACGGACCAGCGTTCCAAAGATTACTCTGAGATCGCGGAAAAATTCCGGCCCGGACATGCCGACATCACCTATTGGCAGAAATACGGCATCCGGGATTACCGCGGAGGCGGCCGGTCCTCGGCGCGGGAAACCGCGGCGCGCGTGGCGGCTGGCGGCGTGGCGCGTGAGGTGATCCGGTCGTTGGTTCCCGGGGCCAGGATCCAAGGTTATATGGTTCAGATGGGGCCGCACAGGATCGATCGGGAACGGTTCGATTGGGACGAAATCGAGCGGAATCCGTTCTGGACGCCGGATGCGGCGGCTGCCGACAGGTGGGCTGGTTACCTGGACGGGATCCGCAAGGCGGGGAGCTCAACCGGCGCGGTCATCGAGGTTGTCGCAAGCGGTTTTCCGGCGGGCCTTGGCGCACCGATCTACGCAAAGCTCGATGCGGAGCTCGCGTTGGCCATGATGTCGATCAATGCGGTGAAGGGTGTTGAAATCGGCGAAGGCATGGCGGCATCCGATCTGGTCGGCGAGGAAAACGCCGACGAGATTTCAATGGGTCCGGATGGACCGGAGTTCTCGTCAAACCACGCTGGCGGCATTCTCGGCGGCATCTCGACCGGTCAGGACATTGTTGTCCGGTTCGCGGTAAAGCCGACCTCCTCGATTCTCAAACCGCGCCGAACGATCACAAAGTCAGGTAACGCGACCCAAATCGTGACCAAGGGGCGGCATGATCCTTGTGTCGGCATTCGCGCCGTTCCGGTCGGAGAAGCCATGATGGCCTGTGTGATTCTGGATCATCTGCTTCTTTGCCGCGGACAGATCGGCGAGAATTGCGGTGGCAGGATCGGCTGATCGCGGTGCTGGCCAACGCCCGCTTTGCCGACGCAGTGGATGGCGTCTCAGGAGACTGCCGCGGACAGCGCGGCATCCATGAGTTCCCGGATCGCTGACTCGGATGTGCCTGCGACGATTCGGCCGAGTTCCCTGTCACCTTTCAGCACAACCAAGGTCGAGCGGCGTGGAATTGCGAGCGAGCGCGTCAAGGGATCCTTTTGGTACCGGTCCCAATCGATGTCGACGAACAGAATGTGGCGGTCATAGTCCGGGTTGGCGGAGCGCAGTGCGCTGATCACGCGTTCCTGTGCCGCACAGGTGGAGCACCAGGACGCCTTGAAATCCAGAAACAGTGTTTTTCCGGCAGCGAGTTCCCGGTCGACAAGTCCTGGAACGTAGTCTGCGGTTCCTGCCATTGCAGGAGCCGCTGCCATGGCGGCTGCGGAGATTAGCAAGAAGTCACGACGGTTCATTTCAGTTTCCTTTCGTCAGAGTGAGACCGAGAGATCAATGAGCCATGCGGGCAGGATCCTCATGGCCTGGAATTCCAGCATGTGATGCGCACGGAGAAGGATTGCCGCGCCAACGGCGATGAATGCAAGACCAAGGACAGGGCGAGCGCTTGCGGCGATGGGGCGAAGCCAGGTCTGGCGTCTTTGGATGGCCGATCGGGCGCCGTAGCCGAGCGCGACCATGACGGTTGAGACGCCGAGTGCGAAAGAGACCATAATCAGGCCTGAGTGAACGATCCGCTCGCCTTGGCTTGCAAGCGATATGGCACCGCCGAGCGTGGGGCCAATGCATGGACTCCAGACGGCGCCCAAGAGGATTCCGCCAAGAAACTGGCTAGAGGCGCTGGAGCGGTCCAGCGAATCCATTCCGGCGTTCGCTTGGACAGACATGCCAGCGGTAACGGTGGAAAATCCGGCTGAAAGCCGAGGCACCGCCAGAACAAGGCCGAAAATGATCATCAGAACAGCGCCTGCGTCGTTGATGGTTTCCGGTGTCAAACCCAAGGAATGACCTAGCACCGTCACACCGAGGCCGAGGGTCACGAATGATACGCTCATGCCCGCAGCGAGAGCCAATGGGCCATGCTTGCCCGCCTGCAGGGATGCGGCCAGCACAATCGGCAGCACCGGAAGCACGCAGGGATTGATCAGCGTCAGGATCCCGGCACCGTATGCGAATCCAAATTCCATGAACGCCTTACTGACCGAATCTTCGTCTGAGAACACCTGCGTTTTCTTCCCGCATGATCAAATCCGTGTCATCGGGCCATTCTTCGGGAGAGCTGCACGGCGAGAATGCCAAGCGCGATGACCGCCACACCAAGCGCGTCCTGCAAGGACATGCCTTCGCCAAGAATTAGCGCGGCCACGGCAACACCGAACGGCGGGGACAGAAAGTGGAATGTCGCCGCGCGTGTGGCACCGATGCGGTTGACCAGCAGAAACCAAAGCCATGTGGCGGCAAGTCCGGGGATCAGGGCCGAGTAGACCAGTGCCGAACCCATGGACCATGTCCAGTTGACGGTCCATGTCTCGGCTGGAACGGCGATCAGCCCGAGCGCGGCAGAGCCGACCAGCGACTGCAGACCGACGACCATCAGCAAATTGCCGCCTGAAGACGCTCCGCGTACCGTCATGGTTGCGACCGCGAGGGAAACAACTCCGACCGAGCACAGGATTACACCATAGGCATCGGCGCCGGCGGTGAACCGTGATCCCATGACAATGGCAACTCCGGCTACTCCAGACATGAGGCCAGCCGCGCCAAGCGCCGTTATCCGTTCGCCCAGCGCGAACCAACCGCCCAATGCCACAACCAGTGGCATGGTCGAGGCGATGATTGCCGCCAGGCTGGCCTCGACCGTCTGCATTGCCACGAAATTCAGGCCAAGACAGAGTGCGTTATGGCACAGCCCAAAGACAATCGTTGCTGTCCACTGTGTCCGGGTCAGTTTCCACGACTGGCCGAGCCGGGCTGCGATGGCAATGCCAAGCGCGCCGGAGATGAGAAATCGGATGGCCAGGGCAGTCAGCGGCGGTGCGTCGGTTACGATGATCCGGCCTGCCGTGAAGGCCGAAGCCCAAATGAGGGCAAACGCCACTCCCATCGCGATGGCGCGAACGTCCAAGAGTGCCTCAGAAGAAATGAGCCGCCGTAAGGCGGCTCTGCTCAAATTCCGGGATTCGCAAAGCTTAGCCGTTTACGCTGTCCTTCAACGCCTTTGCGATGGTGAATTTGACGGCCCTGTCGGCCTCCTTCCAGAACTGCGCACCGGTGGACGGATTGCGCACCATGCGTCCCGGGCGTTCACGGCAGTGGATCTTGCCGACTCCGGGAAGGGTGACGGCGCCACCGGCGGACACTTCTCGGGTGATGATGTTGATCACGCCATCAAGCGCTTCGCCAGCGGTTTTTCTGTCGGCTCCCATCTCTTCGGCCAGTGCAGCCGCAAGCTGGGATTTGGTCATTGGTTTAGCCATGTATGATCTCCTCTCTTCCTGCAATCTAGCAGGTCGTGTTGGGAACTAAGTGAATTTGATGGCAAAGTCCAATTCGGAATGCGGAAAATGTGGCAGAGATTCGGATATTCGCCGGATTCCGGCAAAAATTTTCCCATTGAGCGAAAAAAATCCTCGTACTGACCGGAGTTTACCGCAGACCGTTTTCGATTCGCTCCATTGCGGCCACAATGGACACATCAGCAGCGCATCATGGCAAATTTCCAACCCCGATTTGCTCTTTGGGACGTTTGGGAGCTTTTCCGGCCCGGGATCCGGTGCGCGCTTCCGGCAAAATAGGTGCCCTGGATGAGACCCCGTGTGGCAGCGCCTCTGTCTGGAGTGGGACCTGTCGGCTCTATAGAAACGCGGTTTCCTCGAAACTTCGCAGTTTCCGGGAGTGGATTCGCTCCAGCGGTGTCTCGCGCAGGTATTCCATAGCTAGGATTCCGATCCTGAGGTGATTGGCGACCTGTGTTCGGTAAAAATCGCTGGCCATGCCGGGCAGCTTGAGTTCGCCGTGAAGCGGTTTGTCGCTGACACAGAGCAGGGTTCCGTAGGGCACCCGGAACCGGAATCCATTGGCGGCAACGGTGGCGGACTCCATATCGAGCGCGATGGCCCGCGACTGTGACAGACGCTGGACGGGTCCGGACTGGTCGCGAAGCTCCCAGTTGCGGTTGTCAATGGTCGCGACGGTTCCGGTACGCATCACGCGCTTGAGTTCGAACCCTTCAAGTTCGGTGACCTCCGCCACCCCTTTTTCAAGCGCGATCTGGATCTCTGCCAGCGGCGGGATCGATACCCAAATCGGGAGGTCGTCATCGAGCACATGGTCTTCGCGCAGATATGCGTGTGCCAGGACAAAATCGCCGAGCCGCTGGGAATTCCGCAATCCTGCGCAGTGGCCCACCATCAGCCAGGCGTGCGGGCGAAGGACCGCGATATGGTCCGTAGCTGTCTTGGCGTTCGAAGGTCCGACTCCGATGTTGACCAGCGTAATCCCCGCGCTTCCCGGCCTTTTCAGGTGGTAGGCGGGCATCTGCGGCATCTTTTCAGGTGATGGGCAGGGTTCATCGCCGGTGCTGATCTCGATGTTTCCGGGGCCGACGAAACCGGTGTAGCCGCTGTCGGCATCGGCGAGGGCGCTGCGGGCGAAGTTCTCGAACACCTCGACGTAGAACTGGTAGTTCGTGAACAGAACGAAATTCTGGAAATGCTCGGGACGGGTCGCGGTGTAGTGGTCCAGCCGCGCCAGCGAGTAGTCGACCCGCTGCGCGGTGAACGGCGCCAACGGCGCCGTGCCGTCACCGTATGGAAAGCCGCAGCCGTTCACGATGTCATCGTTTGTGGTTGACAGGTCGGGAACATCGAACACGTCGCGTAGGGAGAACTTCATTTCACCTTCCTGCGGGACGGAGATTCCGCTCTCCGGACCCATGGCGAAATGCAGCGGTATCGGCGTTTCCGAGACTCCGACCGAGACCGGTACGCGGTGGTTCCCGATCAGCAGGCCAAGCTGCTGGATCAGATAGTTCCGGAACAGGTCAGGGCGTGTGACAGTCGTGGCATACGTTCCCGGCTGGGTGACATGTCCGAAGCTGAGACGGCTGTCGATGTGGGCAAAGCTCGTCGTGACGAGGCGGATTTCGGGATAGAAGGCGCGGAATCGCGCGCGCGGAAAGTCGCCCTTGGCGCTTTCCCGGAAACGCTCGCGCAGGAACGCGGTGCCCGCATCATAGATTTCAGTCAGCCGGTTGACTGCCTGAGCTGCGTCCGAAAACCGTTCCGACGGTGGAATGTCCGGCGTTATCACCCGGAGATCTGATTTCGCGTAGTTCATTCCGCGGCCACGAACATATCGGTGATTTCGAACTTTGTGACGTCAACGAGACCCATGTCAGAAATGCGGAGCTCGGGGATTACAGCCAGCGCCAGCAGCGAGTGCTGCATGAAGGCGTTGTTGAGACTGCAGCCACATTCCCGCATTGCCTCGGTCATTCTTTGGGCCTTTTTTGCCACTGTTGGCGCAGGGGCATCTGACATCAGACCGGCAATGGGCAGTTCGACCAGCGCAATTTCCTGTCCGTCACGCCAGACGGCAATCCCCCCACCAATTTCCCCCAGCCGGTTCGCGGCGCGGGCCATGTCATCGCGCGAGGTGCCAACGACGATCATGTGATGGCTGTCATGCGCGACGGTCGAAGCTATGGCCATCCTGTCCGTATATCCGAATCCTGAAACGAAACCGTTAGTGACTCCGCCAGTGGCGCGGTGGCGCTCGACCACCGCGATCTGACAGACATCGTTGCCTCTGTCGCCCTCGACCGTTCCGTCACGAACCCGAAGCTCGACAGTCAGTGCTTTGGTTGGCGCCTGGTTTTCCACGACTCCGATGGCTTTGACCGATACTGTCTCCGTCTCGGCTGGCGCCGGGACGATGAAGTCGGCAGGGTCGAGAGATTTGCCAAG
Organism: Rhodobacter sp.; assembly: GCA_022824145.1. Taxonomy (GTDB): domain Bacteria; phylum Pseudomonadota; class Alphaproteobacteria; order Rhodobacterales; family Rhodobacteraceae; genus JAPOUP01. The sequence goes on along the minus strand of JAJEAY010000102.1, from coordinate 9,903 downwards.
ATGAACGGTGCTTCGGGTGTCGGCTGGCCAGTCAAGATGTGGGCAGTCCACCTGAATCACGCCTTCCAGCGCGACGGTTCGGCCTTTTGCGATTACACGGTGCACTGGAAGTGAGTGAAGGCTGTATGTCAGAATGACGTCCGCGCGGCGACCGGGCGAAATGGAACCCAGTTCCCGCTCCAGCCCAAAGTGCGTCGCGGTATTGACCGTCGCCATCTGCAGGGCGACCAACGGTTCGCAGCCGCATTCGATGGCGTGACGGACAACCCGGTCCATATGCCCGTCGTTGACCAATGTTCCGGAATGGCAGTCGTCCGTGCAAAGGATCACACCGCGGGGGTCAAGACCCTTTTCGGTGACGGCAGTGATCTGTTCCTTCACGTCATACCAGGCCGAGCCGAGCCGCAGCATCGCGCGCATTCCCTGACGGAGGCGGGCAACTGCATCGGCTTCCCGCGTTCCTTCGTGATCGTCCGCCGGTCCTCCGGCAGCATAGGCATGAAACGCCGGGCCGAGATCCGGCGACGCATAATGTCCTCCAACCGTCTTCCCGGCACTCTGGGTTGCCGCCATCTCTGCCAGCATTTTGGTGTCACCGGCGATCACACCCGGGAAATTCATCATTTCGCCAAGTCCTACGATTCCTGGCCACGACATCGCTTCAGCTACGTCTTCCGGACTTATTTCGAAGCCGGTGTTCTCTAACCCCGGAGCGCTGGGGGCGCAGCTGGGCATCTGGGTGAAGATGCTGATCGGCTGCAGCATCGCTTCATCATGCATCAGCCGGACGCCGCGGAGGCCCAGCACATTCGCGATCTCATGCGGGTCGGTGAACATCGTCGTGGTTCCGTGGGGAATTACTGCACGGGCGAATTCGGCGGGTGTCAGCATTCCGGATTCGATGTGCATGTGCCCGTCGCAAAGGCCAGGCACCATGAACATACCGTCCGCTTCAATTATTTCAGTGTTGGCTCCGATACAGTGCGATGCATCCGGCCCGCAGTAGGCGAACCGTCCGTCCGCGATCGCAAGGTCATGGCTGTCAAGCGTTTCCCGGGTATGGACGTTCACCCAGATCCCGCCCTGAATCACCAGGTCGGCGGATTCCCGTCCGGCGGCGACTGCGACGAGCCGCGGCGCCGCTTCGGCGAATGTGGGAATTGAGAGGGCCATAGCGAAGACTGACACCGAGGGGCGTTGGGTGCAAGTCGAGACAGCTGGATTACACCCGGTTCTGATGGGACCGAGTCTCTTTCCGGCACCGAACCAACGGGCGGAGGAATAGGAACCGCCGCCATGGCTCTTCCCTTCGGTATCGGTCGGATACTTCAGTTCGGAGTGGAAGCGGGGGCCAAAAGAAATTCCGCGGGGCTGACCCGCCCTGGCATGTTCCGTCAGATCAGCGCTGTCGATAAAGCAGGGAAATAGCTGAGCACGATCAGGACAGCCGCAACCGCCAGAAGAAATGGCCACAGCGCTTTCAGGATTGACGCCGGGGGTGTCCCTCCCATGGACGAAGCGATATAGAGCCCAATTCCGACAGGTGGCGTCAGCAGACCGAGCACGAGATTCAGGCTAATGACAACGCCGAACTGGAACGGGCTGATGTCGTAAGACCCGGTCGCGATCGGCAGCAGAATCGGTGTGATCAGGATGATCGCGGCAATCCCGTCGATCACCATGCCGATCAGCAGCAGCGCCAGGTTGACGATCAGCAAAAAAAGGAATGGATCGCTTGTGATTTGCGTGATCAGTGCGGCTAACCGTTGCGGAACCTGTTCATAGATGATGACCCATCCAAACACGCCCGCCGCGGCGATCATGAAAATGATCATCGAGGCATTCACGGCGGTGCGCTTGAACAGTGCGCCAAGCTGCGCTGGCTTGAGTTCGCCGTAAATGAGCCAGCCAAGCACAAAGGCGATCAACGAGGCGACTGCGGCAGACTCCGTCGGCGTTGTGACGCCGAAGACAATACCGCCCACGATTGCCGCGGGAATCAGCAGCGCAGGCAACGCCGACGCCAGAGCGGCAAGCGCTTGTCGGCCCGTCATCCAGTGAGACTTCGGATAGGCTTGGCGCAGTCCGATCAGGCTGACGACCAGCGCAAACGTCAACGTCAGCAACAGTCCGGGCAAAATGCCGGCAAGGAACATCTCACCGATAGGAACCTGTGCCAGAACACCGAAGATCACAAACATCATCGATGGTGGAATGACCGGAGCCAGCAAGCCTCCGGCGGCCGTGGTCGCGGCGGCAAATCCCTTGCTGTAACCTTCGCGTTCCATCGCTGGCACGATTGCGCGCGACATCACCGCGATCTGCGCCGTGGCCGAGCCGATGATCGCGGCCATGAACATGTTCGCAAGCAGGTTGATGTAGGCCAGTCCGCCGCGAAACCCGCCAACAAAGACACGCGCGAGTGCGATCAGGCGTCTGGTCATGCCGCCTTCGTTCATCAACTCTCCAGTCAGCATGAAGAGCGGGATCGCAAGCAGTCCATAATTTTCCAGCCCACCGAACATCTTCTGCGCGAGGCTGTCGTAGAGGATTGTGTTGTCGCTTTCCCAGATATACCAGATCGACGTGACGACCAGCACGACCGCGACCGGAACCGAAAGAAATAGAGCCGCAAGAAAGACCGCGGCGCTCACGCTTTTCCCTCCTGCGGCGGGCGGCTGACAAGATGCACGACGGAATGCAGCGTTGCGCCAATTGCGAACAGCCACATGACTATCCAGAACAGGTACTTTTGGATCCCGAGGGTGGAAGTTGGCTCGGCATAGATGAAGTTGAAAGTCCTGCCCTGAAAGGCTGTGGTGTCGAAACCGGTGCGCATTAGCTCCAGCGGCAGGAACCAGCGCCAACAGAACCAAAGCATCGCCAGCGCGAACAAAAACACGACAAAGTCGACGGATTTTCGGATGACCACAAGCACTTTGGTCGGCGCCGAGTCGGGCAGAAGAGTGATTGCCACTGCGTTTCGATGATGGAGCGCAGCAGAGGCGCCGAGGAAGGCCATCCAGGCCATGGCATAGATCGCGAGTTCATCGACCCAGAACAGCGCCATGCCAAGGGGCCGGGTGACCACGTTAAGAAGCACCAGGACTGTCACGCAAGCCGCGAGTGCGGCCGCTGCCGAAAGCTCGATCCTGGCCCAGGCCGCTGAAAGTCGAAACAGCATGCATTCACCTTGCAGAACAAAGGGCGCGGGCGAGAACCCGCGCCCTTTCACGTCTTGTTCCTGACCTTACTTCGTTTCTGCCGCAACTGTGCGCAGAGCGTCAAGGGACGGCGCTTTCTCGGACCAGATCGCGTTCCAGTCATCGACTGCGCCGCCGAAGAAGGATGCGTCGACCTTCCTGAAGGCTTTGCCGGTATCCTTGATCTGCTCCAGCCAGCCGGCTTCCTTCGCGACATAGCTGTCGATGGTGCCGTCGACGTGTTTCGCCATCAGTTCACCGATCATTGCGCGGTCTTCCTCTGACAGGTCGGCCCAGACCCGAGCGGACACCAGACCGACCATAGGGAACATCATGTGATCGGATTGAATGACAGTGTCCGCGTGTTCGTAGTATTTCAGCACCCAGATCAGTTCCGCATCCATGTCGATGGCATCCACCTGACCGTTGGCCAGCGCGTCATAGACTGCGGGCAGCGGCATCGGTGTCGGGGCCGCGCCCAGGGCATTGTAGAAATCCAGGATTGGTGTGAAGGGCGTGATCCGCAGCTTCAGTCCGGTCAGGTCGGCGGCGCTCTCGACCTCGCCCCGGCTGACGATCTGCCGCAGGCCCGCCATGCCATAGCCCAGACCGACAACCCCGACCTGGCCGGGCAGCGGCTCCAACAAGGCTTTGGCCGTGTCTGAGCGCAGGATGCGTCCTGCATGGGCGATGTCATTGGCCAGGTAAGGCGCATAGAAGGCGCCTAGATCCGTCGCCCGGTTCGACACTTCCGCCACGGTCATGAACGCCATATCAAGCGCACCCGTCTGTAGCTGCTGCAGCATCTCAGCTTCATTCCCGAGCTGGCGCGCCGGGAAGACAGCGACGCTATGGGCGTCTCCGCTCTTTTCCGCGAGTTCGGCGCCAAATGCCTCAGCCGCCTTGGTCCAGATATGCGGAGGCGGCGTGAGCAGGCCCAACCGAAACTCTTCTGCCTGCGCGGCAATGGCCGTTGCAGCGAAAGTCACCACAACCGCAAGGACTCCAGATGTACGTTTCATGATTGTTCCCCGTTTCGACTGACTAGAGTTTCACCCATCCTTCGGGCGGTTCCTTCCCTGGATGCACTGTCCCGCAGACGGGACAGGTGCGGTCCTCTACCGAGGCGTAGAATTTTTCGTAAACCGGTGGCAGATCCTTGACGATTGACCGAAGCTGCATCTCGGCGCGGTAAACCCGTGCACCGCACTCAAAGCAATACCATTCGATTGCGTCCAACTGCCCCAGCTGCCGCTTGGGTTCGATAACAAGCCCAACCGACCCCTCCTGCGGACGCTGCGGGGAATGACGGACATGGGGCGGAAGGAGAAAAACCTCGCCCTGACGGATCGGCACGTCATAGAACTCTTCGCCATCATAGAGCTTGAGCAACATATCGCCCTCGAGCTGATAGAAGAATTCCTCGACCGGGTCGTCGTGATAGTCGGAGCGCTTGTTCGGGCCGCCGACCACCGTCACCATCAGGTCGCTGTTTTCAAACACCATCTTGTTGCCGACAGGTGGTTTCAGAAGGTGCCGATGCTCGTCAATCCATCCCTGAAAATTGAAGGCTTGCAATCTGGCCATCGCGTTCTCCCTTTGGATCAAGCTTTCCTGACCGCATACATAACCGCAAAGAAATTCTCCGCATGTAGCTATCGGAAAAAATTATATCCATCTCTGGTTCAGATCTTCAGTCCGCAAGTCTCGAAAGCAGCGCAAATTGCGGCCTTCTCGTCTTCGGTCAGTTCCAGCATGGGGGGGCGCACACGGCCGCCGACCTGACCCAACAGCTCTTGCCAGCATTTTCCGAAAGCCGTGGGTTTTGCGTCCGGCTTAGAGTGCTTCATCGCCTCACGCACTGGATTCAGGCTGTCCCGCACTTTGCGGGCTTTGTCGAATTTCCCGGCGAATGCCAGTTCGGTATATTCCTGCATCCGCCGGTCGCATGCGGTTTGAAGCTGATAGGGCGGCGACGAGCACAGATACAGCCGCCAGTCCAGTTCCTCGATATTGTCCAGCCAGTCGTCTTCCAGAGAGGTCGAGACCTGGATCCTGTCTCCCACCATATGGGTCAGGCGCGCATACATCCCGCGCGGAACAGAGTACTTGATCGCAACGATGTTAGGCAGGTCGGAAATTCGTGCGCATTCTTCAGGCTGCATCAGATAACCGCTGTCCGGGTGGCTCCACATGGCAATTCCGATATCCAGTTCGTCGCAGAACCGTTTGTAGTAACGATAGAGCAACTCGCTCCGGTCGTGACAAAAGCTGAGGGTTGGCGCATGTACCACGACATAGTCGGCGCCGCATTCCTGCGCGTGGCGGCCAAGCTCCAGCGCAGTGTCCATGTTCTGATCCGAGATCGACATGATCGTTCCGGCTTTGCCTGCACATTCCTGGACGGCGATAACCATGTTGCGCTTGCGCTCTTCCAATGACATGGACCAGAACTCGCCCTGCTTGCCTGCCACGAACAGCCCTTTGATCTCCAGATCATCAATCCAGTGGCGGATGTTTGACCGGAACCCTTCTTCGTCCAGCGTGAGATCGGCACCGAACGGGTTCAGGGCCGCTGCCCAGATTCCGCGCATGTTTTCGCGTGCATAGTCTTTCGCTTCATGCTTGGTATAGTTCATCTTGCCGCCCCGCATCTTCACTGCGCCAAAGTGGGCGTACAGGCCTGCCACATCCAATCCCAATTGGCGGATTTGGCTATCAAAAATAGATATATCAAAGTATGAACAGTTCGGGATGTCTGATTCCAATAAAGGAGCATGCCTGTGAGAATTGCCATTATTGGAACCGGCGCGATCGCGAGTTATGTGCGGGATGCGCTCGCTACCACTCCGCATACGATCGCGGCGTTTCTGGTGAGGCCGGACCGTGTTTCGGATGCATACGGATCCGAATGCCTTGTCGGGTCTGTCGCTGCACTGCCGGACGAACTGGACCTGGTCATTGACTGTGCAGGTCATGGCGCGCTGCGCGATCATGGGGCCGCAGTTCTGGAGCGTGGACTGGACCTGGTATCGGTGTCCGTTGGCGCCTTGGCAGACGCGGACCTGTCGAGCGCGCTCGAAACGGCCGCGGAGCGGGGAAACGCCCGCCTGCATCTTGCAAGCGGCGCGATCGGCGCCCTTGACTGTCTCCAGGCCGCTGAGAAGGGCGTGCTGGAAACCGTCACCTATGTCGGACGAAAGCCCCCGAAAGGCTGGAAAAATTCGCTCGCTGAAACCGTGATTGACCTTGACTCACTGCAGAGCGGAGCGGTGACGCACTTTTGTGGATCGGCCCGTGACGCCGCCCTGCAATATCCAAAGAACGCTAATGTCGCGGCCGCTGTCGCGCTGGCCGGCATCGGATTCGAAAGCACGGAAGTCAGGCTGATCGCCGATGCCGGCATTTTCGTAAATGTACATGAGATCGAGGCCCAAGGCGATTTTGGCACGTTTCAATTTCGCATCAGTGGAAGATCCCTGCCGGACAATCCGCGCAGTTCCGCGCTGGCGGCAATGAGCGTGGTCGCCAAGCTCGATCAGATGTCGGGTCGGATCGCAATATGACTTCCCGGCATTCCCGTATTCTAGACCGCGCGCTGACCCGGCTGAAGCTGCGCCAGCTTCGGCTGCTTGTGGCCGTGGAAACCTACGGCAATATCCAGAATGCAGCTAAGGAACTGGGCATATCCCAACCCGCCGCCACCAAGATGATCCAGGATCTTGAACTGGACTTTGAAGTGATTCTGTTCAGCCGAACCAACCGCGGCGTGATCCCGACCGCCTTCGGCGAAACCCTCATCCGCCATGGCAAACTCATCTTTGCGCAGATCTCCTGTGCCGCGCAGGAGCTGGACGACCTGAGCGAAGGAAACTCCGGCAGGGTGGTCATCGGAACCTTGCTTGCCGCGTCCACCAGCCTGCTCCCGGCCGCGATCGACCGCCTTCTGGCAGATCGGCCAAAGGTCGCCGTAAAGATCAGCGAAGGCACGAACGAAGTGTTGATTCCGTCGCTCCTCTCAGGAAGGATTGACATAGTGGTCGGGCGTCTGTCCGCCCTTCGCTATCGCGAGAGGATCGTACAGGAGAAGCTCATTGACGATAGGATCGTTGCCGTCGTCGGTCCTGAGCATCCGCTTGCGACGAAGCGGAACGTGACCTTCGGGCAGGTCCGACCCTATGGCTGGATCCTGCCGCCCTTGGAAACGACGCTGCGCCGGCAGGTGGATCAGTTCTTCATCAACCAGCGGCAGTATGCACCGCCGTGTGCGATCGAATCGGTTTCCTACTTGGCCAATCGAGCGCTCCTGCAGTCGCGTGATCTGATTTGCCTGATGCCAAGGGAGGTGACGGCGCAGGACGTCGGCAACGGGAACTTGGCCCGGCTCGACTGGCCTGTACCATTCGGTCAGACGCCAATCGGCATATCGCTTCGCGCCGATGGCAGCCTGTCTCCGGCGGCCCGCGCATTCAAGACGGCCCTGCACCAAGTCGCGGAAGAACGCACTGCCTGATATTCGTTGAATTGATATCGGTATTCCTTCAATTTACTTGAAGCCATTCCTTGCTTCGCTGATCTGGATCGATAGACGCAGGAGGCCTGCTTATGTATCCGGATCTAGGACTCTTTATTGACGGACAATGGCGAAGGGCCGCGGACGATCTGGCCGTGGTCAACCCCGCCACGCAAGAAGCGCTTGGTCGTCTGCCTTGCGCGGCGCGATCCGATCTGGATGATGCACTCGACGCGGCCGTGAGCGCCTTCCGCATCTGGAGCCGCACCGCTCCCCGCGACCGGGCCAATGTCATCAGGCACGCGGCAGCGCTGATGCGGGAGCGCCGGGAAGAGATCGCCCAAGCAATTACCTTGGAACAGGGAAAACCCTTGCCTCAAGCCCGCCTTGAAGTGATCCGCGGGGCAGAGTTTTTCGAATGGGATGCCGGCGAAGCCATGCGGACCTATGGTCGTGTGATTCCGGCGCCGAGGGGGCACAGATTGTCGGTGCACCACCAGCCGATTGGCGTAGTTGCTGCCTTTTCCCCCTGGAATTTCCCTATGAGCCAGCCTGCGCGCAAGATCGCGAGTGCGCTTGCGTCGGGCTGTCCGATCATCCTCAAGGCGGCCGAGGAAACTCCGGCTGGCGCCATCCACATCGCCCGTGCCTTTGAAGACGCGGGCCTTCCGCCGGGCGTGCTGAACCTCGTCTTCGGTGTGCCATCTGAGATCTCCGGTTACCTGATCCCGAAGGATCCAGTACGGCTGGTGGCCTTTACCGGGTCCACTGCCGTTGGCCGGCACCTGACCGGCCTCGCCGCTCAGAACGACACAAGTGTCCTTATGGAACTGGGCGGCCACGCCCCGGTGATCGTCTGCGAAGACACGGATGTACAGGCTGCTGCCATCGCGGGCGCAGTCCGCAAAGTGCGCAACGCGGGGCAGGTCTGCACTTCGCCCACACGCTTCTTCGTCCATGAAGCCATCTTCGATGACTTCGCCGAGACTTTTGTCACTCGCATCAGCGCGACAGTGGTCGGCAATGGGATGGAGCCCGGAGTGGAGATGGGCCCCGCTGCCAACAACCGCCGCGTCTCCGCGTTGACCGGGCTTGTGGAAGACGCTTGCAACAGGGGTGCGACTTTGGCGACCGGTGGCGCACGGTACGGCACTCCGGGATATTTCTTCCAGCCCACGGTATTGAAGAATGTGCGTGAGACCGCCCGGATCATGAATGAAGAACCCTTTGGCCCTGTGGCTGTTTTGAACTCTGTTCCGTCACTTGATGATGCCATTGCCCAGTCCAATTCCGTACGCTACGGCCTCGCCGGATACGCCTTCACCAACCGGGCGGATTACATCGAGCGTCTGGTCGATGAGGTTGAGGTGGGTAACCTGTCGATCAACACGCTTGAGGCGTCAGTGCCTGAAACCCCTTTCGGCGGGGTGAAATCCAGTGGCAATGGACGCGAAGGCGGCATTGAAGGCCTTGAGAACTATATGAGTGTCAAAAATGTATGGCACTCTGCAGGTATTGCCTGAAGTTTGGGAAAAATGTCGACCTTCGAACCGGACATGCTTGATGCCGTCATCTGCCAACGTGCACTGCTTGACCAGCGAGGCCCGGTTCGTGGGTAGGTCGAGAAGGCGCTTGCGCTGGCGTTTGGCTAGGGCGGTGAGTCTTGACGATCCGGGTTTTTCCTTGCGTCATGGCCTGTCCAAAAGACCATCGGTCAGCGGACGGCTTCAGGCCGAAGTTTCGACTCCGCCAGACCAGGCCGAATGACGTCTCTTTTGCCTTGCACGCAGTGACGGTGCCCTGTTCACGCAGCCCCGCCATGGAAACCAGGATCGGATACGCCTGCCGCTCAAGGCCCAGCGGAACGCCCCGCTGGAATCGCGCATGGCCGAGGACCTGACCTGCACGGATCATGGACTCACTGGAACCAGACGGAACTGTCCCGGACGCGTGCGCCATCGCCGGGGAGCTGGGCCGGAAGGGCAGTCGAAGCTCCCTCTCGGCGCGACCGTCCATGAACTCTCCAATCCGATGGGGAGAATGTTCTTGTAAGCTGCTAGACACTGCATGGGATGAAGCGGATCGAGCGGGGCACTTCCGGGTTCTGCATCCCTTTCATCCGCAGTTCGGCGAGACGTTCCGTTTTGACCGTCTTCCGAAGGACATGACGGCCGGCAAGCTCCTTTA
>JAJEAY010000061.1 GCA_022824145.1 Rhodobacter sp. | reverse complement strand
GGTGAGCCCGATTGAGATCGGCTGTGCCAAAACGGACCACCCGGCTGAATGGGATCAACATCCTTTCACGAGCTTCCACAAGAGCGGAAACGGTGTCGCCGAACATTGCGGTCAACTGGCCGAAAGAGGCCTTACCGGCCGATCAGGATCGTTCCTGCCTGTTCTTCGAGCGGTCAAACATCTGGCCCGTCAGATCCTCGAACACCGCAATCGCGGCATCGGTCAGCACGGTCTCGAGTTCCCACACCTGCCGCATCTGTGGCGATTCTTCGCCGTTCGCCGAAGTCGTCGATGAGGTCGGTCGCCGCAACCCGGCCCTCCAGCGCGAACCTGGAAAGAAGGCCTGGCTGGATGATGGTCCTCCCCGAGCTTCGGTGGCAGCGAAAGCGCCCGGACGAATTCCAGCCGGTCCAGGATCCCGCGCATGCCACCGACACTCCTGGAGTGTGGCCATCTGCGCAGCCATGCCAGGCGTAACTGTTCAAGCTCGGGGTCGTTCTGCAGCAGGATCTCCTTGGCTGTGCCCACCGTTCCGTCCAGACTGTCAATTATGGCCCGGGCTGCCATGCCGAGGGCGCGGGCGCGTTCGTAAGAACCGGCTTCAGCCGCAGGGTTTCGGTCCCATACAGGCGTTCCGGATCTGGTCCACGAACATCATACGGACCCGCGACGCATGAATGTTGCATTCTGGAAGCCGGACATACGTCAGCACCTTGACCGCAAGCCGGACTTTGCCCAGCATTCAACCTGCACAGCAGGGGGCGTCCACATACGCAATGGACGCAGGCGCCAAATAGTCAAGTTGTTTTGGTGAGCCTCCAAAGAGGCAATCTGGCTAGGCAGAGATGCGAGTCTCAGCACGGATGTTTATGTAGTTCCCCAGAAAAATGATGCTTGCACCGAGCACAACCGTCCATTCCAGTGGTTCGGCATAGAACGCCATACCAATGATCGCGATCACCGGAAGCCTCGCGAAATCAATCGGCATCACAATTGCCGCCGAAGCCATCGAGAGCGCCTTGGTCATGCAGAAATGCGCAAGCAGGCCGGAACAGCCGACCAGAATAAGCCAAGGAGCGGTGATGAGACTTGGCATAGCCATCTGGCCGTCGAATCCAGCACTCACTATGCCAAGAATCGCCTGCATGACTGTCAGATAAAATAGAATGCAGGTAATGGTTTCCGTTCGGGTCAGCATTCGAGTGAACACGGCGGTCAACGCGAATCCGACGGCGGCGCCGCCAGCCGCCAGCAAGCCTGGCGAGAGCGCAACATCCGTTTCCGGGCGCGCCACGATCAGAATGCCAATGAATCCCATAATGGCAGTGAGGACGCGAATGCGCGTCAAGCGCTCACTCAGGAGGAAAGTGGCAAACAGCATGGCCCAGATTGGCGTGGTGAATTCCAATGCGAATACCTGCGCCAAAGGCGCTGAAACCACGGCGAAAAACCAAAGATTCTGTCCTGTGAAATGGCAGATGTTGCGAAGCGCGTGGAGCTTAAGGCTGCGGCCGGTAATCTGACCGAGCGTCCCCGCCCAGGCGCCAACCGATATAACGATCACGATGCCAATCAGTGACCGGTAAGTCATGATTTCAAAGGTGTCGTGCAGGCCCTTCAGTTCACGCGCGGCGACGGCCATCGCGGTAAAACTGACGATTGCGCCGATCATCCAGACGGCAGCGCGAAGAGGGTGGGTATTGTTCATTCAGATTCTGGGCAGGCGCCAATCGGCAGAGGTTGGGTCAGCATATGAACGGAATCAATTCCTGAGTTGTGACGGCGAGTCATCTTCTACTGCCACGGTGACGAGCCAGACATCTATTTCAGGCTGGAAGTCGGGAAAACTGATTCGATATCAGGCCGGTATACATCATGTCCGGCTTTCACTCCCATTCAATTGTGCCGGGCGGCTTTGAGGTAACGTCATGGACCACACGATTGATTCCAGAGACTTCGTTGACGATTCTAGTGGCGGTTTCACAAAGAAACTCGTGGCTGAACGGAAAGCAGTCCGCCGTCATTCCATCGACGCTCGTCACTGCGCGGAGGGCACATACATAGTCATATGTGCGCCCGTCACCCATGACACCGACAGTACGGACAGGCAGCAGCACGACGAATGCCTGCCATATTTGCTCGTAGAGTCCATGCCTGCGGATCTGGTCTATGTAGACAGCATCGGCATTCCGGAGGATGTCGAGTTTCTCGCAGGTGATCTCGCCGGGACAGCGAATCGCCAAGCCTGGACCGGGGAAGGGATGGCGGTCGACAAATCTGCCTGGCAACCCGATTTCGCGTCCCAATTCCCTTACTTCGTCCTTGAACAGTTCCCTAAGTGGCTCAACCAGTTTCAGTCCGAGCTGTTCGGGCAGTCCTCCCACATTGTGATGTGACTTGATGGTCACTGAAGGCCCGCCGGAAAAACTGACGGATTCGATGACATCAGGGTATAACGTTCCTTGGGCCAGAAACTCGGCGCCACCGACCGCAGCGGCGTGCTTTCGAAACACGTCTATGAAGAGGCGACCAATCGTTTTTCTCTTTTCTTCAGGGTTGGTTACGCCCCTTAGTTCAGAGAGGAACAGCTCGGATTCATCCGCATGGATGAGGGGAACGTTGAAATGGTCGCGAAACATGCCAACCACTTCTTCCGCTTCGTTCAGCCGAAGCAGTCCATGGTCGACAAAAACACATGTGAGGCGGTCACCTATGGCTTCGTGGACAAGCTTGGCAGCGACTGACGAGTCCACTCCGCCTGAAAGCCCGCAGATGACCTTGGCATCTCCGACCGCACGGTGGATCTTCTCAACGGCTTCATCGCGGTATGCGCCCATTGTCCAGTCGCCCGTGAAACCGGACAGTCTGACAAAATTCTGCAGCAGACGTTTTCCGTTTGGAGTGTGATGCACCTCAGGATGGAACTGGACCGCGAAAAAACTGCGCTTGGTGTCTGCCACAATCGCATAGGGAGCCTTGGCAGAGACGCCATACACTTCGAATCCTGGCGGGAGTTCGGCGACATGATCGCCGTGAGACATCCAAACCTGTTCGGTCGGTTCCTCAAACCAACCCTCCAGAAGAGGGAGGACTCCCTTAGGAGCGATATATGCCCGCCCGAACTCCGAGTTGACCCTGCCGCCGGTTGAGGTCGCGGATACGCTTTCGGCTTCTTGGTGACGCGTTTCGGCGTCCTTTGTCCTTTGGCCCCGTTCGACTCTTCCTCCGAGCATCTTCACCATCACCTGTTGGCCATAGCAGATACCGAGAATCGGCACATTCAGCGAGAACACCTCATTTGGCGGGAACGGCGGTTCTCCATCCATAACGCTTGCAGGGCCACCTGACAATATCACAGCCTGCGGTGTGAATTCAGTCAGGAAGCCAGCAGTAACGTGTTGATATGGATGGATTTCACAATAGACACCCAACTCCCGCAGCCGACGTGCGATCAGTTGGGTGACCTGGCTTCCAAAATCGATCACCAAAAGGCGCTGATGCGGAGTCATGGACGGTGTGTATTTTGCCGAAAGAAATGACGCAAGGCGAACGGCGGCGGCCGCAGAGAGCCTCGTGCTGAACGTTCTTTCTCTGTTTGCCGCTATGAAGCGTTATGTCGCTTTCGCTTCCTAGCTGACGTATATTGTGGACCGAAAGCTGGATTGGTCGGCTAAAGCGGATAGGAAGGCAGGCACGGGATAGGTTTATGGCAAGAGCAAGTTCCAATCGGCGCACGAGATCTGGGGGTGGGGCGGCGCGGCGCGCCGAGCGCAGCGCAGTCCGCATCGAGGCGGCACGGTTCATCGAGCGCAATATCCCTAATTTTGACCTTCTCAACGAAGAGGCTCTCGAAATCATCGAAGCGAACGCTGAGACGGTTCTCGAAGAGATCGGGGTGAATTTCGTTGAGAATCCTCCAGCTCTCGAGCGATGGAAGAATGCTGGAGCCGACGTCAACGGCGAGCGGGTTCATATTCCCCGCGGACTTGCCCGGCGCCTGTGCTCGTCAGCTCCCTCCCGCTTCGTCCAAGAGGCGCGCAACCCGGACCGCAACGTTGAAATCGGCGGTAACTCGATGGTGCTGGCACCTGCCTACGGTCCTCCGTTCGTGCGAGATACGGTTTTGGGGCGCAGGTACGCGACCATCGAGGATTTCCGCAATTTCGTGAAACTCGGCTATATGTCTAAGTGGCTGCATCATTCCGGCGGCACCGTTTGCGAACCAACCGATGTAGCGGTCAACAAACGCCACCTTGACATGCTGCTTGCTCACATGACGCTGTCGGACAAGCCGTTCATGGGTTCGGTGACAGAGCCATCCCGTGCGCAGGATTCGGTAGAGATGTGCGATATTCTGTTCGGCGGAATAGGTGACCGAACGGTGATGACTTCACTCATAAACATCAACTCTCCGCTGACCTTCGATGCGGTAATGATGGGTTCGCTCGAAGTCTATGCCGCGGCCAATCAGGCCAGCATTGTCTCGCCGTTCATTGTCGGAGGTGCAATGGCACCGGTTTCGGTAGCCGGAGTCCTGACACAGGTGCTGGCAGAAGTTTTGGCTGGCATCGCATATAGCCAACTCATCAGGCCGGGTTCCCCGGTTATCATGGGTGCGTTTGTCACATCAATTAACATGAATTCCGGGGCTCCGACTTTTGGTACACCTGAGGCTAGCCAGATCACCTTTGGTGCCGGACAGCTAGCGCGGCGGCTGAATCTTCCTTACCGGTCAGGTGGGGCATTCTGCGGATCAAAGCTGCCGGACGCCCAAGCGGCGTATGAGAGCGCAAACTCCCTGAACGCCGCGCTCCTGAGCGGTGTGAACTTCATGCTGCATTCCTGTGGGTGGCTGGAAGGCGGACTCGTTTCATCTTACGAGAAATTTGTCATGGATGCGGACCAGCTGGGGATCCTGCACAGTCTGGCGGCCGGTGTGGCCGTTGACGAGAACGCACAGGCGATGGATGCGATACGCGAGGTCGGGCCAGGCGGACATTATCTGGGCTGCGCGCATACTCAAGCGAACTTCAAGACTGAGTTCTGGCGCACTGATCTTCTGGATTACAAGCCATTCGAGACATGGGATGAAGAGGGAGCCTGCGACACGCAGGCGTTGGCGGCGAACCGGGTAACCAAGCTCCTTAACGAGTACCGGCAACCGGAACTTGATCCAGGTGTCTTCGAAGCGCTCATGGCTTACGTAACGTCCAAAAAGGCGGAATCACCCGACAGTTTCATTTAGGCAGGCAATTTCCGGCCGGTACTGGTTCCAGATGGTGTGCCAACCAGGCTCCGCTGGACCGGACTGTCAGCGCTCCGGCTTGGCTCATGACATCAGCGGTTCGAGGGCGTCGATTGGAAGAATGCAGGGCGGCGAGTGGAGCGATGGCCGAAGCCCTATTCACAAATCTCGCAAGCCTTTGCGCCGGAAAGGATTTCGTACTCTAGATCAGATTGTTATTGATAAAGGCTACGAAAGTTTAGGGAATTATGTACGAAAGCGCCATCAGGCTGCCCGGCACTGGTTTCACGGTTCACAGGGGCTGCCGATGCGGAGGCGTCGGCGCTCCACGAACCGCGGCGGGAACATCCGCGTCCGCTTCTGGCACACGCCGCCCTATTGTTATCCAAATGATTCGCGTGATTCGCGGCCGGGCGCCTGGCTCCCCAGCCGC
>JAJEAY010000062.1 GCA_022824145.1 Rhodobacter sp. | reverse complement strand
GGGAGTTACGGCAACACCTATTTCCTGGACATTGCGCTGGACGTGGGGCCGAGAGGCAACGTCAACTATCTGGATGGTGAATGCTCGTGTGCGGTCGGATATAACTGCAAACACGTAGTAGCGGCGTTGCTTGCTTCTATGTCTGATCTTCTGAATGTGGATCGGTCCAGCGACATTCCGGTCCAGGCAGGTCTCCGAGAGTGGCTGGAGCAGTGGCCAACTGCAGTCGCAGCGCCGCATGGCACCGATGCGCTTCCTGTCGCTGCGCCTAAAAAAGGTCGGGACCAGCTGATCTATATCCTCCGAAATGGCGAGTCTGGACGCGCTGAAATCGTTCCGTTCAAGGCTTATGTGAAGATAAACGGCGGACTCGGCGTCAATACGCATGAATACAACTACACCTATACCCGGATCGGGGACAAACCCGCGTTCCTTGCTGTCGAGGACGTCGGGATTCTCGCACGACTGGGACTTTTGCAGCAGTCGCCCAGGTACAGGAATCTGGATGACAGGCTTGCCGGAGACGAACTGATCGCATTCGTGCAGGAAGTCGTGGAGACCGGACGCGCCCGCGGCGGCGATCTTAAGGGTCCTGTCCTGTCCTGGTCACCTGCAAGGAAGGCATCAGTGGGTTGGCTTCAGAACGAGGACGGTTCGCAACGCGTCCACCTCAGCGATCAGGAGAACCCAGCAATCTCGTTTCTGCGCTTTCCGGTTCCGATCTATTTCGACTCCGCGACAGGGTCGGTTGGACCGGCGGAGACGGGCCTGAATCACAGAACGCTTGCGTGGCTTAGCTCGGCGCCGGAAATGCTTCCTGAATCCACGGAATCCGTTGCCCGGAAACTCAAGGACATCGGTGGACCGGTTCCCCTGCCAAAGGTCTGGAAGACCAAGGATATCAGCGATCTTAAGCCGGTTCCTACGCTTTATCTCTACGGACAGACCGTGAAAGACAGCGACTACCTGCCTTACTATAGGGGACGGAATGGCCGAAACGCCGTCTCGTCAAGCGTCTACCCGTGCGGCCGGCTGGAAGTATCCTATGGAAGTTTCAAAGAGACCGTGAGGCCTGACGTCGGCAACAACGCAATTCGAAGCGTCGGGAGCGACCTGATTTCGATTGTTCACCGCGACAGGCATCAGGAACGGGAAATCAGGAATACGCTTCTGGATAATGCTGAGGAGTATGGAGGCGGAACTCCAAGAAACTGCCTGCCCGAAATACGTTATACTGCCAGCGTCCAGAAGGCGGATATCGTCTTTCCTATTGCCTCGGATCACGATCCCGGCGAATTCATCGGCGGCCTCATGTTCAACTCCGAGGTGGTGCCGTATCTGCGTGAAGTCGGCTGGAACGTGGAAATCGATCCGTCCTGGCCGCTCCACCTCCACGATGGCCCTGTCACATTCACCACTTCAATGGAACCGTCCGAAGACGGAAGCGCCGACTGGTTCAGTTTTTCGCTCAAACTCGAAGCGGATGGCCAGGAAGTGGAGTTCGTGCCGCTGATCCTCGCGGTTATCGACAGTCTTCCACTCAACGAGTACGGCGCCTTGCGGGATGGTGAAGACGTCTTGCAGCTGCTTTCAGGTACCGAATACTTCATGGCGCTTCCCAATGGTTCCCACGTCATGATTGAAGGAGAGCGTATTGCGCCATTCGTCGAGGCTTTCCTTGAGGCCCAGGGTCTGTTTGGATTTCACATCGCTGAAGCGAGCCGGGCAGTGGCGCTTGCGACGGCTCTTGAGGGCAGCGGCGTCGTCTGGAAGGGCGGAAAGGAAATCCTTGAACTGAGCGAGCGGCTCAGAGCGCTGTCGAACGCGCAGGACACGGAGCCGCCCGAGGCGTTGACCGGTGAATTGCGGCCTTACCAGAAATCCGGCTACGGTTGGCTCCGGGCATTGTCCGAGAGTGGCTTCGGCGGTGCGCTCTCCGACGACATGGGGTTGGGCAAGACGGTTCAGGCACTGGCTCTGCTCGCCCATCTCCACCTCGAGCAAAGTTCCGAAAAGCCGAGTCTCTTGGTTGTGCCTACCAGCCTGGTCGGCAACTGGCAGCGCGAAGCTGAGCGGTTCACACCTGACCTGAAGCTACTCGTTCTGCACGGACCCGGCCGACGGGCGCTGTTCGGGCAGATCCCCGATCATCATCTGGTAATCACTACCTATCCTCTCATTGGCCGCGACCATGGGTTTCTGTTCAAGCACGAATACGAGCTCGCGGTCCTTGACGAAGCTCAAAACGTCAAGAATCCCGCTGCAGCCACGTCAAAGCGCATCCGGGAAATACAGGCCAGGAACCGCCTCGCCCTGACCGGCACTCCGATGGAGAACAACCTCGAGGAACTCTGGTCGCTCTATGACTGGCTCATTCCCGGTCTGTTAGGGAACCGCAGAACATTCAAGAAGGAATACAGAACACCGATCGAGCGGAATGGCGACCGCGCAAAGCAGCGCCTTCTGTCAACCCGGCTAAAGCCCTTTCTGATGCGCCGCTCCAAGGACCAGGTCGCCCAAGACCTGCCGTCAAAGACTGTCATGGACGAGCTCATTCCACTCGAGGGAGATCAAAGGGCGCTCTACGAGAGTATCCGGGTCGTGATGGACGAGCGCGTTCGCCGGGCCGTCCAGAGCAAGGGCATCGCCGGTTCCCGCATCACGATCATCGACGCACTTCTGAAGCTGCGCCAGGTCTGCTGTGACCCCCAACTGGTGAAGCTCGACGCCGCACGGAAGGTGAGCGAAAGCGCAAAGCGTACGCGGCTTCTGCAGCTCCTTACGGAACTGCAGGCTGAGGGCCGAAAGGTATTGGTGTTTTCCCAGTTCGTCGAAATGCTTCGGCTGCTCGAGTCCGATGTCAGTTCCCGAGGATGGCGCTACTCGATGCTGCACGGACAGACCAGGAACCGAGAACGGGAGGTTTCGAATTTCCAGAACGGGGATGCCCAGATATTTCTGATCAGCCTGAAGGCAGGTGGTGTCGGACTCAATCTGACTGCAGCTGACACGGTTATTCTTTACGATCCGTGGTGGAATCCTGCGACGGAGCGCCAGGCGATGGACCGGGCACACCGGATCGGGCAGGACAAACCGGTTTTCGTGCATAAAATGATTGCCGACGGAACGGTCGAGACCGCTATCCAGCAGATGCAGAAGCGCAAACAGGCGCTCTCGGACGCTTTGTTTGAAGGAACCGGCGACGGCCCGCTTTCGCTGACGGAAGATGACATAAGAACACTGTTCGCGCCCGCTTCGGGATAGGTCTGAAGTAGCAAGGACGCAGCTTCGCTGAAATGATCCTCCAAGTGCTTCAGGGTCAATGGAAGCGCGAAAGCGTGAACGTGGAAGCTCTCCTATTCATTCACCTTCATGATAAAGGCGAGTCTGTACAGTGACGGAACGACTTTAAATGGAACAGGTGTCCTTTGCCGCTGCTTGACGGATTGCCGGTAAAGTCACTAACGTCACCTCTAATCGCCAGTTGCCAGTTTTGTTTCACTGGAAGATACAGAACTGCCAGTATACAGTCCGCGGTCTCCGCCCGCATCGAGTGTATTGTTTTCATATTTTGAGCCGACGACATCAGTACGAGTTCGAGTGTAGCGGTGAACGTGGGACTCGGGTACCACTCCAAAATTGTGCCCAAGCCCATGCCGGTTGGAGTGATGGTGCTAAGGAAGGTTCTTGTCAATGAGAACCATTTCGCCTCCGCCGATCCGGGCTCTTGATACCGGCCGAGGGATTGTCCTCTCCGCCACGATAGGTGCCGCCCTTGGAAGGCTGACCGCTATTGGGGGAGCAATTCGTGCCTGCGCCGACATTAGGTGGACGCTAGCGCAAGATTCGGCGCTGGCATCAATCGCGGGCGACATGCTCGGCAATGCCGGCAAGCTCGACCGGCGGGCGGTCAGGGAATCTGGCGACGGGCGAGAGGCTTCTGCTCATCGCTTCTACCGTCCTGCGCAGCGTGGACAGCAACAGGTCGCTCCGCTGCATCCGGGAGGACCGTGTCCTGGCTGATGCCGGGCACTCGCGTGACGCTCGCCTGGGTAAGCTGGCGGGCCTTGCGCAAAGTCATTTCCTCCGCGATCAGTTCCGCAGCCATTTCTTCCACCTTGCGGCGCTCCGTGGGGTCGAGCCTCGCGATCACGTCTTCCACATCCAGCGCCATGACGATTCTCCTTCTCTATCCGTCAGCGAGCCGGGCAATTTGCCGGTCGAACCGTTCGTCGGACCTGCGGATCAATTCGCGGTAGAACCGCCGCTCGTTGCCGCCCGCCGTCAGAAGCAGGGCACGGCGCAAAGGATCAAATGCGAACGCGACCCGCCACTCCCCTCCTGACGCGCTGAACCGCATCTCCTTCATGTTCGCGTGCCGCGAGCCGTTGAGCGTATCGACACGCGGGCGCCCGAGCTGCGGGCCATATTCCTGAAGAAGCCGCGAGTGTGCGAGGATCACCCTGTGCACTTCGAGGGGCAACGCCGACATCTCGGGATCGAACTCCTCGGCAATCTGGATCCGCCATGCCGCCGCAGCGGGATAGAGTCGCCGGAATCTGAAGTCGAGGACATGTCCGTGCCCCGCGGCTCAGTTCAGTGTGCTCAGGGCAATTGATGGGTAAGGCCGTGATTCCTTCCATAATCGCGTCCGATTCCGGTGCCAGGCAGGGACCATTTTTTGTGGCATAGGGCGTCGGCTGCCCGGCACTCCCGCCGCAATGCACAAGGATCCCAAAACCCACAATCTGATGGTCAATGGGTCGGCCAAGACGGAGTCATGATGCACACCTCTCTACGTTGTTTTTGCATTTTGTTTCGGGATGTCATGACGGCGAATTGTGTTCCCGTTCCTGACGGTCAAACAGGCGGCCCCGTCGGGATCCGGAAAGCGCTCCTGCTTCCATGGATGCCAGATCATCGCCAGATATCACCCACAGCGCACCTTTGCATGACGGGCGTGCAGGCACCCTTTTCGTCCTGATCAACCTCAACATTGTTGGATGCCTGCACCCAGGCGTCTTGACGGAGTGGAACGGGGGATCGGAAATCCGAATGAGTTTGTTCAGGCGGTTCATTAGCCTGAGCTTCGGTGCGCCGTTCTCAGGTCCGACGAAGGGAAAGGGAGAAACTGCAGCGCGGTTGGCCGATCATTGGCCGGGAACCGCCCTCACTTCCGCGGAACGGATGCGTCGGCTTCTCAACGGGACTTGTTTGTGACGGATAGGCGGACTACGAACCGGCTTGGATGGGACTTCAACCGTTTATGGCGCGGAATGCTGTCAGCAGGGTGCTGTCAGTTCTCAATTCCGAGGGTTTCCGCCGTTCGGAATCAACGTTTGGTTCGGAACTGGTTTGGCAATGGCCGTGGGGATGATCAATGAACGCCTGGATTTACTTGACCGTTGCAATCTGCCTTGAAATCACGGGTACGTTTTTTCTTAAGCTGTCGGATGGCTTCGCGAAATGGCAGTGGGGTTCGCTCTCAATCCTTTGCTATTCCCTTTGTTTCTGGGCGCTTGCACCTGCTTTGCGGGATCTGCCTGTCGGCATCGTGTATTCGGTTTGGGCCGGAATCGGAATTATCGGCGCAACTGCTCTGGGCATGTTGGTCTTCGGAGACCGGCTTGCTGTTTATCACTACGCCTTCATTGCGCTGATATTGGTGGGTGCAGTTGGCCTTCGGCTGACTACCAGCGGGTAGGACAGAATTCATGGCCATTTCTGAATTGCGGTCGTTTCGTCCACATAGCGTGTCTGAGACACGGAAATGGCCCGAGCGGGTTCTTGACCGCTACGTTGCCTCAGCATCGCGGTTTGATTGGCAACGACGCACTCATGGAAGGTGAGACGCCTGTATGTGAAATTCCCTCCGTCGACGCATGCACGGCTGCAGTTAAGGTGGGAGTCCGGGACAGTCAGAATGCGAGTCTCGACTGAGGGCTTGGCCAGCGGCTGCTGCAACGAAATGTCTTCGCCCCTGCCGTGCCTACTTTGGTGTCTGCGGCTGGCCGGGTGCCGACCTTGCGACAGTTCTCGAGCGGAGGAGAGCGAGGTGTCGGGTCATCTGGTAATCGACATCTAGATGAAGTCCTTTTTGAAACACAGGAAGTCCGGCTCAACGGAGGTGGCCGTCGCCAAGGTTGGCTTCCGTGTGATGGGAGGCGTCTTTTTACCTTTCTGTTTTCCGGCACCCGCTTCCTGTCCTGGGTGTTCTTTGCCCTCTGTTTAGGTGGTCTCCTCAAGAGGTGGGTATGCTCTCTTCATGTCTTGAGCCGGCTCAATAGCAACTGCGCCCGCCCGACAATGGTGTCACGGATCTCATGCAGTACTGTTTGTCGGTCGCTCGGCAAGGCGAGCGTGGACACAACACCACCCGATCGCTCCACGATAGCTCCTGCGATCTCACCCGTCCGTTTGCGGATAAATGGCGCGCGAACTTGGATGTCCTTCGCGAACTTTTCGAGATCGGCTGGATAAACTTCCTCCAGCACTCGGCGGCCTCCGATCTTCATGGCGAAACGCTGGCTGAGATCGGGATAAGCAACTGTTGAGAGAAGGTCATAGAGAGGCGCGAGCTGGGTCCGGCCCGGCAGATACAGCAAGCTGAAATTCTTCGCATGGGCGTCGGCATTGCCGATGATCGCATTGAACAGGGCCGCATCCAAAAGCTTAAGGGCTTCTGCTGCGGGGCGGGTCGTGACCCGCCGGACGAGCGCAAAGCAGTCCCGGAAGACTGGCCCGCCGTCGCTTGCGTATTTTCGCGCCGACGTGAAACCGAGGGCCTGGCAGAAGTCCTCCTGATGAAGACGAACGGTCTTCCCGTCCTCTCCAACATGCCGGTCATAGCGTTCGATCAGCAGGAACCGCTTGTCGCCGACGCTGCGATACTCGGTCGTTGCGACATCAAGCCCGATGGCGCGGGCGAGCCGCATACAGAAGGCCTCGTTCTCGGCGGTGCCGTCGAACCCGGCGATCTCCGGCTTGAGGATATGTGTTGTCGGCTGCCTAGTGTTCTGACAATGTAGAATTGACAGTCTGTCCGTTGCGGCCCGACCGGTTGTCCTGCCGGCCCGGCGCCTGTATGCTGCCGGAAAAAGAAACAGGCAACTCAACGCGCAGCAAGGCTTCCCGGAGGCGGGGCGGCTG
>JAJEAY010000128.1 GCA_022824145.1 Rhodobacter sp. | reverse complement strand
TCGAATCGGGCGACGGGCGCGATCCGCTCCGCCGACCGGTCGTCGTTGGCGCATTGCGTTGGCCTCCATCCGCCGCAACGGCTCAGGCGCGGCGCCACGGCGGCGCATGCCCGATCGAACCGTCCGGAAGGTCAGCCCCCTCGATCGAGACTCTCATCTTGATTGTCGCGCTAGATCATACTGCGGGACGCGTCGTCCGGTCTCCCCGATCCGCTTCCAGTTCGCTGCCCAGCAGCACAGGGCCCTGAACCGCGTCCCGTCCACGAAGATCCCGACCGGCACAGGGTGCCAGCCGTGGAGGCGCTCCCGGTCGTCCGCGAGACGGCGCGCCGCCATAGCCAGCGCCGAGGACGCAAGGTTCTTCCGGACAGCCCATGGGAACACCCAGTTCCCGGAGTTCACCGCCATCAGGTGGCGGTCCCGTCGCGGCCGGCTCGTCCGGGTGCGGCGCCGGGGCGTTTTGCCAAACTTTGCCCGGCGCCGCACCGCTCTTTCCTTTGATGTCGTCCTAACATCCGGCCGACGCCGCGGCAAAACCACTGCCCAGGGCACGGACGACAGGATCCGACGATGGGGAAGGAAAACGATTCCGGCGAAGCCGCCGCGCACCCGCGGTCGATGCGGGAGACACGCCTCAGGCGCGAACCGTCCGATACCGCGGAACGACTGAATCCGAGCCGCCGGACGGCACGCGCGGCAATGGCCTCACGACAGGAACCTCACAAAAGGAACCGTACCATGGGAAAGGAAACGATTCCGAAAAAGCGCGGCGAACCGCCGGAATGCAGCCGTTCTATGCAGCCGTCAACACTGCCGGCCGTCCACTTTCAATGGTCTTCCAGAACCAGAATCTGTTCCCCCATCTCACAACCAAACAGAATGTAGGGCTCGGCCTCAGGCCTTCGCTTCTTCTTTTTCCGAAGAGCCAATCCAGGTCGCCGCCAGCCTGGCGCGGGTCGGGTTTGCCGGAATGGGCAGCCGCAAACCAGCGGCCCTGTCAAGTGGCCAGCAGAGCCGGGTCGTACTGGAACCGACTCTGCTGCGTGTCCGTCCGCTGATGCTGCTTGATGAACCCTTCGCCGCTCTCGGTCCAAGACTGAAAAATGGAAATGCTGGATCTGGTCAAGGATCTCGCTGAAGACATCGGCGCGACCGTTCTAATGGTGACCCGTTCTCCGGATGATACACTGCGCCTTGGCGGGCTGACCGTTCTTGTGGCTGACAGCGAAGTGAATCCGCCGCGCGACACCGCCGAACTGCTTGCCGATCCTCCTGATTCGCTTCGAGCCTGTCTCGCGGATGGCCCTCGGCCCTGACCGTCCTCCACCGGACAGACAGCCGCTCGATCCTCTCCGGAACCAGGGCGGAATCTTCCCGGCGCCAGCGCTGGAGATAGGTCAGTCGGCGGCCTGCCGCCTCGATCCTTTTTTGACAGGCGCCCATAGCTTCTTGTTCGTCAGGTACATAAGCACCGACAGCAACGCAAGAAACACAACGCCCAGAAAACCCGTATGTTTGCGCGCCGCCAGCTTCGGTTCGGCGGCCCACATCAGGAAGGCCGACACATCCTCTGCCATATGATGCAGCGAACTGTCATGGCCGTCCTGGTATTCGACCAGACCGTCCTCGAGTGGCGGGGGCATGGAAATCCAGCCGCCCGGGAATGCGGTGTTTTCATACAGTATGGAACCCGCCTCTTCCTTTTCCTCGCCAGTGTAGCCCGTAAGGACGGACGCGATGTATTCCGGGCCGCCCATGCCTCGGAAAAACTGGTTGAGTCCCAGTCCGTAAGGTCCATGGAAACCTGCGCGGGCCTTCGCCATCACACTCAGGTCAGGGGCGCCGGCGCTGTCATTCGCAGGAAAACTGTCGGTGGGAAGCGCCGGACGGAAATCGTCCAGCTCAGCATCGAATACTTCGAAATTCTGCTCGGCATAGGCGCGAACCTGGTCATCCGGAAGATCCGGACCGCCGGAATCGCCCAGGGTCCTCAGCGGAACATACTTCAGACCATGACAGACCGCGCAAGTTTCGGTATAGACCTGAAGTCCCCGCTGAAGCTGGAACTGGTCGTAAGTACCGAAAGGCCCCTCGAACGGAAACGAGACGTCATGTATGCTGCCTGCGCCTCCGGCGGCCAACGCGGCGCTGGTTGCGGCAGCCAGCGCCGCGGCACTGGCGGCAGTGAGTTTGCCATTCATCTTCCGTTCCCCTTCACTCAGCCGGCGTTGCGTCTGAACCGCCATAATGCGCCTTGAAGTCGTCCTCTATCGTCTCCGGCCTCGGTATCGGTTTCTCGATCACGCCAAGCAGCGGAAGGATCACCAGGAAATAGGCGAACCAGTAAGCGGAGCCGATCAGGGCGATAGTCGAATACGGCGGCTCGGCAGGCTGGGATCCACACCACATCAACACCACGAAATCGATCGCCAGAAGCCAGAACCACCACTTGAACATCGGGCGGTACCGTCCCGACCGGATGCTCGATGTATCCAGCCAAGGCGCCAGCGCCATCACTGCGATCGCGCCGAACATGGCCAGAACACCGAAGAACTTGGCATCGATGATGCCGCCGGTGATCCAGTCCGCGAGCATCACGACCCAGACGTCGCTGGTGAAGGCCCGCAGGATCGCGTAGAACGGCAGGAAGTACCACTCGGGAACGATATGCTCCGGCGTGGCGAGCGGATTCGCTTCAATATAGTTGTCGGGGTGGCCCAGGTAATTGGGCATAAAACCGACGATCGCGAAGAAAACCGCCAGCACCAAAACCAGCGCGAAAAGATCCTTGATCACAAAATAGGGCCAGAACGGAAGCGTGTCCTTTGCGGCTTCTTCCTTCGAATTCCTTCGTACCTCGACCCCGGATGGATTGTTGTTGCCCGTGGTGTGGAAGGCCCAGATATGCACGATCACAAGCCCCGCGATCGCGAAAGGCAGAAGATAGTGCAGGCTGAAGAAGCGGTTCAGCGTGGCGTTGTCGACAGCCGGGCCGCCCAGAAGCCAGGTCTGGATCGGTTCGCCGACAAAGGGTATCGCACCGAACAGACCGGTGATCACCGTTGCCCCCCAGAACGACATCTGGCCCCAGGGCAATACGTATCCCATGAATGCGGTGCCCATCATGAGCAGGTAGATGAGCATTCCGACGATCCAGGTCAGTTCCCGCGGTTCCTTGTACGAGCCGTAATACAGGCCACGGAACATGTGGATGTATACGGCGAGGAAAAACAGCGAAGCACCGTTCATATGCAGATAGCGAATCATGTGTCCGCCATTCACGTTGCGCATGATATGTTCGACACTAGCGAACGCCAGATCGACATGCGGAGTGTAGTGCATTGCGAGAACGATGCCTGTGACGATCTGCAACGCCAGGCAGAACGCCAGAACGATTCCCCATATCCACCACCAGTTCAGGTTCCTCGGCGTCGGGATCATCAGTACGTCGTATAGCAGGCCGAGTACAGGCAGACGGCGCTCAAGCCATTTCTCGCCCCGGGTGCTTGGCTCATAGATGTCGTGTGGAATTCCAGACATTCGCGGCTCCGTTAACCGAGTACGATTGTGGTTTCGCCGTCGAACCGCGCCATCGGAACCGGCAGGTTTTCAGGCGCCGGACCTTTGCGGATGCGGCCGGACGTATCGTAATGGGATCCGTGACAGGGACAGAACCACCCGCCGAAATCTCCGGTTCCGTCTCCAAGGGGAACGCAGCCGAGATGGGTGCATACGCCCATCATGACCAGCCATTCGCCGGATTCGTCCAACGCACGGTTCTCGTCGGCGGCGTCGGCGCCCTCGGCATTGGCGTTGCGGGCCTCCCGGTCGGGAAGCTCGTCGAGCGCAGTGGCGCGCGCGGCCTCGATCTCGTCAGCTGTGCGCCGCCGGATGAACACAGGCTTGCCGCGCCATTTGACAGTCAGCTGCGTACCTTCGAGGACACCGCTGACATCCACGCGGATTGAACTGAGCGCCTGCACATCGGCAGATGGGTTCATCTGGTTTATCAACGGCCATACAGCGGCAGCGGCAGCGACTGTGCCGGCACCGGCGGTCGCATAATAAATAAAGTCGCGGCGGGTTCCTTCGTGGTCTTCTGCGTGGGACACGAGTGTCTCTCCATTCCACTGCCAGCAATCGGCCATACTGTCCTCGGGCGCCGGGTTCCGGCACCGTTCGCAGGCACTTCTTTAAAAGCCTACGGATTGCGCGTCCAGCGGACAATTATGCACATTTGGGGCGCATTGTCGCGGCAAACCCGTGATTTTGGAAGGGCTCGTCTGCGTCAGGCACCAAAGCGGAGCCGTTCCGGACCTCCAGACGCCGCGCCGGGATCGGCGGGTCAAATAGATGATTGGCGTACCGCGCTGCAGTCATCAGTCATGGAATTCCGAATGCCGCCGAACCGGATATATGGCATGGCGGTGCCAGCCAGGCTGTATCCGAGTTGCCGGACTGAGCCGCTGCCGTACCGGCAATGCTGCCCCATCCTTCTGGGATACGGTGTGTGAATCCGTAGCCGCCGCAGCCGGAGTTCCGCCATCTTAGCGCACCGTCAGACCCGCCGCCGCACAGTCCATGCCCGAAACCGATCTGGCCATGGATCATGCGGAACGCGGACTCGGCCGCGCGGCGCACTGTAGGCCAGAACCTGCCACAAACCGTTCAGGAGACGTTGACACAGGCCGTTCAAACGCGGAAGAATATTTACCCGCGACAATTTTTTTGCTTCAATCGAAATGAACGTGCCGGAAATCGGGAGACAGGCTTATGCAGCTGCAGAAGGTTAGGACAATGGAGGAGTTTGCCACGTTGAGTGGCATATCCAGACCGACTTTGTCCAAATTCTTCAACAACCCGAAGAGTGTCCGCCAATCGACCCGCGACAGAATCGAGGCCGCGCTTGAGCGCTACGACTTCGTACCGAATTTCTACGCAACAAACCAGAACCGCCAACTGACGCGCAATATAGGCATCATCATGCCATATCTCGCGGATCCCTTCTTCGCCGAAGTGGCGCGCAATCTCGAACCCATGTGCGCCCAGGCCGGATTCAATCCCATCCTCCTCAGTTCATACGGCGACCCAGACCGCGAAATCGAAAACCTGCGGAGCCTAAAGGCGATCAAGCCAGCCGGGGTTCTCCTTGCGCCTCTGGGACGCCGTTCACGACGCGACGACATGATGACGTTCTGCGATGACATACCGACAGTCCTCTTCGATTGCGACATCGAGGGGCTTGGAGTCGCGTTTTTCGGCTCCAACAATGAACAGAGCGTCGGTTTGCTCGTGGAATATCTCTGCAGAACCGGCGAGCCGCCTTCATTCTTCGAAATGCGTACTGCGCCGAACCCAAACGCCAACAAACGCCGTGCGGCATACGATCTGGCGATGCGCGCGCTCGGGCGGACGCCGATGATACTTGCGGCCGAAGGAACCGGCTGGGACTTCGAAGCGATCGCATACCAAGAGGGTGGGAAACTGATAAAGGCGCGCGAACTGCCGACCGATACGGTTCTCTGCAGCAATGACCGTCTGGCTATCGGATTCCTCGCAGCTGCCTATGAAAACGAACTGCGCGTAGGAATCGGGCACGGCCATGCGCTGCGGGTCGCAGGACATGACGACCATCCGTTTGCCCGTTTCACGTGCCCGGCATTGACCACTGCGGCGCAGGATTACGGCGCGATCGCAACCACGAGTCTGAACCGCCTGCTGTCCATCATCGAATCAGGCAGGCGGCCGGACGCGCGGGAGGCCAAGCTCTTTGACTGCACTCTGGTTATGCGGCAGTCGGCATAAGTGTTTGATTTGGAACAAATTTTGAAATTAAATTAACATGCGTAAAAATTTTTGTTGACGCGATGCCCAAAATGCCATAGCGTCGCACCGGTAAGGACTTAACTCAGGAGAGGACCAAAGATGCAATTCAATCGCGTTCTTGGCGTCACTACGGCGCTGACGCTCTGTTCCGCAGCGGCGATCGCGCAGGACAGCACCATCACGATCGCCACCGTGAACAACGGTGACATGATCCGGATGCAGGGATATACGGATCAGTTCACCGAAGCGACCGGCATTGGCGTGGAATGGGTTACGCTCGAGGAAAACGTTCTGCGGCAGCGTGTGACCACGGACATCACCACCAAAGGCGGTCAATTCGACATCATGACCATCGGCATGTACGAGACTCCGATCTGGGGCGCCAACGGATGGCTTGTTGCTCTGGACGATCTGTCGGCTGAATACGATGCCGGCGACATTCTGCCGGCGATGGCAGGCGGTCTGAGCCACGACGGCACGCTCTATGCGGCACCGTTCTACGGCGAAAGCTCGATGATCATGTACCGTACCGACCTGATGGAAGCCGCCGGACTTGAAATGCCGGATGCTCCCACCTGGGATTTCGTCCGCGAAGCCGCGGTCGCGATGACCGACCGTGACAACGAGATCTACGGCGTCTGCCTGCGCGGCAAGGCTGGCTGGGGCGAAGGCGGCGCATTCATCACGGCCATGTCCAACTCGTTCGGCGCCCGCTGGTTTGACGAAGACTGGAACGCACAGTTCGACACACAGCCTTGGGCCGACACCCTGAACTTCTTCGTCGGCCTGATGACCGAGGCAGGCCCTCCGGGTTATGCGACAAATGGCTTCAATGAAAACCTGTCGCTCTTCCAGCAGGGCAAGTGCGGCATGTGGATCGACGCCACCGTCGCGGCATCCTTCGTGACCAACCCGAACGAATCGACCGTCGCCGACAGCGTCGGCTTCGCCCTGGCTCCGGACAACGGTCTCGGCAAACGCTCGAACTGGCTCTGGGCCTGGGCGCTTGCAATCCCGGCTGGCACGGAACAGGCAGCCAGCGCCAAACAGTTCATCGAGTGGGCCACATCGAAGGAATACATCGAACTGGTGGCCGCGAACGAAGGCTGGGCCAACGTTCCTCCAGGCGCACGGACCTCGCTTTACGAGAATCCGGAGTACCAGAAGGTGCCGTTCGCTCAGATGACGCTGGACTCGATCCTTTCGGCTGATCCGAACAATCCGACCGTGGATCCGGTTCCCTATGTCGGCATCCAGTTCGCCGCGATCCCCGAATTCGCGGGAATCGCTTCGCAGGTCAGCCAAGAGTTTTCGGCGGTCTACGCAGGACAGCAGTCCGTGGAAGAGGCTCTCGCCAAAGCACAGGCGCTGACCACCGAGGAAATGGAAGCGGCAGGCTACTGAACCTTCTTCCAGTCAAGCAGGGAGGCGGCGGACCGCCGCCTCCCTGCAACCTGCGGTCCAGTATCGTTGGGGGATGTTTTCGCGACGGTGGAACAGGCGTCATCAAGGGAGAGAATGCCCATGGCAACGAAAGCTTCCCGATCCGCTGCCCGCCTGATGATGGCGCCCGCAGTGGTTCTGCTTCTGGGATGGATGCTGGTGCCCCTGCTGACCACTCTCTGGTTCTCGTTCCGGAAATACCTGCCTCTGCGAGGAGGCGACCAGGGATTTGTCGGCTTTGACAACTACGTCCGTTTCGTCACGTCGAGCGCCTTCTGGCCAAGTGTCTGGACAACTCTTGTCATCGTTCTCGGCGTGCTCCTGATCACGGTCGTCTTCGGCGTCCTGCTTGCACTGCTGCTTGACCAGCCGATGTGGGGACAGGGCGTTGTCCGAATTCTGGTCATCGCCCCTTTCTTTGTCATGCCGACAGTCTCGGCGCTTGTGTGGAAAAACATGTTCATGGACCCGGTGAACGGGATCCTGGCGCATCTCTGGAAATTCTTTGGCGCACAGCCGGTCGAATGGCTCAGTGACGTTCCGGTAGGCTCGATCGTCTTGATTGTCTCGTGGCAGTGGCTGCCGTTCGCGACGCTGATCCTGCTGACCGCCATTCAGTCGCTTGACGGTGAACAGCTTGAAGCCGCCGAGATGGACGGCGCGCCTCCGCTCAAGCGGTTTGCCTTCATCATCCTGCCCCATCTCAGCCGGGCAATCACCATCGTCATCCTGATCCAGACGATCTTCCTTCTATCCATATTCGCGGAGATCTTTGTGACCACTGGCGGCGCGTTCGGAACCAGGACGCTGACCTACCTCATCTTCCAGCGCGTGCTGGAGAGCCAGAACGTCGGTCTGGGCTCGGCCGGAGGCGTCTACGCGATCATCCTTGCCAACATCGTCGCGATCTTCCTGATGCGCATCGTCGGCAAGAACCTGGACGCCTGAGGGAGGACGGTCATGGCACGCTCAGTCACAACCAACCGCAAGCTCGTCAATACCGCCATCGCATGGGGAGTCGGGCTTCTCATTTTCTTTCCGATCCTCTGGACGATCCTGACCAGCTTCAAGACCGAAGCCCAAGCCATCAACGACCCGCCGCTGTTCCTTTTTTTCGACTGGACGCTGGAGAATTACGGCGTGGTGCAGGAGCGTTCAAACTACATGCGCTTTCTCTGGAATTCGGTGATCATCGCCGGCGGCTCGACGGTTCTCGGGATCATTGTGGCAGTTCCGGCCGCATGGTCGATGGCTTTCGTGCCGTCGAAGCGGACCAAGGACGTTCTGCTGTGGATGCTATCGACAAAGATGCTTCCCGCAGTGGGAGTCCTCTACCCTATCTATCTTGGCTTCATTGGCCTTGGCCTTCTCGACACGCGCATCGGCCTGCTGATGGTGCTGATGCTGATCAACCTGCCGATCATCGTTTGGATGCTCTATACATATTTCCGGGAAATCCCGGGCGAGATACTGGAAGCCGCAAGAATGGATGGCGCTTCGCTTCGTGAAGAGATTCTGTTTGTCCTTACGCCTATGGCCATTCCCGGCATCGCGTCGACCGTGCTGCTGAACTTCATCCTGGCATGGAACGAGGCATTCTGGACGCTGAACCTCACCGCCGCCAAGGCAGCTCCGCTGACCGCTTTCATCGCAAGCTATTCCAGCCCGGAGGGACTGTTCTATGCCAAGCTTAGCGCAGCATCAACGATGGCTATTGCACCAATTCTCGTTCTCGGCTGGTTCAGCCAGAAACAGCTTGTCCGCGGCCTGACATTCGGCGCCGTCAAATAGGGAGTCGACGCATGGGACGCATCATTCTTGATCAGGTTTCAAAGAGCTTTGGCCCGGTTGAGGTCATCCCGCCTCTGGACCTAACGATCGAAGACGGTGAATTCTGCGTTTTCGTCGGCCCGTCCGGATGCGGCAAATCCACGCTACTGCGCCTCATCGCCGGACTTGAGGACATAACCTCGGGCACGATCCGGATCGACGGGGAGGACGCTACCGACATTCCGCCTGCAAAGCGCGGACTGGCAATGGTTTTCCAGTCCTACGCGCTTTACCCGCATATGAGCGTTCGCAAAAACATCGCCTTTCCCATGCGGATGGCGAAAATCCCGGAGGACGAGCGGAACCGGCGGATCGAAGCCGCCGCAAAAGCCCTGAACCTGACTGACTATCTTGACCGTCGGCCCGGCCAGCTGTCCGGCGGCCAGCGCCAGCGCGTTGCGATTGGCCGAGCGATCGTGCGGGAACCTGCAGCATTCCTGTTTGACGAACCGCTTTCAAATCTCGACGCGGCGCTGCGCGTCGGTATGCGGCTGGAAATCTCGGAACTCCACAAGCGCCTCGACACGACGATGATCTATGTCACCCACGACCAGGTCGAGGCCATGACCATGGCCGACAAGATCGTTGTTCTGCAGGCCGGCGTGATCGAGCAGGTAGGTTCGCCGCTTGAACTGTACCGCCAGCCGCAAAACGTATTCGTTGCCGGTTTCATCGGGTCTCCGAAGATGAACCTGATCAAGGGCGAGGAGGCCCGTAAGCACAGTGCGCATACGATAGGTATCCGGCCCGAGCACATAGACGTGACAGCCGATGGCAGCGGTGCCTGGTCCGGCAAGGTGGGGGTAGCCGAACATCTCGGTTCCGACACGTTCTTCCACATCCACGAGACCGGACTTGCCGGGACCGTCACGGTCCGTGCGGCAGGCGAGGTCAGTTTCAGGCACGGTGACCGCATCGGCCTGAATCCGCGCACCGACCTCTTCCACAGGTTCGATGCGGAGGGCCATAGAATCGAATGACACGGCCTGCCGGAATCTCTCGGAGCCTTGGCACCTTTGCCAGGCGCGTCCACGGTATTGCCTTCGCGCGGCCAGCGGAGCGGAATTCCGTCCAGTTCGGGAATCCTGATTGATGTTTCGCTTGGATCGAGCGGCGGCAGACGCTGGAAATGGATCGATGCGCACCGTTCAGAATACGGGCAAACGGCACTCGGTCAGAGTAACTGCCGGTCAGAACAGGCAGCGTCCTTTGGCCGCATGTTCCGAGGCGGAGTCGTTGCTTGAGCGGCGGCCTGTCGCGCTACCGATGATGCCCTGTTTCGTCGTGGGAAAGGCCTGCAATTTGGATGGCGTGCAATGGATGCACTGAATGACAAAGTCCAGTCCGAAACGGCGGCTGTCCCGCTTCGGGCAGATACGCTCGGCAGCATTGCGCACAGCATAAAGACGCCTCGGTACACGAGGGACGACCTGACGCCCGGTATTGTCCATATCGGTGTCGGAAATTTCCACAGGGCACATCAGGCGTGGTACCTGCACAGGCTGATGCAGCGGGACAGCGCCCGCGACTGGGCGATCGTCGGCGCCGGTGTCCGCCCCGCCGACGCGGCAATGCGGAGGAAGCTACTGGCGCAGGACTGCCTGACGACATTGATCGAACTGAGCCCCGACGGGATCTCTGCTGAGGTCTGCGGATCCATGATCGGATTCCTGCCCGTGGAAAAGGAGAACGGCGCCCTGATCGAACAGATGGCCAAACCGAGCACCAGGATCGTTTCGTTGACCGTAACCGAAGGGGGCTACTACATAAACGCGGTCACCGGATCGTTCGATGCCAGCCATCCCGAAATCGCATTCGATGCCGCGAATCCGGAACAGCCCCGCACGGCGTTCGGCGCGATCGTTGCTGCATTGGCGCGACGGCGAAGGACGGGCGCCGGACCATTCACGATTCAGAGCTGCGACAACCATCGTCGCAATGGAGACACAGCCCGGTCCGTTATCGTGTCATTGGCTGACCTCAGCGACCCCGGTCTTGCCAACTGGATCGATTCCAGCTGCAGCTTCCCGAATTCCATGGTCGACTGCATTGTGCCCGCAACCGGCCCCAACGAAATCGCGCGGGCCCGGACGCTCGGAATTGACGACGCCGCCCCGGTGACGCATGAAAATTTCCGCCAATGGGTGACGGAAGACGACTTCTGCGCAGGCCGGCCGGACTGGGACCGGGCAGGCGCGGTTTTTTCCGGACGCGTGCACGACTATGAAACGATGAAGATCCGGATCCTGAACGCCGGCCATCAGGTATTGGCCAATGCGGGTGAGCTTCTTTCAGCTGAAACGATCGCCGAATGCATGGCCGAACCTGGAATCTCGGCACTGTTTGGCAAAGTCCAGCGCGAGGAAATCGCGCCTTACGTCGCCGCTGTGCCTGGAATGACACCGGACTCCTACGTTGATTTGATCGAACAGCGTTTCTCGAACCCAGCGATCCGCGATACGACCCGCCGCGTAGCCTTTGACGGTTTGACACGGCATACGGGCTTCGTCCTGCCGGTCCTCCGCGATGCGCTCGCCGCTGGCGGATCCGTGGAAGGCCTGAGCCTCGTCGAGGCGCTGTGGGCGCGCATGTGTGCGGGCATCCGCGAAGACGGCTCGGCCATCACGCCGAACGATCCGAACTGGAACCAGGTGAGTGACGCGGCGGAGGCAGCGCGCGTTCGTCCGCGCGCATGGCTCGAACAGCCTGACGTTTACGGAACGCTTGCGGAAGAGCCGCGTTTCGCCGATTCATTCGAGAAATGGCTGGGATTGATCTGGTCGGAAGGAACTGCGGCGGCGCTTGCCCGCTATGCCGCGTGACAGGCGAACAAGCAGGTATCTTTCAGGGAGAGAAATGTGATTCTGTGCTGCGGCGAAGCGCTTATCGATATGATTCCGTCGGAGACATCCGACGGCCGGACCTGTTTCGTACCGTTTCCGGGCGGTTCAGTCTTCAACACCGCAGTCGCCCTCGGCCGTCTGGGCGTTGACGCGGGTCTGCTGACAGGGCTTTCGACGGACCTGTTCGGAACACAGCTTCGGGAATTCCTGACGGAAAGCAATGCCGACGCGGGCTTTTCCGTCACAACAGATCGCCCGACAACGCTGGCCTTCGTGAGTCTGAGGGGTGGCCAGGCATCCTACAGTTTCTTCGATGAGAACTCGGCCGTCCGCATGCTGAATGCCACCGAGATTCCGGCGCTTGATTCCAGAGTGGAATGCCTTTTCTTTGGTGGGATCAGCCTTGCAGGCGAGCCCTGCGCCGATACGCTGGCCGATCTCCTCGAACGCGAGGGCAGCACCCGGCTGACAATGCTCGACCCGAACATCCGGCCAACCTTCATTTGCGACGAAAATAGGTTTCGCGACCGAATCAGACGAATGATGGAACGCTGTGACATAGTGAAGACATCCGAAGAGGACCTGGACTGGCTGTTCCCCGAACGCCAGCCGATCCATGAAAAACTGCGCTCGATTCGTGAACTCGGGCCATCGCTCGTCCTCGCAACCCAGGGAAGTTCCGGCGCCACCGCATTGTTGTCCACCGGCGTCGAAGTCGCCGTTCCGTCCGTGAAAACCGAGGTTGTCGATACCGTCGGCGCCGGAGATACATTCAATGCCGGCTTTCTCGCAGGGCTCGCCCGAACAGGC
Organism: Rhodobacter sp.; assembly: GCA_022824145.1. Lineage (GTDB taxonomy): Bacteria > Pseudomonadota > Alphaproteobacteria > Rhodobacterales > Rhodobacteraceae > JAPOUP01. Next base: position 24,217 of record JAJEAY010000128.1, on the reverse strand, counting down.
AGTCTTTCACGCACGGGCATTTCCAGCCTTTCCGTTGAACAACTGGATTCAGCGCTGATGCTCGGAAGCGCCGCAGCCGCGGTGACCGTGTCGAGGGCGGGAGCGAATCCACCTTGGGAAAACGAACTGGCCATGCAATGATGCAGGCCGCAGCGATGCGCTGACCAGCTGGCCGCGCAGACACGCTGCCTAACCCAGCTGCGGAAACACCCGCAATTGCACAGGCAATATCCAGTATGCCAAAAGACAGCTTCAGTTCTGTGGGCACGAACTCCCTGCGTGACGAAATTTCCCGGCATCTTCGGACATCCCTCGGCAAGGATCCCAAACACGCCTCGGTCTACGACTGGCGGATGGCTCTGTCGCTGGCCCTGCGCGACCTGGTCATTGAGCCATGGTTCGCCTCGACGCGTGAGACGTACAGGACAAAGGCGAAGCGGGTGTATTACCTGTCCATGGAGTTTCTTGTCGGCCGCCTGATCGAGGACGTTGCGGTGAACCTCGGCCTGGAAACGACGGCACGGGAAGCTATGGAATCGCTCGGCCAGAACTACTCCGCAGTGGTTTCAGACGAGCCTGACGCCGCGCTGGGAAACGGGGGGCTGGGACGGCTGGCGGCCTGCTTTATGGACAGCCTTTCAACGCTGGCCATTCCTGCCTATGGCTACGGCATACGGTACGAGCACGGGCTGTTTGAACAGCATTTCGAAAATGGCATGCAGGTCGAAACCGCCGAGACCTGGCTGGCGCAGCGGCATGCGTGGGAATTCGAGCGTCCGGAAGTCTCCTATGCCGTTCATTTTGGAGGCAGTGTCACAAGGGACGGAGACAGAACGGTATGGCGCCCTGGAGAAACAATCATTGCCACAGCCTATGACACCCCGGTGATCGGCTGGAAAGGCAAATGGGCCAACACGCTGCGTCTTTGGGCGGCGAAGCCCACAAAGCTATTCGATCTGGAGAGCTTCAACCGCGGCGACTACCTGGCCGCCAATGCGCCCGAAAGCCTCGCACGGACGATTTCGCGGATACTCTATCCTGATGACACAACCGAGTCCGGCAGGGAACTGCGGCTGAAGCAGGAGTATTTCTTCACTTCCGCCTCGATGCAGGACATGCTTCGCCGGCTGAAGTCGGAAGGCCTGGCACTGGACAGTCTCGCCGACCATGCGGCCGTCCAGCTCAATGACACTCACCCGGCAATCGCCGGACCTGAACTCATCCGGCTGCTTTCGGATGAACACGGAATGCCTATGGAACAGGCGTTCAGGATCTCACGCGCCTGTCTCGCCTTCACCAACCACACGCTGCTGCCCGAGGCATTGGAGCGTTGGTCCGAATGCCTTTTCGCCCGCGTGCTGCCACGGCACCATGAGATCATCCTAGACATCCAGGAAGCCCATTTCCTCGAAAGCGGCAGCGATGTCCGCATCATTGAAAACGGCGAGGTCAGGATGGGCGAACTGGCGTTTGTCATGGCACATAGGGTAAACGGTGTGTCGGCGCTTCACTCCGACCTGGTCAGACAGACAGTGTTTGCCGGCCTGCACAATGCCTATCCTGACCGGATCACCAGTCAGACCAACGGCATCACGCCCCGCCGCTGGCTGTATTCATGCAACGAACCCCTCCGCGACCTGATTGACGAATCGATCGGAACCGGCTGGCCGGAAGATCTCGAAAGGCTGTCCGAGCTCCGCGGCCACGTCGAGGACGCCGGTTTCCGGGACAGGTTCCGTGCCGCCAAGACACGGAACAAACTGCGTCTTGCCGACTGGCTTAAGGACCGCCACGGCGTGTCCGTCGACCCGCAGGCGATGTTCGATGTGCAAATCAAGCGAATCCACGAGTACAAGCGGCAGCTCATGAACATATTTGAGACCATCGCTCTCTGGAACGAAATGAAGGACGCGCGAAACGTCGAGTGGACACCCCGCGTCAAGCTGTTCGGCGGAAAGGCCGCACCGGGCTACGTCATGGCCAAGTCGATAATTCACCTCATCAACGACGTGGCAGCTACGATCAACGGCGACAGAAGCACCCGAGACCTGCTGCAGGTGGTGTTTCCAGCCAACTACAACGTCTCGATGGCGGAACTGCTCATACCTGCCGCCGACCTGTCCGAACAGATTTCCACGGCGGGTATGGAGGCGTCCGGCACTGGCAACATGAAGCTATCGCTGAACGGCAGCCCGACGATTGGTACGCTCGACGGCGCCAATGTCGAGATCCGCGAGCATGTCGGCGCCGAAAACTTCTTCCTGTTTGGCCTGACGGCCCCGGAGGCGGAAGAGCGGCGCAGGCTGGCGGGATTCGCCCGAACGGCCATCAACGCGAGCCCGCGGCTGAAGCGGGTGCTTGACCAGATATCAGACGGTGTGTTCTCAGGCGGCGACACCAATCGTTACCAAGAACTGCTGCGGAACATTTACGACCACGACCACTTTCTGGTTACCTGCGATTTCGACAGCTACTTCGAAACGCAGCGCAGAGTCGATTCCGCATACCGGGACACAGTCGGCTGGTACAGAAGGGCCGCTATGAACACAGCTGGAATGGGCTGGTTCTCCTCCGACCGCACAGTTCGCGGTTACGCCAAAGACATCTGGGGAACCTCGTCACTGATGTGAAATCCGGCCCGTCGGCCTCTCGGAAGGGGTTTGTCAATGATTGATGCTTGCGACGCCCGAAGAATTGCGGACGGAACGCATGCGGATCCGTTTTCGGTGCTTGGACTGCATAGCGCCGGCGGCAAGCAGACAATCCGAGCGTTCATTCCAGGTGCGGCCGGAATCGAGGTGCTGGACAAAAAAACCATGCGCCGCATCGTCTCCCTGAAGCAGGTGCCGGAAGCGCCGGACATTTTTGTCGGACAGGCTCTGCGCCGCAGGACTCCCTTCGCTTATCTCCTGCGCATCACAAAGGACGAGGATCAGTGGATCGCTGACGATCCCTACAGATATGGGCCGGTTCTCGGAAGCCTAGACGAACACCTCATTGGGGAGGGCACCCATCTCGACCTCTGGAACGTTCTCGGCGCGCATGTGATGACGCACGAAGGCACGGAAGGCACACACTTTGCGGTCTGGGCACCGAATGCGCGCCGTGCATCCGTTGTCGGGGAATTCAACGGATGGGACGGCCGTCGCCATGCAATGCGCAGGCGCGGCCGAACCGGTGTGTGGGAAATATTCCTTCCCGGCATCGGTGAGGGCGAACCCTACAGATACGAGATGCTAGGCCCCGACGGAAATCTCTTGCCACAAAAAGCCGACCCGTTCGGCTTTGGCGCCGAACGCCCACCCGCAACCTCGTCCGTCGTGCGTCGGCTCGACAGCCATATCTGGGGAGACGCGTCCTGGATGGCGGTACGCGAATTGCGTCAGAAGATCGACCAGCCGATCTCCATATACGAGGTCCATCTCGGCTCGTGGAGGCGCCGGCCGGAAGAGGGCAAAGGACCGCTGACTTACCTCGAACATGCGAAAGAACTGGTAATTTACGCCAAAGACATGGGCTTTACCCATATCGAACTCTTGCCGGTCTCGGAATTTCCTTTTGACGGGTCGTGGGGATACCAGCCTGTCGGACTCTTTGCGCCAACGTCACGCTACGGAACGCTGGAAGAGTTTCGCCACCTTGTCGAAGCCTGTCACGCTGCCGAGCTCGGTCTCATACTGGACTGGGTGCCCGGACATTTTCCTGAAGACCCGCACGGGCTGGGCAGATTCGACGGAACCGCTCTCTATGAGCATCAGGATCCCCGTGAAGGCTTCCACCCTGACTGGAATACGCTCATTTTCAATTACGGCCGCCGAGAGGTATCAAACTACCTTGTCGCCAACGCGCTGTATTGGCTGAAAGAGCATCACGTCGACGGACTGCGTGTCGATGCAGTAGCGTCGATGCTCTATCGGGACTATTCACGAAAGGAAAATGAATGGGTGCCGAACAAGGACGGTGGCCGCGAGAATCTCGAAGCCATATCATTCCTTCAGCGCACCAACACATTCGCTTATGGCAACGTGCCTGGCATCGTGACCGTGGCCGAGGAATCCACTGCTTTTCCTGGCGTCTGCGGGCCGGCCGACCAAGGTGGCCTCGGCTTTGGATTCAAGTGGAACATGGGCTGGATGAACGACACGCTTTCCTACATGAGTGAGGATCCGGTTCACCGGAAATTCCACCATGGCAGGATGACGTTCGGGATCCACTACGCCTTTTCCGAGAATTTCATCCTCCCGATAAGCCATGATGAAGTCGTACACGGAAAGCGGTCGATGATCGACAAGATGCCGGGCAGCGGACTCGACAGGTTCGCGAACCTGCGCGCCTATTACGGATTCATGTGGGGGCATCCGGGCAAGAAGCTCATCTTCATGGGCTGTGAGTTCGCCCAAGGCGTGGAATGGAACCACGACGCGTCACTCGACTGGCAGTTGCTTGACAGCGACCTTCACAGTGGCATGCAGCGTCTGGTGCGGGATCTGAACATACTTTACCGGAATACGCCAAGCCTCCATCAACTCGACTGCAGTCCCGAAGGTTTCATGTGGATCGAGGAAGACTCGGCGGAAGACTCCGTATTTGCTTGGGTAAGACACGGAACGGACGGCAACCCACCGGTTCTTGTCGTGTGCAATTTCACACCGGTTGAACGGAGCGGTCGACGCATCGGCGTTCCGGAACCCGGCCTCTGGATCGAGCGGCTGAACACCGATGCGGCAATCTACGGTGGCGGCAATCGGGGAAATTCGGGCGGCGCCGACAGCGAACCGATTGGCGCATCCGGCCGATTGCACTCTCTGTGCCTGACTCTGCCGCCGCTCTCCACACTGTTTTTTGAACTGGAATGCTGTGTCTGAGGTGCTGCAGTTCAATCAGAAGGAACCATAGAGATGAATCGAGAGGCTTACAGACTTGCCCAGCAGTCGATGGCATTCGTCTTGGCCGGAGGCCGCGGCAGCAGGCTATACGAAATGACCGACCGGCGGGCCAAACCAGCGGTGTTTTTCGGCGGCAAGAGCAGGATCATCGACTTTCCGCTTTCGAATGCGGTGAATTCGGGATTTCGGCGCATTGGTGTTGCGACCCAGTACAAGGCGCATTCGCTCATTCGGCATCTGCAGCGCGGCTGGAGCTTCTTCCGCGCCGAACGGAACGAGTCGCTCGACATCATTCCTGCCTCGCAGCAGCTCAACGACGAAAACTGGTACAAAGGGACGGCGGATGCGGTGCTGCAGAACGCCGAAATCATCCGGGGATACGCGCCTAGGTACATCCTGATCCTCGCCGGTGACCACATCTACAAGCAGGATTACGCCATGATGATCGCGCATCATGTTGACAGCGGCGCGGATGTCACAGTTGGCTGCATTGAAGTGCCACGTATCGACGCGACCGGTTTCGGTGTGATGCGCGTGGACACCCGGGACCGCATTCTTGACTTTGTCGAGAAGCCCAGAAACCCTCCTCCGATGCCAGGCCACCCCGATATGGCTCTGGCAAGCATGGGCATCTATGTTTTCGAGACGTCGTATCTGCTCGCGCTGCTGGAAGAGCTGGCCGCTGAACCGGGCTATGGGCATGATTTCGGCGGGGATGTAATCCCGAAGATCGTCAGGGAAGGCAAAGCCGTTGCCCACCCCTTCAGCCGCTCCTGCATTCGGTCTTCCGCCGAAGAAAAGGCGTATTGGCGTGATGTGGGTACGATCGACGCTTACTGGCAGGCCAATATCGACCTTACCGACTTCAAGCCGGAACTCGATCTCTACGACCAAAGCTGGCCGATCTGGACATATTCCGAACTGACGGCGCCCGCGAAGTTCATTCACAATGAACGAGGCCGGCGTGGACAGGCGGTTTCCTCCATGGTTTCGGGAGGGTGCATCATTTCCGGCTCGAGCCTTGAACGGTGCCTGCTGTTTACCGGCGTCAAGGCCCATTCCTACTCCCAGCTCGAAGGGGTCATCGCAATGCCCTATGTCGAAATCAACCGGAATGCCCGGCTGAGGAATACGGTGATTGACCGTGGAGCTGTCATTCCGAGAGGTCTGGTCGTCGGCGAGAATCCCGAGCTGGATGCAAAGAGGTTCCGTCGAACCGAAGCCGGGGTGTGCCTCATCACGCAGCCGATGATCGACCGGCTGGACTCCTGAAGTGGATATCCTCTTCGTCGCCTCTGAATGCGCACCGTTTGTCAAGACCGGCGGTCTGGCGGATGTGATTGGCGCGGTGCCCAAGTCTCTTGCCGTAGCCGGGGCAAGGGTCAGGGTGCTGATTCCGTCCTATCCTGGCTTGCAGGACCTCGCTTCAGACGGAACGACCGTTGCCCGGTTCGATGACCTGTTTGGCGGACAGGCTGAGATCAAGGCAGCCAGCGCGGAGGGACTGGAACTCCTGCTGCTCGTGGCTCCGCATCATTTCAGCCGCGCAGGGAACATCTACCTGGGAGCGGATGGACAGGACTGGCCCGACAATCATCTTCGCTTCGCGGCCTTGAGCTATGCCGGTGCGGAAATCGCAAAGAACGGCGTGGACGCCTGGAAACCTGATGTTGTGAACGTACATGACTGGCAGGCCGGACTGCTGCCTGCCTATCTCGCGCAGTCATCGAAGACTGCCCCACCAGTCGTCATGACCATCCACAACATATCTTTTCAGGGCCTGTTCGATGCATCGCAGCTGAAGAATCTCAAGCTGAAACGCGAAATGTTCACAACGGACAGAGTTGAGTATTACGGCAGGATCAGTTTCCTTAAAGCCGGGATCGCGCTGTCCGACAGGATCACGACAGTCAGCCCAAGCTATGCCTGTGAACTGCTTACGCCGGAATTCGGAATGGGGCTGCACGGGCTGCTTCAGGCACGCCGGAAAGACCTTAGCGGGATCCTGAACGGAATAGACCTTGATGTCTGGAATCCGGAAACGGACCCGCACCTGGCCAAGACCTATTCCGTGCGCTCTCTGAAGCGCCGCGAAGCGAACAAGCGCGAAATCGAAACAACGTTTGGACTGCGGCGGAGCGACGGACCGCTGTTTTGCGTCATTAGCCGCCTGACTTCTCAGAAAGGCCTGGACCTGCTTCTGGACTGCCTGCCCGGCCTTGTTGCGGAGCGCGCGAATCTGGCTCTTCTGGGGTCAGGGACAAGCGAGCTGGAACAGAAGTTTTTGGCGGCTTCAAAGCAGAATCCCGATCAGATCGGTGTGATCATTGGATATGACGAACCGGTTTCGCATCTGCTGCAGGGCGGAAGCGATGCATTACTGATTCCATCGCGCTTTGAGCCGTGCGGCCTGACACAGCTTTATGGCCTGCGCTATGGCACATTGCCGGTGGTTGCGCGAACCGGTGGCCTGGCGGATACGGTCATCGATGCGAACGAGGCGGCCATCGCAGCCAACTGCGCGACTGGATTCCAGTTCGCGCCAATCAACGCCACAATGCTCGGGCAGGCGATCGCGCGGGCATGCGCGGCCTACAGGCAGCCGGGCATGTGGTCAGGAATGATGCGCCGGGCCATGCGTCATCCAGTTGGATGGAACGCTTCATCGGCAGCCTATCTCAGAATCTACGCCGGCTTGGCTGCGGGTCGAGATCAGGACTGATCCAAACATGGCGCCGTTTCCCGTTTCCGCCGGACTCCATGACCGCCTTGGCGCACATTACGATGGCGGCGGCGTGAATTTCGCCGTGTTTTCGGAGCATGCCTCGAGAATCGAGCTCTGTCTTTTTTCGCCGGACGGAACAAAAGAGATATCCCGCATACGCCTTCCGGAACGCACAGGTTCGATCTGGCATGGATACGTTGAGGGATTGTCTGTCGGGTGCCTGTACGGCTACCGGGCCCATGGCAGCTACGCTCCCGAAGCCGGACACCGATTCAATCCCAATAAGCTGCTTAACGATCCTTACACCCGTGAATATTTCGGGCATTGGTCACGCCATGCCAACACTTTGGGTTACGACATTTCATCGCCCGAGAAAGACCTGTCCTTTAACCGATCGGACAGCGCTCCGCACGTGCCGAAATCCGTCGTTCCGGATCCATGCCTGTTCACCGGCGCGTTGGCCGGAAGGCACAGATACAGCGACAGGGATCTGATTTACGAAGCCCATGTCAAAGGTCTGACCCAGACGCACCCCCAAGTGCCGGAAAATCTGCGCGGCACCTACGAAGGCCTGGTCTGCGACCCGATCATCGATCATTTGCGGAGGATCGGAGTGAAAGCGGTTGAATTGATGCCCGTCCATGGGTTCATTGATGATTCGTTTCTTCAGGAGCGCGGCCTGACGAACTATTGGGGCTACAACTCCATCGGTTTCTTTGTTGCCGAACCACGTTACTTTGGACCAGCGGGGCTTCTGGGCTTCCGTCATATGGTCGACAGATTTCACGAAGCCGGAATCGAGGTTATCCTTGACGTTGTCTACAACCATACCGCCGAGGGGAATCACCGGGGTCCGACTCTTTCATTCCGAGGTCTTGACAATGCCTCCTACTACCGGCTGCTTGCGGGACAGCCGCGCTACTACGTCAATGACACCGGTTGCGGCAATACGCTGAATGTCTCGCATCCATATGTTCTGCGCCTGGTTCTTGACAGCCTGCGGTATTGGGTCGAGTGCATGGGCGTTGACGGTTTCCGCTTCGATCTGGCCACCGCCTTGGGGCGTGAAGATCACGGATTTGACCCATGGGGCGGATTTTTCGACGCACTGCGACAGGATCCCGTCCTGGCGCGGGTGCGTTTGATCGCGGAACCTTGGGACGTCGGACCTGGCGGCTACCGCCTGGGAGGTTTCCCTCATGAATTTTCCGAGTGGAACGACAGCTACCGCGATACCGTGCGGCGCTACTGGCGCGGTGACGCCCATAGTGCGCAGGAACTAGGCGCGCGGCTGCTTGGGTCAGCCGACAAATTCGACCAGGCAGGGCGGCGCAGCTGGTCTTCAATTAACTTTGTTGCCGCACATGACGGATTCACGCTGGCAGATTCCACGCGCTACTCCGATCGGCACAATCAAGCCAATCTCGAGAGCAATCGGGATGGCCATCACTCGAACTTCAGTGACAACTGCGGCGTCGAAGGAGAAACCGGCGACCCGGAAGTCCGGGCAGCCCGGAACCGTCGCATACGCAACATGCTCGCCACGCTGTTTCTGTCACAGGGAACTCCGATGCTTCTGGCGGGAGACGAAGTTGGCAACTCACAGTGCGGCAACAATAATGCCTATTGCCAGGACAACGAAATCGGGTGGCTGAGCTGGGACCAGGCCGATGGGAAACTTCTGGAATTTGTGGCGTCTCTTTCGGCATTTCGGCAAGCGCACAGATCTGTGCGCCAGACGCGCTTTCTGCACGGCGCGACACGGAAATGCGATGGGTTGCCGGACGTGGAATGGACCGATTTCCATGGAGGTCCACTGCAATGGCGTGATCCCGGCCTCTCGAATATCTGCCTGACTTTGAGATGCTCGGCCGAAGAGCCTGAGGAATTCCTGGACGGCGACACGGTGTTTGTCGCGTTCAATCGATCGGAAAGGGCATTGGATGTAACTCTGCCAAAACTGAAGCGTGGCCGGCATTGGGTGCGGGGCATTGATACCAGCCAGCCCACGGACGGCGCCCTTGGTCAAACCGAACTTGAAACGGCGCTGGTCGCGGGGAATTCGGTGGCCGCCTTTTCCATCAAGCAGGACGGGTCCGCGGAATGAGCGCTGACTCCGAGCTTGCCAGGCTTGCCGAGTCCCAAGGCATACTCCTGAGCTATCGCGACATGCAGGGAGGTGAGCGGACCGCAACCCCGGACACGCTCCGCGCACTGCTTGCGGCCATGGGAATCGCCGCGGAGAGTTCCAGCCTTGTTCGCGAAAGTCTCGCGTATTTCCGTGCACAGAGGAGAGAACGGCTGTTACCTGAAGAAGTGATCGTTGAAAGCCGCCTGGCAAGGCAATTGACCTTCGGATCCGCAGCAGGGTGGACTCTCCGATGCGAGGAAAGTGAGAGTGTTGTGGCAGGCGGCGCCGCAACGGACACGATTGGACTCCCGGCGCTAGCGCCTGGTGTCTATCTGCTTGACGCAGGTTCTGCCCGGCAGCGCGAAACGGTGAGAGTCATTTCGGCACCGGATCGTGCGCCCGGGGTTCAGGAAACGACGGGCAGGCAGCGGATCTGGGGCATGAATCTGGCGCTCTACGGGCTGCGGTCATCCCGGAACGCAGGGCTGGGCGATTATTCGGATCTGGCCGAAACGTCGCTGGCCATCGGGAAGCTTGGCGCCAGTTTCATTGGAATCAATCCTGTCCACGCCATGGGGCATTCGGAATCCGCATTCAGTCCTTATTCGCCTTCGCATCGAGGATTTCTCAACACTGCCCATATCGCGCTTGACGCAATCCCAGGACTGGAATCGTCAGCGAACGCGCAACGCATAGTGTCACAGGCAGATGCCGACCTGACCAGACTGCGTTCGGCGCGGCATGTCGACTACGAACGGCATAAACCGACGCATATGCAGCTTCTGAGCGCGCTCCATGACACATTTCAATCTGATGCACCGGCCTCCACGCATGCTGCTGTCGCCGCATTCCGTCAGGAGCGTGGCGGCGAACTGGCGAAGTTCGCGTGGTTTGAGGCGATGGCTGACCGGCACGGATCGGACTGGCGAAGCTGGCCAGCCTCGTTTCAGTCCATACCACAGACGAGTCGCGAGGATTTCCATGTCTGGCTTCAATGGGTTGCCGACTGCCAACTCGGAAATGCCCAGCATGTGGCCTGCGACAGCGGTATGGAACTCGGCCTTTTCCTCGACCTTGCTGTCGGCCCTCGAAGGAACGGCGCGGAAAGCTGGTGCGAGCGAGTGGCCATTGCGCAGCACGTATCAGTTGGAGCCCCTCCCGATCACGTTAACCCGGAAGGCCAGAACTGGAACCTTGCCGCCCTTTCGCCTCGCGGCCTCGCGGTACAGAACTATCGCCCGGTTCGGCGCCTGCTGGCCAGCACCATGCGCCATGCAGGTGTTGTGCGGATAGATCACATCATCGGGCTCGGCCGCAGTTTCTGGGTTCCGGACGACGGCAGCCCGGGAGGATATGTCCGCCAGCCATTGAAAGCGCTGTTGACGATACTCAAGATCGAAGCGGAGAGAGCCGGAACCGTGGTTGTCGGCGAAGACCTGGGCCTGGTGCCATCCGGACTACGCAGAGCCATGAGTGACAACGGCATCTACGGTTATTCGGTGCTGCAGTATGAGCGGGACGGGAACGGAACACTCAAACGGGCAGACTCCGCATCCAAACAAGTGCTGTCGTGCTTTTCGACGCATGACACACCAACTGTCCGGGGGTTTGAAACCGGGCGCGACATTCATTGGTGGAAAACGCTTGGATGGGTCGACGAAAGAGAGTCCGCCCGAGCGCAGACGCAGCGCCGCAAAGATGTCGACGGTCTCATGGAGCAACGCCTTGAAGCGGACTTCACTACGACCGTCCATAAGTCGCTTGCCCGATCTCCTTCAACCATGGTTACGGCGCAGCTGGATGACATCCTCGAACATGAAGACGCGCAGAATCTGCCTGGAACAACTGACGCGCACCCGAACTGGCGGCGGAAATACGACGTTTCGGTCGAAGCGCTTTCCGGCGACAGCCGGTTTCAGGCGATCGGTGGGTTGATGAACAGAGGTCGCGGACAGAGCCGGCGGCCCCACCCAGGAGAAATCACATGATCATTAAATCCGTCGCGACCAAGCCGTACGACGACCAGAAACCGGGTACATCGGGTTTACGGAAAAAGACTCGGGTTTTCATGCAGCCCAACTATCTGGAAAATTTCATTCAGTCGATCTTCAATGCTATAGGCGGCGGAGATGGAAAGACTTTTGTGATCGGCGGAGACGGCCGCTATTTCAATGCCGAGGCGATCCAGACAATCATCAGAATTTCAGGGGCAAACGGAGCGGCAAAGGTGATTGTCGGCCAGAATGGAATCCTTTCGACACCGGCTGTCTCGAACCTGATACGCAAGACCGGAGCGGACGGCGGGTTCATCCTGTCCGCGAGCCATAACCCGGGCGGAATCGAGGAGGATTTCGGGGTGAAGTTCAACGCGTCTAATGGAGAGCCGGCTGCGGAGCGCCTTACGGCAAGGATGTTCGACGCAACCAGAGTGATCGAAAGCTACCCGATCGCCGACTTCGAAGATGTCGACCTGCACGGGATCGGAAAGGCCCGCCGCGGCAATCTGGAGATCGAAACCGTCGATCCGGTCGCGGACTATCTCTCGCTCATGGAACGGCTCTTTGACTTTGATGCCATTCGAAAACTCTTTGCCAACGGATTCTCCATGCGTTTTGACGCAATGCATGCGGTCACCGGTCCCTATGCGCAAGCAATTCTGGAGGATTGCCTAGGCGCACCGAAGGGAACCGTTGTCAACGGCGTTCCCAAACCCGACTTTGGAGGCGGCCATCCTGATCCAAATCCGACATGGGCAAAGCCCTTGATGGATTTGATGATGTCGGATGACGCGCCAGATCTTGGCGCTGCCTCGGATGGCGACGGCGACCGCAACATGATCGTTGGAAGGGGGGTCTATGTGACACCTTCCGACAGCCTTGCGGTTTTGGCTGCGAACGCCCATCTCGCGCCAGCGTATGCGTCCGGGTTAGCCGGGATCGCGCGCTCGATGCCGACAAGCGCCGCTAGCGACCGCGTCGCCAAAAGGCTCGGCATCGGCGCATATGAGACACCGACAGGCTGGAAGTTTTTCGGAAATCTGCTGGATGCGGACAAAGTCACGATCTGCGGCGAAGAGAGCGCTGGAACCGGGTCTACCCATGTAAGGGAAAAGGACGGCCTGTGGGCAGTGCTCCTCTGGCTCAATGTTCTCGCCAAGCGCAGGATTTCCGTCGCCGAGATAATTAAGGAGCACTGGCAGACCTACGGCCGCAACTACTATTCGCGCCTTGATTTCGAAGCCATTGAGACTGAAGAGGCAAATTCCCTTTTTCGCGAACTGCGCACCCGACTCGCGGATCTTCCGGGCCAAAACATTGCCGGCGTGACGGTGAACGCTGCCGACGAGTTCTCCTACAACGATCCGGTGGACGGATCGATCAGCAGCGGTCAGGGAATCCGGATATTCTTTGAAAGTGAAGGCCGCGCCGTGTTCCGCCTTTCGGGAACCGGAACTCAGGGAGCGACCCTGCGAGTGTATCTCGAGCAGTATGAGCCTGCCGATGGCGATCACACCTTGGATCCCCAGGCTGCGCTGAAGGCCATTCAAAACGCCGCTTACGAGATCTGTCGGCTCGAGGCCCACCTTGGGCGCACCGAACCGGACACGCGAACCTGAGGAACCACTTCACCTGGAGAACGACGGATGTCCGATCACTGGACCAAGCTGGAGCAGAACCGCTCCAGGACATTTAGGCGCCCGATTCTGGATCTGTTTGACGATGGCGGCAGGTTCGACACCTTTTCGGCTGAAACTGACGGCTTGATGCTGGACTTCTCCAAGACCAGCATCGACAGATCGGCCCATTCAATTCTGCTGGACTTGGCAAAATCCTCTGGAGTCGCCGAAAAACGAGATGCGATGTTCCGGGGTGACCGGATCAACAGTACCGAAAACCGGTCAGTCCTGCATACGGCCCTGCGTGCTTCGGATAGCCAGCCTTTGGTCGTTGATGGCAGGGATATCAACCAAGACGTCGCTGCGACGCTGAATCTGATGGAACGGTTTTGCGACGGAGTCCGCTCCGGCTCGATAGCATCGGCAACCGGCGAACGCTTCACAGATGTGGTCAATATCGGGATCGGCGGTTCCGATCTTGGGCCTGCGATGGCAAGCCATGCGCTCACGCCCTACCGGGATGGACCGCGTTGCCACTTTGTGTCGAATGTTGACGGTGCGCACATTTCCGACACGCTTAAAGCGCTGGATCCTGGAACTACGCTAGTCATCATTGCTTCAAAGACGTTCACGACCACCGAGACAATGACTAATGCGGGCACGGCTCTGAACTGGCTCCGCGATGCTTTGGGAGAAGGAGCGGCACAAAACCTTGCCGCCGTGTCGACCGCGATGGACAGGACATCGGAAATGGGCATCGCCCCTGACCGGGTCTTCGGATTCGCGGATTGGGTTGGTGGACGCTACTCGCTTTGGGGCCCGATCGGGCTTCCGATCATGCTGTCGATCGGACGGGATGATTTCCGCGATTTCCTGTCCGGCGGCGCTGCCATGGACCGGCATTTCCGGTCAGCATCCTTTGAGGACAACCTGCCCGTCCTTCTGGGCTTGGTTGGCATTTGGCATCGAAACATCTGCCAGTATCCTACGCGGGCAGTCATACCTTACGACCAGCGGCTAGCGCGCCTGCCTGCCTATCTCCAGCAGCTGGATATGGAAAGCAACGGCAAATGTGTTTCGGTTGCCGGACGCCCGCTTGACCGGCCGTCGGGGCCCATTGTTTGGGGTGAGCCCGGCACAAATGGACAGCATGCCTTTTTTCAGCTTCTGCATCAGGGCACCGAAGTCATCCCGGTTGAGTTTCTGGTTGCGGCAGAATGCCATGAGGAGAACCTGAAGAATCATCACGACCTGCTGAAGGCAAATTGCCTGGCCCAGTCAGAAGCCCTGATGATTGGCCGCACACTCGAGCAGGCCACGGATATCGCTGCCGGACTGGGATATTCGGGACGGGAACTCCGAATCCAGTCTGCTCATCGCACCTTTCCCGGAAACCGGCCATCGACCACTCTGGTCTACAGAAAACTGTCTCCGTTTTCGCTTGGCCAGATTATCGCGCTCTACGAACATCGTGTATTTGTTGAAGGCGCCATCTGGGGAATCAATTCGTTTGATCAGTGGGGCGTAGAACTCGGCAAGGAGCTGGCCAACGCTTTGCTTCCGATGGTTCAGGGCCAGTCCGTTAGCGGCAAAGATCCATCGACTCGAGGGCTGGTCCGCAGGCTGTCAGCGTAATGCGCCCACCCGTCCGAACAGCACCGAGCCCACGCTATTGAAGGTGTTCCCCTTCCCCATTGTTACGACTACCTGCACTCACGGTATCAGCCCACGTTGACCATGACGAATGAAGAACAATCCGAACTTGATGCAGAAAGCGTGGAAACTCTGAACCCAATGTCTATGAACCACCTCATCGCCTCCGAAGGAAACGGGACCGTCGACAGTCGCGTGAGCCGTTTCCGGACTTCGCGCACTTCTCTCGAGGACAGAACCTGAAGGAAAATCCTGAGGCCAGACGCAACTTGCGACGGACCCACCGGTCGTGAAATCTCCCGTCAGGGCAAACGCCCGTTCCTGCGCGATTCAACCCGACGGAGTTTTTGGCCGCCTGTGGGAAAGCGCATCTGTGCGCGAAGGCCCGGATGCATCGGCGTCATTTCAAACGTACCGAGATGACCCCGCACGACCGCCTCGACGATCGATACGCCAAGACCGCTGGCCGACGTCGCCGTGACCTGACGGAACCGCTGTCTCGCAGCCTCCAGCTTATCGGCGTCAATTCCCGTTCCATCGTCACTCACCGAAACCAGAACCGAGTCGCCCGTCTGTTCACAGCGTACTGAAATTCTGGACAGCTGCGGCCCGCCGTGACGGACGGCATTGTCGAGCAGGTTTCGCAGCGCCTCACGCAGCATTGTCGCATCGCAGGTGAAGGGATCCAGGTCATCGGCGACATCAAGAATTAAGTCGACGGATTCAGGAACCGTTTCCCGATAGTTTTCGATCCAGGAATTCAACGCACTGTCGAGCCGGAGGGTTTCGTGCGCCGATGCCGGGCTGATCGATTTCGCGCGCTCCAGCAGGAGCAGTTTCTGGCTGAGTTCCGCAGTTTCCCGCGCTGCGCAAAGAAGATCCTTCGACCGGATCCTGGCCTCTTCCGGAGATGGCGCGTTAGCGACCGCTTCCGCCAGCGAAAGCACGCCCGCGATCGGGTTCCGCAGCTGGTGCGCCGCGTTGGAAATGAACTCCGCCTGAGCGGTCATGCTGCGGGAAACCTGCCCGAACAGGTGATTGAGCGTCTGCACGATGCCCAGGACTTCCGAGGGCACCGCTCTCTGGATTGACGAGAGCTCATCGCTTGAACGGCGGGCGATCGCGGATTCCAGCTCGACGAGCGGCCGCAGTCCGTGCCGAACCCCGAACCAGACGATCAGCGCAAGCGACGCGATAAGTCCACAGATGGCTGCGACCGAGCGTGTGACAAGTTCCTGGACAAACGCCGACCTGACCGCAGTGTCCTGCCAGACCGTGGTTGTGAATATCCCGGAGAATCCGTCGACCTGCATGGTGTTCTGCAACCTTACGCCGCTGACTGTGCTGCCGAGATAGACCGCCTCGAAATAGGTCGGTCCACCGATTTCGTCTGGAGTGCGGGGAATGCCAACCGGCGGGGTCGCGTAGCCGGCGACAATCACGCCGTCTGGCGCATAAACGTGATAGAATACCGGCCCACCGGACGTGTCAGAAAGTATGTCGCGCGTTCGCGGCGAAAGCGCGTCTCCGCCGGAAATTGCCACGTCGTTCGCCACCGCCAGGGCGGCTGAAAGCAGGCTTCTGTCGAAGACATCGGCGGCAGTCCGACGGGCACTGCCGAGCTGCCAAAGACCCACGGCTGTCGCCACGACCAGCAGCGGCAGGAGGATGATCGCCGTGAGGCGCATTCGAAGGGAAACGGCCTGCCTCGTCATCTGGATTCTCGCTGAGCATCTCTTTCTTCAAGGTGGCGAACAACGCCAACGGGGATTGGGGCGGCCTCCCAGCGGGATCTGCCAAGTGTCATAGAGGTCGGCCGCTGCGCAAATATGCGTCGTATATGTGCCCGATTCCGGATTCCGCCGGTGAAATTCCCGTTCGTAATGGACCACTCAACATGCTTCCTGACTGCAGCCATGATCCGTTGCGCACCCATCGACAGACATGCGCTGGCCGGGAAGGTGCGGGCCGGTTCTGTGTCAAGGTCGGAGTTCAAGGGAATAGCCGATTCCTCGGTGCACACGGATCGATACGCCGTGCATTGAAAGCCGCTTTCGCAGGCGGGAGACGTAGACTTCCACAACCTTGTCGTCGGTGGCGCTTCCGGCCCCGTATGCATGGTCGAGAAGGCGGTCTTTGGGAACTATGGCAGGGCGCGCGAGCGCAAGCGGAACCAGCATGGAGAGTTCACGCCTTGGAATGTCGATAGGGCCGGTTTCAGCGAAGAGCTGCGGCGTCTCGATGTCAAGCTGGAGGTTGCCAATCGCCAGCATTCGTCTTGGAGCAACGTTTTTGCGTCTTGCCAATGCCCGAACTCTTGCTGCGAGTTCATCCATCGCAAACGGTTTTGCCAGATAGTCGTCAGCGCCGGCGTCCAGCCCGACCACGCGGTCCTCCGTGCTTGACCGCGCCGTAAGAAGGATTACCGGCCTGGGATCGTTTCGGCGGCGAAGGCCATTCAGGATCTCAAGACCGTCCCGGCCAGGAAGATTGATGTCAAGGATGACCAGGTCGCAGTCTTCCTGGCGCAGGAACACATCCGCGTCCTCCCCGTTCTCCAGCGCGCTCACCGCATGGCCGTCGTCGGTCAGGCGGTACGCGATGCCCTTTCGCAGGCTGTGATTGTCTTCGATCAGTACGATCCGCATGCTGCGATTTTCGCTTCAATGAAAGGTTGGTGCAAGGTTCATGGGCAATACGGTTGCTTTCATGCCGGGATTCGCCCGGATTTGAGTCGATTTCCGGCGCATGGTGCGCCGGATGCAGGGAGAAAGACATGACCTTGACAAACACCACGCGGCGCGTGGCCATGGGACTTGCGGCGGCTGCGACCGCAGCGTTTGCGACAAACGCCAGTGCGGACGGACACGGCATTGACCTGTCCGGGAAGACAGTTGAATGGGTAATCCCGTTCTCGGAAACGGGCGGTTCGGCCAAATGGGCGAACTTCTATGCGCCGCTTCTGAGCGAAGCGTTGCCGGGCAGTCCGACAGTTGTCGTGAAGTTTATGCCAGGAGCGGGTTCCACCAAAGGAGCCAACTGGTTTCAGGAGCAGAGCTATGACGACGGCACGCTGATCTTCGGCTCTTCCGGGTCAACGCAGTTCCCGTATCTGTTGGGCGACCCGCGTGTTCGGTACGAATACAACGACTGGAATGTCGTGCTGGCTTCAGGCACCGGCGGGGTCGCATACCTTCCGCCGGATCTGGCCGGCATGATGAGCGGAACGGACGCCAGCGGACTGCGGGACACCGACTTCATCTATGGCAGCCAGGGCGCCACCCGCCTTGACCTCGTTCCGCTGCTTGCTTGGGAAATGCTCGGACTCAATGTGGAACCGGTCTTCGGCATCAAGGGGCGTGGCGACGGGCGCCTGATGTTCGAGCGCGGAGAGGCGAACATTGATTACCAGACGTCCTCTTCGTATCTGAAAGGCGTGACACCGCTGGTTGAGGCGGGGACTGCCGTGCCCATGATGAGCTGGGGTGCCTTGGATGCGGACGGCAACATTGTTCGCGATCCCACATTCCCGGACATGCCGACTTTCAAGGAAATCTGCGAAGCGACCGACGGCTGTGAAACCAGCGGGGAGCAGTGGGAAGCATGGAAAGCGTTCTTTGTGGCAGGATTCCCGGCCCAGAAGATGGTGTTCCTTCCGGCAGGCGCGTCGGAAGACGCGATTGCCACGTATTCGAAGGCATTCGAAGACATCAAAGCCAGGCCGGACTTCGCCGAAATCTCGACCGGTCGACTGGGTGTCTATCCGCAGATGACGGGAACTGAAGCCAGCGCCGCGCTCGGGAGCGCAACTCAGGTGCCCGGGGCAGCCAAGAGCTTCGTCATCGGTTGGCTGAAGGACCGCTACGGCGTCTCTCTCAACTGATTGCACACCTGCCCCGGCCGCTCCTGCGCGGCCGGGGCGCCCGAATCCGACCCGGAGGACAGCCTCATGGAAATGCTGTCAGTGGCACTCCCCGCCCTTGGTGATGCGGCCGCACTGATCCTGCAGCCCACCGTGCTCGGATATCTAGTTCTGGGCGTCGTGATGGGACTGTGCATCGGCGTTTTCCCAGGACTCGGAGGAATCGCGGGCCTCTCACTCCTGCTACCTTTCATGTTCGGCATGGAGCCAGTGCTGGGCCTTGCCTTGATGATCGGAATGGTGGCCGTCGTGCCGACTTCCGACACGTTTGCTTCTGTATTGATGGGTATACCTGGATCATCGGCCTCGCAGGCCACGGTCCTTGACGGCTTCCCCATGGCAAAGAAGGGCGAAGCCGCGCGGGCGCTTTCGGCTGCGTTTTCTTCTTCGCTCTTCGGCGGTCTCGTGGGCGCCGCATTCCTGACGGTCTTCATTCTCGCCGCGCGCCCGATCGTCCTCGAATTCCGCACTCCCGAACTCCTGATGATCACGCTGTTCGGTCTCTCGATGGTGGGCATCCTTGCCGGGCGCGTCGCGCTGAAGGGCATCGCCGCCGCCGGTCTCGGAATGATGGTCGGAACGATCGGGGAAGGCGACAGCGCAGGCGAACTGCGGATGGCAACCTACGACATGCCGTATCTGGTGGACGGGCTGAAGCTGGTCATCGTCGGCCTCGGCATATTCGCGATTCCCGAAATCGTGGCGCTGCTTCGCAAGGACCGCGCCATTTCCGAACGATCTGTCCTTGGCGGTGGATGGGCCAAGGGCGTGCGTGACTGGTTCGCCAATATCTGGCTGTCGGTCCGCTGCTCCATCATCGGCGTCATCGTCGGCGTCATTCCCGGACTGGGTGGATCGGTAGTGGACTGGATCGCCTACGGCCATTCGGTTCAGACAACGAAGGACAAGTCGAAATTCGGCTCTGGCGAGGTTCGGGGCGTTATCGGGCCGGAAAGCTCAAACAATGCCAAGGAAGGGGGCGGGCTCGTGCCGACGCTGCTTTTCGGCATACCCGGCTCGGGCTCAATGGCGATCTTCATCGGCGCGATCGCGCTTCTGGGATCGGGAAACATCGAGGTCGGTCCCTCGATGCTGAAGAACAACCTCGACATTACATATGCAATTGTGTGGCTGCTGGCGCTGGCCAATGTCGTCGGAACGCTGATCTGCATTGCCGCTTCGGGAGGCATCGCGCGGTTGACCACCATTCCGTTCAACCTGCTCGCGCCGTTCCTGTTCATGATCATCAGCTTCGCCGCATTCCAGTCGGGCCAGGATCTTATGGATCTCGTCGCGCTTTTCGCAATCGGCTTTCTGGGCATATTAATGCGCCGCTTTGACTGGTCACGGCCAGCGTTCCTCATCGGATTCGTCCTTTCCAATCCGGCGGAAACCTATGCCAACCAAGCCGTCCAAATCGCCCAATCGCGGTTCCGCAAGGGGTTCGAGGAAGGTATCGACTACATATTCTCCCCGATCGTCATTGTCCTGATCATCATCACCGTGATTTCGGTCATTGTGGGGCTTCGCCAAGCAAAGACGATCATGGCCGAAGGCGCGGTCGAATCCGGCCGAAAGCGGGCACCGCTCATTTTTCTCCTGGCGGTTCTGGGATATCTGGCCATCGCGTTCGTCAACGCCTCCCTGATTCCGGACTACGCAGCTGCGGACCGCGTGTTTCCGCGGTTCGTGTCGGGCGTCGCCATCGCCTGCTGTCTGGTTCTACTGGTCCAGATGATGCTGAAACCGGAAACGCACGCTCTTTTCGCGGATCGGGAGGCTGAAACATCCGGCGAAGTTTCCCATGGTCTTTGGGCAACACTGGCGTGGTTTGCGGGGCTGCTCGCCCTGACAATGCTGGTCGGCTTCATTCTGGCACTGGCGATTTTCCTGTTGGCGTTCATCAGGTTCCGGTCCGGCAGGGGTTGGGGATTCGCATTTGCCTATACGGCGGCAGGCATCGCGTTCATGTGTTTCATGGCGGCTCTGCTTAACCGTGATTTTCCGCCTGGACTGCTGCAGTCGGTTCTCGACCTGCCGTGGCCGCTGACGTGATGAAACCGCGCCCCCCGGCCCGTTCCTCCGCCCGTGCTCCGGAAAGGGCCAGACACCGCACCTCTGAGTGGAAGCGGGAGGACCGGTTCATGTCCAGGATTTCGCGGACGGATTCATGACCCAGACCGCTATTCCCTTTCTCTTCATGCGCGGAGGCACGTCGCGCGGACCATACTTCAGACGCTTCGATCTTCCTTCGGACCAGGATGCACTCGCCAAGGTACTCATCGCTTCGGTCGGTTCCGGCCATCCGCTGAACATAGATGGGATCGGCGGCGGAACTGCGGTAACCACCAAGGTGGCGATGCTGTCGAAATCCACGGATGGCTGGGCCGATGTCGATTACTTTTTCGCTCAGGTCAGCGTTGAAGACCGGAAGGTCGACTTCAGGCCGACCTGCGGCAATATCCTTGTTGGGGTCGGTCCGGCCGCGATTGAAATGGGGCTCGTCGACGCGCGGGACAATGAAACGGAGGTCAGGATCAGGGCGGTCAACACCCAAGCGAGGGTCGTCTCCCGGGTAAGGACGCCCGGCGGGTCCGTTGCCTACGACGGCAATACGGAGATTGACGGGGTGCCGGGAACGGCAGCCCCGGTCGGTCTTCGGTTCATGGAAGTCGCGGGAGGTTCGACAGGGGCGATCTTTCCGACCGGCAACCGAATCGATGAGATCGAAGGGATTCACGTAACCTGCATGGACGTTGCGATGCCAATGGCGATTGCGCGCGCGGATGCGTTCGGGTTGACCGGCCAGGAGAGCCCGGCGTCTCTTGACGGCAATCAAGCGTTTCTTCAACGCATGGAAAATGTCCGTCGAAAAGCGGGTCTCCTCATGGGAATGGGGGACGTGTCAGGCTCGGTGACACCCAAGGTCGGACTGCTGGCTTCCGCCCGTAACGGAGGTACGGCGTTGACACGGTATTTCATGCCATGGAACTGCCATCCAAGCCTTGCGGTGACCGGTTCGCAATGTCTCGCCGCATGCCTTCTGTGTCCCGGCACCGTCGGCGACGGTTTGGCGGCCGGCATTGAAGGTTCACCGGCACAACTGTCGCTCGAACATCCGATGGGGCAGCTGGAAGTGGTGGTCGAATACGATTCGTCTGACGGTCAATTCGACATTATCTCGGCAGGACTGGTTCGCACCGCGCGCAAGCTGGCATCTGGAGACGTGTTCGTGCCTCGTTCCGTATGGCCAGGCAACTGACCAGCGTTCGCGCACATCATGACCGGAGGCGCCTCTTGAGCTACGATGAATGCCTGAAAGCAGCCCGGGCCGAACTGCATATTGCGCAGAAGCTCGTGCAGGAAGAAATCCGGAACTACCCTGTGCCGGTTTCGGGCTGCGATACGCAGTTCAATCACCTGATCGGCCTGCGCGGCGCGATCTCCGAGGCGCTGCATGTGCTGGATACGCCTCGATTCGTGGCGACGCCGCGAACTCCGCATCCGACGGCCGGGATCGAAAGCCGATGAAGGTCCATATTCTGGATGACTGGTTTGACACGCTCAGAACCCTTCCGTGCTTTGGGCTCCTGGACGGTCATGATGTCACAGTCTGGACCGATCATGTAGCCGATCCAGCAAGGCTTGCCGAACGAATTCGCGACGCCGAAGCATTGGTGCTATTCCGGGAGCGCACGCCGGTGTCGGCCCGACTGCTGAACCTGCTGCCTGGTCTCCGGCTAATTTCGCAGCGCAGCGTCTATCCGCACATCGATGTCGAGGCCTGCACGCGGAATGGCGTGCTTCTCTGTTCGAACATGCACGCTGGATCGCCTTCCTATGCGGCAGCGGAACTTACATTGGCATTGATTCTGGCAAGTTTTCGCCAGATTCCCGACCAAGTGGCGTCAGTCCGCGGTGGCCGCTGGCAAGCGGGCGTTGGCAGAACGCTTCGTGGCCGGACGCTCGGGCTTTTCGGTTACGGACGGATCGCGCGCGCCGTGTCGGAATATGCCGATGCTCTTGGACTCAAGGTGCAATGGTGGGCGTCCAGCGACGGCCGTGCGCGAGCCGCTGCCGATGGTCGCCCGGTTTCTTCTTGCCGGGAAGCGTTTTTTGCGACGTCGGATATCGTCAGCCTGCATGTCCGGCTTAAGCCAGCAACGCACGGCATTGTAACGGCGGACGATCTCGCGCTGATGCCGAGCCGGTCGCTTCTGGTCAACACATCGAGGGCAGGCCTGATCGCGTCCGGCGCACTGGAGGCCGAAATCGCCCGCGGCCGCATATTCGCAGCTGTGGATGTTTTCGAGGAGGAGCCGCTGCGCGATCCGTCACACCCGCTCCTGTCGCATCCAAACGTTCTTCCCACTCCGCATATCGGCTACGTAACAGAAGACGAGTTTGACCTTCAGTTCACGGACATTTTCGAACAGATCAACGCATTCTCTGACGGTTCGCCGATTCACGCGGTTAACCCTGAGGCGGTAGACAGAACAGCGGCGCTTCGACCGATCCGCAGAGAAAACGACAAGAAGTGAATGAGATTGCAGATCATTACGAAAGACATGTTCGCGCCGGAGGCCGATGCGGCAACGATCGGTTCAGCTGGGGCACCGGACGCTGTCGCAAGAAGCGTTTTCTTGCAAAGCGCCAGTTCGGGCGCACGGGAGATTTCCGCGAACGCGAAGGTCAGCAGCAGAATTAGAATACAAAACCCTGTCTTTCGGCGACAAGATTCCGACGCATTGTGATCGAAAGCTGAGATTCCGAACAGAGTCTGTGCGATGTGAAAAGACGCGAATCCGGTATAGCACTGTCAATCACACACGGTAGACGTGCGACTCCGGCAAATGCGTTGTGTTCATCTGCAGATCTGAGTTAACTGCGGGATACCTGCCTTTCGAATCGGGTCTTCTGTTGGTGCCCGGATCCTTCTGTGTTAGTTATTGTTGCCAAAGATATGTGAATACAGGGCCGCCACTGCGGGCTGCTCTGATAAGGCACGCCAAGCGGAGAGACCGACGATGGACCGCCGCCTTCCGATCGGGATCCAGAACTTCCAGAGACTTCGGGAAACGGGCAGCTGCTATGTCGACAAGACGCCCCTCATCCGGCAGATGGTCGAACGGGGGGACTCCTATTTCCTGTCCCGTCCGCGCCGGTTCGGCAAGAGCCTTCTTCTGGACACGATTCGGTCGCTGTTCGAGTGCCGCGAGGAGCTGTTCCGGGGGCTGGACATCCACGGCCGCTGGGACTGGTCGGACCCGCATCCCGTGGTGCG
>JAJEAY010000196.1 GCA_022824145.1 Rhodobacter sp. | reverse complement strand
TACTTGATCCCGCCGCACACTGTCAAGCGCGCCGAAGGCCAGCCATCGAAGAAGCCGCGCAAGCCCGAGCCGCAGCCCAGCGAACCCGCGCCGCTGCAAACGGACCGGACGCCGCCAGGACACGCAGCCCCGGAAACAGACTGCAGGAAACCCACCGAACCGAAACCGGCGCGGCGCCAGCCTCACTCCTTGAATTCGCCAATTGAAGGCCTGCGATGCAGACTCCCGGCGCACTGCGCTTTCAACGTTTTCAACCGGGAGACTCTTCACGCCAGTCTGCAGGTATTGCCTTTTGGTTCCCAAACCCGTTCAAGTGGCCTAGCAAGGTGGTGCGGATATGCATCGGAAAAACCTGAACTACCGGGGTGGTATGAACGACAGGAACATGGAAAAAGCCAAGCCACGCACCAGAGACTCGCGCGTCACCAAAAGCCTGATTCTGGCTGCGGCAAAGTCCGAATTCGCCAGGCTGGGGCTGGGCGGCGCAAGAGTTGACGTGATCGCCAACAAGGCCTGCGTCAACAAACGCATGATCTACCATTATTTCGGCAGCAAGGAGAAGCTGTTCCAGACAGTTCTGGAAGAAGCCTATCTCGATATCCGAAGCGCAGAGCAGGAACTCGCCCTTGACCATCTTCCGCCACGCGACGCGCTTGAGACGCTCGTACGGTTCACATGGGACTACTACCTCGAGAACCCTGAATTCATCAGGCTGGTCAACAGCGAAAACCTTCACCGAGCCCGGCATCTGGAGCAATCCGACCGCATCCGCGCCGCGAGCCGCCGATTCGTCGATATGGTACGCAACCTGCTGGACCGCGGTGTGGCGGATGGAGTGTTCCGTGACGGAATAGACCCGGTCCAGCTGAATATCACGATCGCGGCGATCGGCTATTATTACCTGACCAACCGCTATACCGGCGCGATTCTGTTCGAGCGGGATTTCATGGACAAGGACGCTCTCGACCAACGCCTGCGTTTCAATATCGATACGGTAATGCGGCTGGTTGAGCGCAGGCCCGTTCCTGCCGGAAATCCCGACGACCCGGCCTGAAGGGAAAGTGCTTTCCGTATTCCGTGGAAGCCAGATGACGATTCAAAGTCACAGCTTTTTCCATTTTTTGGCCGGATTTGATTCCGGTGACGAGCAGATCTGGGCGGAGCCCGGGCCCGCGAACCGGGCATATGGGCGGCAAGGCCGTATAGAACAACTTTGCCGCACTATGCGTCAGACCGTTCCAAACATGGAGGCCTGCAAAGACGAACGGTTCCGTGCTGGTCGATACTGCGGTTCCAGATGCAGTATCTGCGCAATGCAGTGGAAAAATCCGTGGCGCTGGAGACGCGGAGCCCTGACTTCATGGATTTGGGATAACCGGTCCCCGATGCATGTTCTGCCAATCAGGTACGCCTGGGCAGAAGTCCAGCACCAGTACGAAGATCCTGAACGCGGTTCAGGATGAAGTCCGCAAGTTCGACCATGCGTTCAACCTGAGATAAGGGAATACCCCGAGGCGGAATTCAACAGGTCAGAATTCCACGCCTTTCTGTGCCTTGATGCCTGACCTGAACGGATGTTTCACAAGCTCCATTTCGGTCACCAGGTCAGCGGCGTCCATCAACTCCTGACCCGCGTTTCGGCCGGTAAGAATCACATGTGTCATTTCGGGTTTTTCCGCGTTCAGGAATTCCACGACCTCCGCACCGTCGACGTAGCCGTACCTCATGGCTATGTTGATCTCGTCCAGCAGCACCAGCCGATTGGCTGGGTCACGGATCAGTTCCCTGGCCTTCTTCCAGGCAGCCTGGGCCATCTCGGTATCCCGGTCCCTGTCCTGGGTCTCCCAGGTGAACCCCTCTCCCATTGTATGGAACTGGCAGATGTCGCCGAAACGCGAGGTGATCAGGTCGCGCTCTCCTGTCTGCATTCCACCCTTTATGAACTGGACTACCGCACATTTCATTCCATGGGCGATGCAGCGGAACACCATGCCGAACGCGGCGGTGGACTTGCCCTTGCCCTTGCCGGTGTGGACGATCACCAGTCCCTTCTCATCCTTTTTTGTGGCCATGATCCTGTCACGGGCCGCCTTTTTCTTCGCCATCTTCGCAGCGTGGCGGGTGCCTTCGTCAGTCATGCGAATCCCTTTCCGCGTGCTGAACACGCATCGTGCCTACCTTGGGCCACTCGGCCCTTCTGCATTGTACTGACCCCATTTGCAATTCCAACGTGGGAACGGAAGCGCCCTTATACACGGCGCCTTCAGGATGCAGGCTGCACTCAAGGTCAGATGCGCCTCGGAAGGATCCCGGTCACTGCTACAGTTCCCATGACGCCACCGTGCTCCTTCGGGCGAAGCGCACCGGCATCCAAGCCTTGCTGCACAGCCGCCTCGTTAAGTCGTGTGGTATCGGCAACGGACTCGACGGAATTTGTCTTTGCAAGCCGCTATTTCCGCTCAGCCTACAGATCGGTCTGCGAGATTGTTCAGGATGTCGCCGAATACGTTCTCGATGACCAGTTCATCGAAATCTCCCAGGTCGCGGCCGAAAATGAGCACCTGCATATCAACGTAGCTGCAATCAGTCCCGTCTTTAGGATACTCCTAAGCGACCCCGTCGAAAATCCTGGGGAAAGAATGCTTTTTTGAGGCGAAAAAATTGGATTTTCCGACGCTGGCGATCAATCCCCTTCCACCGCGGTCGCAGCGCTTACTCGCCAATTGAAAACCAAACCCTGAAAACAGTTCCGGATCGAGGCTACCTCGGCGGAACACCTTGAAACCGCCCACAGACGACGTCCCATTCCAGGCCTGTACTGAACTGCTCCGGCAACACGTTATTTTCGTCGGAACGGCTGGCTCGACGGCCGGCTGTTCCCCAGTCGCCAACTCGGTTTTATGTGCCCAACGCGTGCACTTTCTGCTCGCGAGAGGTGCGGTTCCAGACGATCAGAGCATCCCTTTCCCGAATCAGGTTCGGTCGCGGAAATACAGCATGCTGAGAAGGCCACTCTGCTCTTGGCTCAAACTCTCGGCAAGTTACCTGCCTCTGACATAGGTTCGGCTGTCGAGGTCTTCCGGTTTGCCGCGCGTCGACTGGTGTACAACGGATTCCACATAGCCTTCGCCTACCGCTTCAGCCCGCTCGATAAAGGTCCGCACAATTTTCCGCGTCATTTTTTTATGCTGTATCCAGTTCTTTGAGCCGCCAATTCGAAGGCGGATTGATAAACGCGGACCAGCAGTTCCGCGCCGCTGCCACTGCCGGTCAATGTCTCGAATGATGCCTGACCCACCTGAACGATTAAATTCGGTTCGACGCGAAGCATTCCGCGCATTGATCTATGTCCCTTCAAGGTGTTGCCGACAAGCGAGTGAGAGTATAGCTGCGCACCGGGATAGTTCATTCTTAGCTGCCGCATCTGTTCCGCAAGGCGTCGTCCACCGCTGCTGTTAAGTGTTCCTGTTTTCGACTTTATCTGATGCAGACGAAGGGAATCTCCTTCGAACAGCGGAGGCTGGACAACATCCGCTCCCGGAAATGGGTTGAAGGTGAAATCGAAAATTTCAGCATTTCCCGAGCGCGGCTCAGGATTTCGAACGTTGCCCCGCATCTTTCCTATTACGTCTTCGTGCAAATGGCCCATAAGGCCTTCAAGAATCATCAGCGCTTTGTGTGTTACCGCGGCATCGATCGCATGCCGAAAGTCGCCTTCACAAAGCAAGGATTGGTTTGCTGCCAAAAGGTATGGGTCCAGTAGGTCACCTGGATTTCGGCCGCGCTCGATATCTGACGCTGTCTTTGGCAGATCGGCCACAACCGTTATAACCTTGGTAGCCACCCATCCGAGCACGTTGTCAGGACGGTCGAATGCCCGGACCAACTGTGCTCTGCGAGCCAGATTCTCTGAGTGCTGTTGGCGGGCCGATTCTGGAATCTCAGCAGTTCGCAGTATGCCGCCGAAGAATCTGATCAAGTCAGCTATATCAAGGTCTGCTACCGCTTTGGCAGGCTGATCCCGCAGTTTTTCAGGTGGCGCGATTGAAACTTTCAGATCACTCAAAACTCTTTCACAGAATGAATAGGCATTGGGAAACGCGGCTGATCGAATTGAGTTCTGTGCCTTTGCAATTTCCGCCTTCATTTCTTTGGAAAGTCGGTGAACAGGATGACGCTGAGGGAAGAACCGTAACTGATCCGTCATGCTGCGCTTTTTTCCATGCGCTTGTTTCGGGCCGAGGCACGAAGTCTCGTGACCGCTTCTGCCATCATTTTCTCGATGTTCGGTTGCCGCTGGCCTCGTTTCTTTGACTGAGTTTCCTCATGCAAGAGGATCGCCTTTCCGATTGCCGCTCCCAATTGAACAGGCACTGCATTGCCGATCTGCGTATACTGAACACTCATTGCTCCAGAGATTTTCCAACCGGGCGGGAAACCCTGCAGTGCAGCCGCCTCCCGAACTGATAAAGGACGTGACACTGACGGATGACAAAGCGCACTCCCCTTGCGGTTGGCTCGCCCTGTGATTGTTGGAGCAGGACGGTCCCAAGACAGACGGCGGAAAAAGCCTGTCTTGCCTCCGCCGGCTTTATAGGAACCACCCAATGCTTCTTCCTGGAGATCCGCGGGAAGGCTGCGCCAGTTTCCACCCTCGGGAACGAGATCAAAGTACCTTCGCACCGCCTCGGTGTAGGACGAATGCGGGCCGGGGTTATCCTGCATAAACCAAATGGCATCACGTACAGTCCCAAAGCGCCGCCGCCCATCACCATGAGAAGCAGGAGGCATGACTGGGGGTGGATTATCTTTTGACCCGAGCATAACGAAGCGCAGGCGATGCTGTGGCGCACCATAGTCAGCCGCGTCAACTACGGAAAAAGCGATGCTATATCCAAGGGAACGCGCATCCCTGGCAATCCGCTTCAGTGCACTGCCTGACATTTCTTCGTCGGAAAGTGGCTTGATACCATTGATCTGACGATTGAGGCTGCCATCATATTGCTTCAAGCTCCAATGCTTCCCCGGTCGTTCCGCGATCGGTCGGTGCCTCAACGCAGCCGTCGTGATATTGGCAACGTTTTCAAGGACGAAGTACCGAGGCGACACCTCGGAAATCAGTCGGAAGTATTCATAAATCAGATTGCCGCGGGGGTCGTTCAAAGCCGCCCGCTTTCCGCCCGACGAAAACGGCTGGCAGGGTGGCCCTCCAGCCATCAGGTAGACCTCTTCATCAAAACGACGCCTAAGGCGCAGGTCGCTGTCAGTCAAACTTGCTATATCGCCTTCTACAAGGTCAAGTGACGGGCGATTCATGCGGATGGTTTCGCAGAAGCGTCTATCTATCTCGTTTGCCAGAGTCGGATGCAGACCAACCGACTCAAGTCCGAGATCAAGGCCCATCGCTCCCGTAAAGAATGACCAGACCTCCCTTCCAGACACCGCAGTCTCCGTGTTGTCGCCAACCAATTATGACAAGTTCCCTCTTGCCAGCCTGATGTGCAAGCCCTGAATGTAGAGGTTTTCTTCTCCCCGACCCCATGATATCGTGGAATTCGATGGGAGTCTCCGATAGTCACGGGACCGTTCGCTTGGCTTCAACGGGAAACATCCGTTCCGGCGGCTATGCGGGAGGCGGGTGAACGACTACGGCCCATCAGAGAAAGTCAAATGACCGAGAGAGCTAGAACCTAGATCCACCAGAGCAATGAAGTCCGGAAAGATCGCTAGCAATGCAATGGAACAGCTCCGACAACGTCAATAGCAAGCGGGGCTGGGAAGACGATAAACGATGTCTCCGGCACTGACAGGCCGAGGTATCTTTCGGGCTTGCAGTAATTTTCGAGGTGATGATGGCAGCTCAAATCCTCCCGCTCGCAATTCTCGGCAACGGCGAAAATCCAATGCCTATGAAACAGGGCCTAATGAGAAAGCTGAAATGAGGCACATCAAAAACTCGGTCGGGGCATCCTTGCGGTCAAAATCTGAAGAAGACGCACGACCATTTGCACGCTAGCACCATGAACAGTTGCGCTAGCTTGTTCCCCAATGTTCAAGACGGCGATATTTTCCTCTCGTTTCGATAGCTTCCGAGAGCAAGTCACCCGACTTGGCCAGATCCGTCTTACCGAAGGCCAGCTAGCTGCAAAGGTTCACTCCCTGTGTCACAGAGTCCAGAGCCAAGGACGCTCCTGAAGCCAGTCAGCACAAAGTCTTAATATCTTTTGATTTGAGCGGAAAATATGGTGCCCAGAAGAGGACTCGAACCTCCACGTCCATAAAGGACACTAGCACCTGAAGCTAGCGCGTCTACCAATTCCGCCACCTGGGCCGGTGTCGCTGAGAAGCGTTTACGCGCCGCGATTCCACGAGTCAACATGCCATTTCAGCGCCAAGCGGCTTGTCCTTTCCGAAA
>JAJEAY010000137.1 GCA_022824145.1 Rhodobacter sp. | reverse complement strand
CACGCCTTGGGAAGCCGAAGGGGCGGCCTGGAAGGCGGGAATCGTGACTCAACGGCGCGGATTAACATGGACAGGCGAACATGTAGCGTTTGAAAGGTGAACAGAACGGGAATAACTTACCCCATATCAGAAACGCACCCATACATACTGGTGCTTGAGGCCTGGATCCGCAGTTTCCGCGTCGAAATAGCCGCCGCGGATTCTTCACTGGAAATGTATGTGCGCACTCGGTTTTCTGGTGGCAAGCGTTTGGACTAACGCCTGACCATCGCCCATCTAACTGAAGCCGACCGGCTTAGGCTGCGCAACAAAGCCACTGCAGCAATCTATGGTGCCCGCCCTTCGGCGACGTTCTTGCCAATCTGATAGCAATGCAGGGCGCAGGGAAAATGCTGGATGAGCACGCCGTCGATCTTGCATTCCCGCGTGAGCGTCTTCGTCGTTGCACCTGCAGGAATGGAGTTGCCAGATTTGCGGCTGGCGAATTGAATCAGCCCCTTCAACTCGCCCGTTTGATCGGCAGCGTAGCGGTCCGACCACTTGATTTCATACGCCCATGTCGGTTTGAGGCGCGCCGGATCAACACAGACAAGATCGACCTCCAGTTCCGTCCGGCCCGCTTTCCATCGGGCGTAGTGCAGATTCCTCATCAGATCGGAGTGAAACCACTGCGAGAATATCGCAGTTTCCACCATCGCGCCCATGGCGTCGTCACCGTCAGAGACTTGCGTAAACAGCGCCGAACGCATGGACGGGTTGGTCAGGTAGACCTTGAAATGCCGCATCCGCCGAAAGGTCCTGCCAGTGTCATCGACGCGGCGAACGCGTACGATCAGGAAGGCGGCTTCGAGGTAATCGAGGTATCTGGTGATCGTGTTCTTGGCCAAGCCCGAGCTTTGGGCCAGACCGTCAAGGCTGATCTCCTGTCCGGTGTGGTAGGCGATGGTTGTGAAAAGCCGGTTCAGCTCTTGAATGTCCTCAATGCCATAAAGGCTGGGCAGGTCGCGCAGCAAGACCTTGTCGATGATATCACGGCCGAGGAAACGCTGCACGTCGGCCTGAATGGATTCGTTCAGAACTGCCTCTGGGTAGCCGCCAAAGTTTAGATAATGGATGAATTCCACATTCAGCCGGTCGATGTTCGGGGTGGAAAAGCGTAGAGTCGCACCTGACGGTGCTGCCTGGACGAGTTCGCCTTCAATTCCCCGAAACGCCAGAAATTCTGCGAAGGTCAATGGCGGAAGGAAAAAGTCAGTGAAGCGGCCCGCTCCGGATTCCTGGCTCTTCAGCCGCAGCGCAGCCGCCGCCGACCCTGAGGCAACAAACCTCGTGTTCGGGTGCTGGTCGGTCAGCACCTTGAGGTGCAATTCCCAGTCTTTGAGATACTGGATCTCGTCAAAAACGATGATCCGGCGCTCTTCTGGATCATGATCTGTGACCTCTTCGAACAGTCCGATCAGGCGCGACAGCGGCATTCCGCTGTAAAGGGGCGTGTCGATGGAGACGAACAGGATATTCTGACCGTCAAATCCATCCATAATCGCCTGTTCGATCAGTTGGCGCAGCATGACCGTCTTGCCCACGCGGCGTGGCCCCATCAGAACGGTTGAACGCCGTACTGACCAGTCGAGCGCAAGCGCAGAGAAGGGCGCGAAATAGGCGCGCTTTTTCTCGGTTGGGCTTTGAAATGTCCTGTAGGAGGAATTCCACCACGGGTTGTCCCTAAGGAGGCTCTTCAGAATGTCAGTTCTGGCTATCTCAAGCATGTTCACTTAATATCAGCGTTCTGCGCTTAAGTCAACCAAACTATCCATATATCTGATATAAAACAGGAATTATGGTTGCGATAAAGTTGCCTTCGTGCCTGTGGACCAAGGTCACGGAACTCGGCAGTGCACTGGTTCAAAACCGACCCGTCGTCGCAGTACCACGAAACGTTCCTGATCAGTACGAGCGGAGACTGGCTGTCCAGGCGGCGCATGAAGGTCGGAATCACTGAATCCACCGGCGTTTTCCGGAAAGTGGGAGGAGTCCGGGATGTGAAACCGGGAGTTTCAGAAACGCCCGTCGACGAAATCGCGCTGAGCGGCGGGCGCGGCTTTCGGGCTTTCGGAAGTCACTCAAATGGAATTTTCCGGATGGCTCGTCCCAAGATCCCCGTTTTGACCTCACATGTTCAGGCTCCGTAGCTCAGCTGGATAGTGCGACCGCCTCACGAGCGGTCAGCCACAGGTTCGAATCCTGTCCGGGCTGCAATTCATGCTGATATCTGGGAATTCCGATGCGCCCGTCACAGGACAGGCCAACAAATTGTTCCCTTTGATCCGAGGGCTGATGACTTGACCAAGCGGGTCACACGATCACAGGAAGACGCCGAAACCGGCTGTTCATCTTTGATGATTATGTCGCCGTGTTCCGCGAGTGAGACACCGGCTGTCAGTTTCGGTTTCCGTAGGTATCCGCACCTGCAGCAGGATCTGTGTCATTAATTTCAAGACTGTACTTATGGCCCCCGTGCCCGGTTTTCCCTCCACAGCGCGAAAATTCCTGAGGCCACGACGATCCCGGCTCCGAGTACCACGTTTCGTTCCAGATCGTCGGAGAAAACGGTCACTCCAATCGCGGATGCGAATACGAGGTGGAGGTAAGCGAATGGCTGGACCGCACCGGCTTCAGCTACCTCGTAGCAGCGGATCAGGGTCCAGTGCCCGATAACCCCTGTAATGCAGAGCATTGCCATGAGTCCCCAGTCCGCTGCCGACATCGGCTCCCAGAACCAGATTCCGACAAGTGACATTGCCACGGATCCAGCCATGCCGGTCCAGAAAAAGCTGGTCATCGCGCTGTCCTGACGTGACGCATAGCGCGTGAGCAGGGAATAAAGAGAGAACGTAACTGCAGAGCAGAATGCGACCAGCGCGTAACCTGAAAACACGCCGAATCCCGGCTCTAGAATAACAAGTACGCCAATAAATCCGCAGGCGATCGCTGCCCAGCGCAGAACGCCGATCCGCTCTCCAAGAATCGGTCCGGACAGCGCGGCCACCAGAAGAGGATAGCAGGCAAACACTGCATGGCTTTCAACCAGTCCGAGTACGGTGAATGCGGTCACCATTAAACAGATTCCCGCTGCCAGCAGCAGTCCGCGGCCTATCTGAAGAACCGGCTGGGCCGTTGCTGCAGTCTCACGCAGCCCGCCGGGCGCTCGGGATGCAAGCGCCCATACGAACGCCGCGAAGAACCAGTAGCGGACCATGACTGTCATCATCACATTGTACTCGGCGGCGAGGTAGCGGCTGAGTCCGTCCTGAGCAGCGAAGATCAGCATGGAAACTGCCATCAGCGCGATGCCCAGAACATGCTGCTGCTGGCTCACAGCGGGATCTTTCCTTTGGTCATGTGCCGCTTGCCGCCGTAACCGCAGGTCCGCTCCACTTCGAAGCCAGCGGTTGCGAGCGCGCGCCGCACGCTGCCTGCAGCAGAATAGGTTGCTATTGTGGTGCCCGGGCGTGCGTGGCGGGCAACTTCCAGCATGAGCTCCGGTTCCCAGAGCTCAGGGTTTCTAGCAGGAGCGAAGCCGTCCAAAAACCAGGCGTCCGCTTTGTTCCGCCAGAGGGGAAGCGTCTGTCGGGCGTCCCCAATTACGATCTCGACGTGCAGCCCGGGGGCGGAAAATCGTGTCTTGCCCGACCGCCACGCGTCGAGCAGCGGTTCGGCGACCGGGTGAACTTCGGGGAATGCCGCGAGGGCGTGTTTCATGTCATCGTACGCCATGGGAAACGCTTCGAAACCGGTATATGCCAAAGCGCCCGGCATTCGGGATCCGCGCCAGGATAGATGGGCGGCAAGCATGTTCAGCCCAGTTCCGAACCCGAGTTCGGCGATCCTGAATCCGGTCCTGAACCGTCCCGGAAGGTCATTGCCGGCAAGGAACACATGCCGCGATTCCGCAAGTCCTCCCCTAAGGGAGTAATATGGATCGCCAAAGCGAGCCGAGACAGGCACGGCGTCGGCTGTCCATGTCAGTTCCGTCCGCTGGCTCTCTGTCATCCGCTGCCTTATTCTGTCGAGCATGGTGGGTGACATAGGGCAGGGGGCCAGCAATTGGCAATGATCGACGTTACCGTTATGGGCGGCGGCGTTTTCGGCCTGTCAATTGCCTATGTCTGTGCCAGGCGCGGCGCACGGGTGTGTGTGGTCGAGAAACGCGCTCTGGCGTCTGGAGCGAGCGGCGGTCCGCTTGGCGCTCTCGCACCGCATGTGCCTGATAACTGGAACGAAAAGAAGGAGTTTCAGTTCCGGAGTCTCATAATGGCGGAGCAGTTCTGGCGTGAGGCCGAACAGATTTCCGGACTCTCCTCAGGTTTCAGACGCGGAGGTCGCCTTCAGCCTATCGCTGACCAGCGCGCGTTGGAACTGGCGCGCGTCCGGAGCGGAAGCGCACGCTCGAACTGGCGAGGAAGGGCGGATTGGGACGTTCTGCCCACATGCAACTTCGCCGAATGGTGCCCAGCAAGCGGGACCGGCTATGTGATCTTCGACACGCTTTCGGCTCGCCTTCAGCCGAAATCCGCATGTCTGTGTCTTGCAGGCGCCATTCGGGAACTGGGTGGCCAAATTCGATTGGGCGAGGCTTTAGTGAAGGGGCAGGTGGTCTGGGCCACCGGTTATGAGGGGCTGCAGGATCTGTCCGAGGATATCGGCCGAACGGCAGGAGACGGGACTAGGGGGCAGGCGGTTTCATTGCGGCATGACGCGGGTGACGTTCCGCAACTGTTCGCAGGCGGATTGCATATCGTTCCGCATGCCGACGGCACGGTTGCGGTCGGATCGATTGATGCAGGCGGATCTGACTCTCTTCATTCATCCAGCTCGCGCGCTGAGACGCTTCTTGAACGTGCAACCGAAATCTGCCCGAGTCTGAGAGGCGCACCGGTTCTGGCGCGATGGGCCGGGGTGAGACCTCGCGCAAAGAGCCGAGCACCAATTCTTGGTCCATGGCCCGGCAGAGATGGCCATTTCGTTGCCAATGGTGGATTCAAGATCGGATTCGGGGTCGCACCTGGAGTGGCTGAAGTGATGGCGGACCTTGTTCTGGATGGTCGCGACAGGGTTCCCTCTGGGTTCCGGGTGGAAGACAGCATTGGCTAGGTGAAAAGTTTGCCAAGAAGCGCCGTTGGGGACATGGTTTGATAGCTCGGGGACTCATGAGCGGATTTCCGTGTTACGGGATCATCCTGCCCGCACAATGGTCATAACCGGATCGAGCCGGTCAACCGCAATGCCTTGCGCTTTCAAGAAGCACATCCTGCCTCGACCTCCGAACATTCGGATCCTTGTCGCAGACTCTGACCCAACTTGCAGGATACGTTTAGGCAGCATCGGAGTCCCAAAAATTCCCGATGCCTGTTCGGAATGCCGCCGACCGATGGAAACGATAGCCTTGAGGGCATCCACCCCCGGCTATTCCGGTATAGAAATCGTTGTTTCGTAACCGCAATTCCCACGATCTCCAAGTGACTGGGACGCCGAGAAAATCCCTTGGCAGCAAATCACAATCATAAGACCAACGGCCAAGAAAATTGATCGACAAGCTGTCGAGTTTAGCTGTTTTGCACCGAGATTCCCTTGTAAGACTGAACCATTTCGTCGACTAAGGTGGCCTGCTTGAAGATGATAAATGGTAGTGGTTCCCCTCTTGACGGACTGGATTTTTTCTTGCATAGTGTCTTTGGGCCTGTTGACGGTCTGGTTGCGGTTCGGGCGAATTGATGCTAGCGGATGCCCCAATGACCGCCGAAAAGGCGGCGCAGGCAGCTTCTGGCAAAACGGGCAGGCGACAGAATGAGCGATGGCAGAACGGTGCTGACCGACGCCATGCGGGCACGGG
>JAJEAY010000275.1 GCA_022824145.1 Rhodobacter sp. | reverse complement strand
CACGCCTTGGGAAGCCGAAGGGGCGGCCTGGAAGGCGGGAATCGTGACTCAACGGCGCGGATTAACATGGACAGGCGAACATGTAGCGTTTGAAAGGTGAACAGAACGGGAATAACTTACCCCATATCAGAAACGCACCCCCAACCGATATTGGACTGCACCTGCCCCAATCCCCAATCCGGCCTGTTCGGATGGCGGACGAGCATACCTGGTTCAAGCATCGCGTTGAGCTCTTCCACTCCATCCTCCCAAGTCCCAGCGCTGATCTTCCAAATACATAGCATACGCATCGGCCGGATGCTCTCGTCAAACGCCTGAATTCACCGCTGCCTCGGGAATGTCGGCTTCAATACACCTAACTTCAAAGCAAGTTGATACTGGAAACCCGAATGTTGGACGCGACAGGAGGACTCTGAATCAATCAAACTCGCGGAAAGGCCACCGCCACCTGGCCTGAAGGGAACGATACCAAGATGTCGTGACGACGATGGGCGACTGTTCTGGCCTTTCTGATGCATGGCAGCTGGTGCACACTGCCCGAAGGCGCTGTTGAGAATTCGGTTTGGCAGCGGACGTCGGATCCAGGATTTCAGCGCCCTACCGGGTCTCCGCCACGCGCCGAATCACCTCAAGGCGGCACGAACCGACCGTCGAATCAAATGAAGCGCTCAGAAAAGGGCCCTCAATGTTCATGAAATCCTACGTAAAGACCGGTCAATGCGCTGAAAAACCGAACCGATTCTCCATGCTGGCACCACACCTCGATTGCTCGCGACTGGCAATAAACCACCCTCGTTCCATCGCCCTAATCTCGTTCACGCTCGGACTGCACCGTCACCTGTCACCAAATACTTGAAGCTCGTCAGCTGGGCAGTTCCAACTGGACCTCGGGCATGCATCTTGCCAGTCGCGATTCCAATCTCGGCACCCATCCCGAACTCACCCCCATCGGCGAACTGGGTAGAGGAATTGCGCATCAGTATCGCGCTGTCGAGTCGTTCAAAGAAACGGCCCGCAGTTGCATCGTTTTCGGTAATGATGCAGTCGGTGTGACCGGATCCATATCTCCGAATGTGAGATACCGCTTCGTCAGAGCTGCCAACCTCCTTCGCCGCAATGTCCATGCTTAGATATTCGCGGCCCCAGTCAGACTGGGTGGCTGGTACAACGCCTTGAAATCCCTGAAGCGTCGCGTCTCCATGAACCGTTACTCCCTTTTCAACCAGCGCATCAACGACGGCCCTGCCAATCGACTGCGTAATGTCCTGATGGATCAGCAAGCATTCTGCTGCACCGCAAATTCCAGTGCGGCGCGTTTTGGAATTCAGCACCACATCGACAGCCTTTCGCATGTCCGCGTCCCGGTCGAGATATATATGAACGATGCCTTCAAGATGGGCGAACACCGGAACCCGGGCCTCCTGCTGCACCAATCCCACAAGCCCCTTGCCACCGCGCGGAACGATGACGTCGATGAAATCCGTCATCGCCAGCATTTCGCTCACAGCGGATCTGTCTCGCGTGGGAACACGCTGAATCGAGTCTTCGGGCAATCCGGCGCTGCGAAGACCTTCAGCAAGGCAGGAATGGATCGCGCCGGAAGAATGGAAACTCTCTGATCCACCGCGGAGGATCACCGCGTTTCCGGCCATAAGGCAAAGCGCCCCGGCATCGGCGGTCACATTAGGTCGGCTCTCATAAATTACGCCCACCACTCCCAGCGGAGTGCGTACCCGCTTGATTTCCAGCCCGTTTGGCCGCTTCCATTCAGCGATTACCCCTCCCACCGGATCCTGCTGGGACGCTACTGCTAGAAGTCCGTCCCTCATCGATGTGACTCGCGATTCATCCAGCATCAGCCGGTCCAGCATCGCCGCACTCAATCCCTTTTCCCGGCCATAGGCCAGGTCCATTTCATTCGCCGAGATAATTTCAGCGCATCTTTCCTGCATTGAGGCAGCTGCTGCTTCCAGCGCGGTGACCTTTTTCCCGGAAGGAACAAAAGCCAGTTCCGCCGCCGCAGCCTTTGCTCGCGCGCCAAGGTCGGCCATCATTGCCGGAATGTCGTCAAAGTCCTTCATAGCATTTCCATCATGTTACCATGTCGTCCCTGTGTATCAGGGCCGCCCTGCCCGGATAACCCAGGACGGACTCGATGTCACCTGACCTTCTCCCGCTGATCAGGACAGCTTCGGAGCTTGTGTATCGTACCAGGCCTTTTCCAAATACGCCGTCCGGCCCTCTGATCGTCACCGAATCACCTCGTCCGAAGACGCCTGTGACCTCCGTCACACCGGCAGGAAGAAGAGACTTGCCGGTTTGCAGCGCACGCACGGCACCGGCATCCACGATGACCTCGCCTTTCGGCTTCATTGCAGCGATCCAACCCTTCCGGGCGGTTTGCGGATCACCCTCCGCCGTAAACCAGGTCGCCGCCGCACCATCTTCCAGGCCAGTCAGCGGCCGAATTCCCGTTCCCTTTGTAATTGCCATCGCACAGCCGGCACTCGTGGCTGTCCTGGCTGCCATCAACTTGGTTTTCATCCCGCCCTTGGAAAGCCCTGTGCCTTCATCACCTGCCATCTTCTCGATTTCAGGCGTAATTTTTTCTATTACATCAAATCGTTGCACATTGGCGTTCACCCTCGGATCGCCGGAATAGAAACCATCCACGTCCGAGAGAAGCACCAGCGTGTCAGCGCCAACTGTGACAGCGATACGGGCAGCAAGGCGGTCATTGTCGCCAAACCGGATTTCATCGGTCGCGACAGTGTCATTCTCGTTGACAACAGGTACTGCGCCCAGCCGCAGGAGCTGATCAAGCGTAGCGCGGGAATTGAGATAACGTCTTCGGTTCTCGCTGTCCTCCAGTGTAAGAAGCACCTGAGCGGCTTTCAGGCCGTGCGGCGCCAGTGCTTCCTCATATGCCCTCGCCAATCGAATCTGACCGATGGCAGCAGCGGCCTGAGACTGTTCCAGTGCCAGCACTCCGTTCGGCAAGCCAAGAGCTGCACGGCCAAGGGAAATGGAACCGGAAGACACCAGGACCACGTCAACGCCACGGCGCCTGAACCCCGCAACGTCATCGACCAGGCCTTTTAGCCAGTCTGACCGCAGTGAGCCGCTAATTCGGTCGACCAGCAGCGCCGAGCCAACCTTTACGACCAGCCGCCGTGTGCGACTCAGGGGTGCCATGCCCCGCCCTCCATACGGCTTTGCGCGGCAATCGAAACACGTTCCCTGATCTCGGCGTGCACCGCTCGCAGCACTTCTTTCACACCTTGTCCGCTGACTCCCGACATTGACAGCACCGGACCACCTACCTCAGTTTCCAGCTCGGCAATCCATCTGGTAATCTGGTCGCGGCCCAGCGCGTCGATCTTGTTGAGTGCTGTAACACGCGGAATCTCCGCCAAGGCGCCGTCATATTCATCAAGCTCCCTGATTACGATCCGGTAATCCTCCACCGGATTTTCCGCCGTACCATCAATCAGATGCAGCAGGACGGAGCAACGTTCAACATGCGCTAGGAACCTGTCACCGAGACCTCTGCCCTCGTGGGCACCCTCGATCAGACCGGGAATGTCGGCCAAGACAAACTCAGACCCGTCTATTGCTACCACTCCGAGATTCGGATGCAGTGTGGTGAAAGGATAGTCCGCAACCTTCGGTCTGGCATTCGAGGTCGCAGACAGAAACGTCGACTTGCCAGCGTTGGGCAAACCAAGCAGGCCAGCATCGGCGATCAGCTTAAGTCGCAGCCACACAGTTCGCTCGACGCCTTTCTGACCTTGGTTAACGCGGCGTGGCGCCTGATTTACGGCAGATTTGAACCGCAGATTTCCGAAACCGCCGTTACCGCCCTTTGCCAACAGGCACCGCTGGCCAACTTCTCTCAGGTCGGCCAGCACCGTCTCCCTGTCCTCTTCGAGGATCTCCGTTCCAGCCGGAACCTTCAGGACAATGTCCGAGCCACTCTTTCCAGTGCGCTGCCGACCCATGCCGCCCTGGCCGTTCTTGGCAAAAAAATGCTGCTGGTACCGGAAATCGATCAGCGTGTTAAGTCCGTCAACGGCTTCTGCCCAAACGTCGCCGCCCTTTCCCCCGTCGCCGCCATCCGGACCTCCGTATTCAATGAATTTCTCACGCCGGAAAGACACGCAGCCGGAGCCACCGGATCCCGAACGGATATATACCTTTGCAAGATCGAGGAATTTCATCGGGACACTTCATATCGGCTTCGGAGCGAAACTAGAGCATCGGCAACGGCAGCTCAAATCAGCGGCCATTTGTGGCAATGCGCCCCAATCAGGCATGGAGGTCAATGAGCCGGCGGGCACTGCGTTTTCCGCTATACATCCTAGGACCAGACCAAAACCATTTTGACCGGAGCCTCGCTGACCTGATCCTGGCTAGACTTCTTGGCTGGCTCCCGATTCACGGACAGTCGACAGCACAGCGCGTCCGTTCTGTCCCAATCTCCCCAAGGGATCCATTTGATCACAGAATCAGAAACCTGAAGGAACGGAACCTGCCCGAACCTTGGGACCGTTGGCCGACCATGCGGGCGGAACTACTCGGCAGGCTCCGCTGGTGGGAACACCGAAATGAATGTGCGCCCCTTGAGGCCCTTATGGAATTTGACGTGACCTTCCACCTTCGCAAATATGGTGTGGTCCCTACCCATGCCAACACCTTCGCCAGGCCACCATTTGGTGCCACGCTGCCGCACGATGATGTTGCCAGGAATCGCGTGCTGGCCTCCAAAGAGCTTTACACCCAAGCGACGCCCGGCTGAGTCGCGTCCGTTCCGGCTTGAACCACCTGCTTTTTTGTGTGCCATCTGTCAGTTCCTCAGTTTTCGGCCGCCGATTTGGCCTGGTCAACCTTGTCTTCGCCTTCATCTGACCGGTCAGGCGACGAGTCGGATTCGGCGGCTAAATCGGATTGGGTTGCGGCAGCGACGACGGACTCCTGCGGTTCCGCTTGCGGCGTTTCCGCCGCATCAGACGGATCCGGCTGTGTTTCCGGGACATCGGCATCTGTATCGGCTTCAGTCTCGACGTGTAGGGTTTCGTCTGTCCCCTCCGATTCGAGAACCGTTTCCGTAGCGGATGGACTTCCGTCTTCGATGTCGGCGGCACTGGGCACCGCATCATCGTTCGGAATCGCCGCCATACCTCCACCATCTTCCTGTGTGCTTGAAATTCCGGCCTCGTCAGAAACGAGCGTATGCGGAGCGGAACCCGCACCAATCGCAACTTTGACCCCGGAGTTTGCGGCGCCAGATTCAAGGACTTCAGTTACCC
Source organism: Rhodobacter sp. (assembly GCA_022824145.1). GTDB lineage: Bacteria > Pseudomonadota > Alphaproteobacteria > Rhodobacterales > Rhodobacteraceae > JAPOUP01. Next base: position 10,927 of record JAJEAY010000275.1, on the reverse strand, counting down.
GAAGAAGTGTCAGCTGCTGTCGATGGCCCTTCGTTCGCTTGGAGCCATGCTTTCGGCGGCGCTTGACAAAGTGAATGACCTTGTCGCCCTTGATCTGGTCGATCACCTCGGCCTGCACCCCAGCATCCTCGACAAACGGTTCGCCAACCGTTTCGCCAACCATCAGAATTTCGTTGAACTGTACAGTGTCTCCGGCGACTGCAGCGAGCTTTTCGACCCGCAGAATATCACCATTAGTCACTTTGTACTGCTTGCCACCGGTCTTTAGAACCGCGAACATCCGCTTTCTCCGTTCTCTTCCGCGTCTTATGGCCTCTCATTCAGAGATGTTCCGGCTTACAGCCGCCTCAGACAGCGCGCCTTTAGGCGTGATGCATATAGGATCCAGCCACCAAATGCAGCCGGGTTGGGGTTTATTGAAGCACTGAATAAAATAGTCAAGCCCATTCGGCATGAAAATTCGTAGCGACATTCATGGACCGCCATGCCTCGCCGAGATGGCGAATAGCGTATTCAGCAGTGGGCACTGTCTCTGTTTCAGGCGGATCTTTGCAGGACTTTCCCACGCTGCCGCCGGCTGTGCGGACTGACGGCGAATGGATGCGGAATCGGGACTTTCCGGCCGGATTCCGTGCCTGCGGGATCGCGCGCAGGGCGGCGCGGGAACGCCAGAGGAAATCGCGGTCACGTCCGACCGTAGGCGCCTGCAACGCGGCGACGCCCGCTGTCAACAGGAATCAGCCGAGTCTTAGCGTGGGAATGCCCTGTGATCTTTGTGAGCCGTGTGTCCGAATAAAGTTCGATCTGTTACGCGGGACTCCACGAATCAGGTTGCGCTCAAAATCCACACAATCTAAGTTTGAGATCCGACCCGAGCGCGGAGAGGTGCCGGAGTGGTCGAACGGGGCGGTCTCGAAAACCGTTGAGCCTTCACGGGTTCCCAGGGTTCGAATCCCTGTCTCTCCGCCACCGCATCTATTTAGTCTTTTGTTTTTAATGCATTTCTCCAAAATTTGACCTAGTGTGTATCACAGTTTGCACCATGTCCGGCGTCGCAGGCATCGGGGGTTCTGCAGGAAGCTGGTCAGGACGGCCGACGCATGGTTTGACGGGCACTTGACGGAAACGGCCGGCAACTCACCGTTCTGGAGGAACGCATGAACTCGATGCAAGCCGATCTTTTAGCCACCCTTGAACGCTTACGGACGGACATGGCGAAACGCGGGAAGGAAGGGGCCAGGCGGGAAACACAGATTCTGCTGACCATGGCCGCGATGATCGGCCTTGCCGTCGCGGTCATCGGCCTCTTAGTCTGAAGCGTCGCTCTTTCCGGATCGGTTTCAATGATCGTTTGCCTCGGATTGGGGGTCATTAATCAGGAATCCGGGCACCTTACCAATGAAGGTAGGTTCAAATTCACTTTGGTCCCGCAACGGACCCGTGTTGGCCGATAGAGTTCGCAGGAAAGTCGCAGGACGGGCGCATCACTCTCGTCATCACACCAGGCGCCGAGCCGATACAGGTCTTCTACGCAGTCATGGATGTTACTTCAGTAAAGGCCGCCCGCTGCGCACTCGCTGCCCGCGAAGGAACCTCCCGCGATAGAATCGGTATTTGGTCACGGAATCCAAATTCAGGCCATGATGAAGTCGCTGCCATCGGCAAATGGGCTGAGCAACTCGGGTATAAAGGTGTCGTCTGGACCGCGCTCCCATCCAACTTCGAAGAAAAGACTGGCAAGAAACTGAATTCCGACAACGTCATCAGCTATCTGAAGTGCCTGCGAAACAATGATATAGCAACAGAGGCAGAAAATTACGTCCGACTGACACCTGCTCCCATACGAACTGCATTCCGTGCTGACATCGAGCGAGAGTTGGGATGGTCGCCGATTGACCCGTAGATGTGGCGGATTCAGATCATCGGCAGCGAACCGACCAGATTTGTGAACCGCCCTTCGACTTCCCACACCGGTTCCCTCGTCTCCAAGAGTCAGAATCGTCCGATGACCTGTGCGTCCAATCACCCGTATTGTCGCCGGGACGATCATCCAGTCGACGCTCATCTCTCCGCCATATACTGTTGTTTTCATTTTAGTTTTCTATTGTTCGGGATCCGGCTGCCGCGCCCGGGATGTTCGGCGGAAACGACTTGCCGGTTTTTTCTGAAAACCGTTTCCATGGCTTGGGCCATGAAGAGGCGGCCGGCAATCTCTGGACGCCGACATGATCGCCGGTTTTCGGGCAGCCAGGACTTGGCCTGTCCCTGGATCTGGCCTGGGGGCCAAGCCGCAAATCCGTTTTGACGGTTCTGTTTACCCCGGCCACAATGTGCCGTGCCGGATTCGGGGAGGCGGAGGATGGCTGACAATGCTCGGTTCAGCCCGGGAATTGAAGCTGCAAGGAATCGGCTATCCTTGCGGGCGGGACGGAGGCAGGAAACCGAGCATCGCCGTGACAAGCGAGGAACTGCGCAACGCCGGGGCGAGCGTCGAACTGACCGCGATCCCGTTCCGAGAACTGCGGTGCGGCGACATGGCCGGCGACTCGATGGCCGTCGGTCTGACCGCTGTCCTGCTTGCCGCTTCTCTGGGTTTCATGGGCTGGCTGGCGGTGACCGTCACTGATCTGCGCGGGGAAATGCGGGCGAACCAGGCGCAGACCGAGGCGCGGATTGACGCGCTGGCGGCCGACGTTGCCGAAGTTAAGGCAGGCTTGTCCGAAGTCAGGAAACTGCTGCTCGAAGGCCGGAACTGAATTCTGGCTGTGCCAAGACAATGCAAAGCACATGCGGCAGATTGAGAGGATTTGCACGGAAACACGCACTTTCCTGCTATCTCCAACCGCGCTGATGGGCTGCCGCCCTTCCCAATCAGGCCGCCGGTCTTTTGACCGGTGCATTTCAACATGCCTCTGGCAATAGATAAACGCGAATCGCATTCAATTCGGGAATGGTTGCCGCGTTGGCTCTCAGTTGGCCGAACTGGTCACGCTGGTGGATTTTCAAGCGGAACCAGTGGCAGCTATCGCACAATCGTCCGCATCCGACTGCTGACCGTAACTCGCTGCGGCAGCATGAGCATCGGCGCTTGGCATCTGCCGGCCTGCAAGTGCGTGCAAGCGCGGGTCAACCGTCTCTTCACTTTCGGCACCGGATCTCCTGCCCGCAAACGGATTCAGTTTCTGGCGCCTGCCATCCGAACCGCTCGACCCGCGCAAGCAGCGCCAGATCAGGATCCGACTTACGCCCGACTGCCGATGGTTGGCCTGGGAACGCTGAAGCGGTGAAAAGAGGAGAACTCTTTAATCACCTTGGGGACTTCCCAATTCGCAATCCAACAAATAGATTGTCGAAGCTAGGCAACGCTCTTCGGAAAGCCGAGGGTCATGAACGCTTATGCAGTCTACCTTGTCGAGGCTAACGACGTCGCATGGAAGGCCGTCAAGACTGGGATAGTACGCGACCGTGGATGTAAGAGCTTTGTTGCTGGTTGGAACCCGCCTCCGATGGTTCAATTGCCGTTGCGCAGCCAATGACGCTCTGGCAGCCCGTTCCTTTGGTCACATCCGCCTCGCACTTATGAGTTGGATGCGGCGACTCGGAGAGTCGATTTGAAAACGTCCACGCCAGCACCTGCAGCGGGCGCGAACGAAGTGCTCGCTGGGCAGATCGAGCGCGTGACGTTCCATAATGACGAAAACGGTTTCTGTGTGCTGCGCGTCAAGGCGCGCGGCCACCGCGAACTGGTTTCCGCAGTCGGCCACGCTCCCGCGATTTCCGCTGGCGAATGGATCACTGCAACCGGAAAGTGGATCAATGACCGGACCTACGGCCTTCAGTTCAAAGCAAAATTCCTGAAGACCTCATCTCCCTCCACTACCGACGGAATTGAAAAATACCTCGGTTCTGGAATGATCAGAGGAATCGGACCGGTCTACGCAAAACGGCTGGTCAAGCAGTTCGGAATCGATGTCTTCGACATCATTGAAACCAGTCCTGAGCGACTTCGTGAAGTGAACGGCATCGGCCCGATACGCGCCGCGAAAATCACAGACGGCTGGGCCGACCAAAAGGTCATCAGGGAAATTATGGTCTTTCTGCACCAGCACGGGGTAGGAACGTCAAGATCCGTAAGAATTTTCAAAACCTACGGCATCGATTCCGTGCAGGTCATGAGCGAAAATCCCTACAGACTGGCGAAGGACATCGTTGGAATCGGCTTCCGCACCGCCGATCTGATCGCAGAAAAACTGGGAATCGAAAAGACCGCAACGATCCGTGTACGCGCGGGAATTTCCTTCGCCCTGAGTGAAGCGGTGAGCAACGGACACTGCGGACTGCCGCATGCCGAGCTGGTCAGTCTTGCCGAGAAACTGCTTGAGGTTTCTACCGACCTGATCGAGGACGCGATACGTATGGAACTCGCCGACCGCGTCGTGACAAGCGACACGATCCGCGAAACGGAATGCGTATTCCTGACTAGGCTGCATTCCGCAGAACGCGAAATCGCCGAACAGTTCAGACGGATCGCGAATGGTTCCCTTCCCTGGACTCCGATCGACGCCGAGAAGGCGCTGCCATGGATCGAGAGACAAACCGGCCTTCTGCTGGCCGAGAGCCAGAACGATGCCATCCGGCTTGCGATCCGGTCGAAGATCCTCGTGATCACAGGCGGTCCCGGTGTCGGAAAAACAACAATAGTCAACTCGATACTGCGCGTTCTTAACGCAAGGTCAGTGAACATTCTCCTTTGTGCCCCCACTGGCCGGGCAGCCAAACGGCTGATGGAAACAACTGGCCGGGAGGCCAAGACGATCCATCGCCTTCTCGAGTTCGACCCCAGTTCCTTTGGCTTCAGGAGGAACGCAGACAATCCGCTGAACTGCGACCTGCTCGTGATTGACGAAAGTTCGATGGTGGACGTGCCTATGATGAATTCGCTGCTCAAGGCGATTCCGAGCGATTCGGCGCTGCTGGTTGTCGGCGATATCGACCAGCTTCCGTCCGTTGGTCCTGGTCAGGTGCTTGCCGACATCATAGGCTCCGGCGCTGTTCCGGTTGTTACATTACGAGAGGTTTTCCGACAGGCGGCTCAAAGCCAGATCGTTACCAACGCTCATCGAATCAACCAGGGCAGGCTTCCCGACTTAAGCAACTCCGAGGGTAAAACAGACTTTTACTTTGTGCCTGCGGATGATCCGGAACAGGCCGTGCCACGAGTCATTGAGCTTGTCCGTAGCCGGATACCACGACGTTTTGGACTTGATCCGGTCAAGGACATCCAGGTGCTGTGCCCGATGAACCGTGGCGGCGTGGGGGCCCGTTCGCTGAATATCGAACTTCAGGCCGCCATCAACCCTGCAAAGGATGACAAGGTCGAGCGCTTCGGATGGACCTTTGCAGTGGGCGACAAGGTGATGCAGATCCAGAACGATTATGACCGGGACGTTTACAACGGCGACATAGGAACGGTCGAAGCAGTAAACGCTGACGACGGCGAAATGACCGTTAGGTTTGACAGTCACTCCGTCATATTTCCCTTAAGCGAACTGGATACTCTGGTACCTGCCTACGCGATAACGGTTCACAAGAGCCAGGGGTCGGAATTCCCGGCGGTGGTCATTCCTGTCATGACTCAGCACTACGCAATGCTGCAGCGGAATCTTTTTTACACTGCGGTCACCCGCGGAAGAAAGCTTGTTGTGGTGGTTGGGCAGAAAAAGGCAGTCGCGATCGCGACCAGGAAAACCTCCGGTCGTCGTCGGTGGTCTAAACTGAACGAGTGGCTTGCTGAGTCCAGCGTCGGCACAGTGCGATGATAGGATTCCGTGCCCATTCCAGCTTCACGCACTGAGGGTGCCGTCGGCGCCTCCGCTGGCTTCAGGAACTGTCGAAGCGGGCCGTCGGAAGCCCATTGCAACCACGTAACGCTCCGAACTGTCTGAGCGCGAAGCGGGTGGCTTTGCGTTGACCACCTTTCTGAAACGCTGCTTGAGTGTTGCCTGCAGGTTTCCCTCCGCCCCGCCTGCCAGAACCTTGGCGACGAACACGCCTCCTTCCGCAAGCGCGTCAACGGCAAAGTCCGCCGCAGCTTCGCAAAGCGCGATGATCCTGAGGTGATCTGTCTGCTTGTGACCGGACGCTGCCGCCGCCATGTCTGACAGCACGACATCCGCCGGACCTCCCAACCAGCGCATTACCTGTCGGTCCGCCCCTTCGGACAGGAAGTCCAACTGGTGAAGTTCAACTCCGGGAATTGGGGCGACCGCCAGAATATCGACGCCAACCACTCTGCCGACCGCCCTGCCCGGCTTTGCGGCAGATGCGTTCACGCGGCTGGACGCGACTTGGCTCCATCCGCCCGGAGCGCATCCAAGATCAACAACCCGCGCTCCGGAATCCAGAAACCTGAACCTGTCATCAAGTTCAAGGAGCTTGAACGCCGCCCGCCCGCGGTAGCCTTCCGCCTTGGCGAGCTTCACGTAAGGGTCGTTCAGCTGACGTTCCAGCCATCGCGTTGAACCCGTCCGCCGTCCCTTCGCCGTCTTGACCCTGACGCGGAGTTCCCGCTGCCCGCGGCCGCTTGATTTCCTTGCCATCATTCCTTCCGGATCAGTTTCCCGCGCCTCGAGTCCCAAAATACCCATCGAAAACGCGTTGCGCCACCGAAGAGCTTCAATAAGGGCCTTCTTCCAGGACCCCGTCCGCGTACATCTGTGCGTACAGAAGCCCCTCCCGCAAGCCGCGGTCGGCAACGGAAAGCCGATCCGTCGGCCAGACCCTTAACAGCGCCTGCAGGATCGAAACGCCGGACATGATCAGAGCGTGACGGTCCCGCCCGATACGGGGGTCAAGCCTGCGGCCTTCAGGCCCCAGCCTGAGATAGGCATGGACTACATGGTCAACCTGTTCCGACGTCATCCGCAGCCCGTCGATCCGGTTTCGGTCGTATCGCCTGAGGCCAAGGTGGCTCGCGGCGACTGTGGTAACAGTTCCGGAGGTTCCAATGATCTGAAATCCCTTCTTGTTGTGAATGTCGTCATACGGCGCGAAATCAGTCAGCTTCTCTTCGAAATGGCAGCTCATGAGCGCGAACTTGCCGGCGTCGTCCTGAACATCGCTGAATCTGTCGCAAAGAGTCGCAACACCCAGCTGAACTGATTTCCAATCGACGACCCTCGCATGGGGGAACGGACTGTCGAGAGGTTTGAAGCCGTTGTTCAGCCGCATGATGGCGCGCGGACGGTCAGCTTTGGGCACGCGGGTTAGATCGATCCAGACAAGTTCAGTGGACCCGCCGCCGATGTCGACGACCAGAAGCTGCTTGGTTCTGGTGCTCACAAGCGGCGCACAGGAGACCACCGCAAGCAGAGCCTCCTCCTTGGGGTCGATAATTTCAAGGTGAAGCCCCGTTTCGCGCCTCACCAGATCCAGGAACGCCTCACCGTTTGCGGCCTGACGGCAGGCCTCGGTTGCGACCAGCCGCATGCGCCGGACTCCATGCTGGTCAAGCTTCTGGCTGCAGATTCGCAGGGCCTGAACCGTCCGTTCCATCGATCTGCGGCTCAGATACCTCTTGCGCTCCAGTCGATACCCCAGCTGCACAGGTTTGGAAAAGCTGTCAATCACATGAAACTGATTGCCCTTCGGTTGGGCGATGAGCATACGGCAGCTGTTTGTGCCAAGATCAAGGGCAGCATAGGTTTCCACCGAATCAGGAGGATCCGGTGCGAGATGTTCGACCGGTGCCGGAAATGCCCTTGGAACAGGATTCGCCACAGCCTAGACCGCCTTTTGAAGTCTGGTTCCCGTAACGATAGGCAATCCTCTCGGCGCCGCGCAAGTCAAACCTTTCGGATGTCGGCCAGAGAGCCTTCAAACCCGTTGGCCGTGAACTTCTGCCCAACCGTACCGCTGAATGCGGATAAATGCGTCCTGAACCTGGCCGTCCCAATACTGTTACGGTCGAATCGACCGACATTTCGAAGCCGAATGACGCTGGGGCCGGGCTGCCTCGGAAAAAAACCGACTTCATCCGCGGATGCCGACTGGCACCTTCCCATAAAATCTCGACAAAATCCGCCCGATCAGTCAATCATTGCTTCCGGTACGCCTTCACTGCGATTCGAACTGTCTGATCTCAGCACTGCAAAGTGGCGACGGCATTCCGCGAGCCGTCGCATCGCGCCCTGAAGGTGTCGAAAAACAGCGCTGAAAGCCGCTTTCCGAAGCGTAGAAGCGCACAGGTTTTCGGAAAGGAACCAACGATGCCCAATGTCACCGTCGTCTACTGGCGCGACATTCCGGCCCAGGTCATAGTCGGAAAGGGCCGCAGTGGCGCAAAAGCTGCACTACCGGAGCGGTTCGAGCAGGCAATTGACCGTGCTGCGATGAAAGCGGGAGTGACGGGCACCGACGATTACCTAAACGGTTTCCGCAAGGCGGAGCCATACTCTGTCGACGGGAATCAGGACGAGGCGGCTCGAACGGAAGCCACCCGGATTGACATGGAGTATACGCCCGAGCGACTGAAGTCGCTGATCGAAAGCGACGGATGGTCGTGAAGCCCTTAACCATGCTGGAGGCGGCCATGACGCTTCTGAACTTCCGCCGGGATACCGGTGGCCCAGCGATGCCGGAAGACCAGGTCAGGTCGTTCCTGCACGGCTATTCAATCGAGGTCATGCCGCGTACAGCGGCGAAGGTCGAAGACTTTCGCGCGCTTCTGCCGAAAGGCACCCGCATCTACATCGCGCATATCGACGGCACCTCCATCGAGGAGATGGTGAATACTGCCAGTCGCCTCGCAAGTGACGGCTTCTCCGTCATGCCGCACTTTCCGGCGCGGATCATTCCAGACAGGCACATCCTTCAGGACTGGATCAACCGCTATCAAGGCGAGGCCGGAGTCAGTCAGGCGCTGCTTCTCGCTGGCGGCGTGCCGGAGCCAGTGGGAGAGTTCCATTCTTCAATGCAGCTGATTGAAACCGGCCTTTTCGACAGAAACGGGTTCGAACGCCTGCATGTTGCGGGCCATCCCGAAGGAAACAGAGACATTGACCCGGACGGATCCGACAGCAACGTCATGGAGGCCCTGCGCTGGAAGCAGGCGTTTTCCGAACGCACCGACGCAAAGATGGCCATTGTCACCCAGTTTGCGTTCGAGGCTGGGCCGATAGTCGCATGGGTAAACCGACTTGCGAAGGAGAGAGTCCAACTCCCGGTTCACATTGGCATCGCAGGACCCGCAAGGCTTCAGACGCTCATAAAGTTCGCCATTGCCTGCGGTGTAGGGAACTCCCTAAGAGTCCTCCAGAGACGCGCGAAGGATCTGACTAGGCTGGTGCAGCCGTTCGAACCCACAGAACTTGTCGAGGAACTGGCTGCACATAACGCCTCAAACACCGAATTTGGGATTGAACAGGTTCACTTCTTTCCGCTTGGCGGAATAAGTGCCTGCGCCCACTGGGCAGCTGAACATGGCGGAAACGCCGCCCTACCTGCGAGTGCAGCATGAAAAGGAGACTGCCTGGATGACCCGCACCGTTATCGAATCCCGATCCGGAACCGTAACCATCGGATTCGACGAGCCCTTCTGCGTGATCGGTGAACGGATCAATCCTACCGGCCGCAAGGTGCTGGCCGCGCAGCTCGAGGCAGGAGACTTCTCAACCGTTGAGAAAGACGCCGTTGAACAGGTCGCCTGCGGGGCCATGGTTCTCGATGTCAACGCGGGAGTTGTCTATAACTCGAACCCGAACCCGAATGAGACCGAACCTCCACTCATGCGGAAAATGATCGAGTTAGTTCAGCAGCTTGTAGACATTCCTTTATGCATTGACAGTTCCGTCCCGGGCGCGCTTGAAGCTGGACTCGAAGTGGCTCACGGCCGGCCTCTCCTGAATTCCGTTACCGGAGAGGAGGAACGCCTGGAAGCGATCCTTCCCCTCGTAAAGAAGCACAGCGTGCCGGTTGTCGCGATATCCAACGACGATACAGGCATCAGCGAAGATCCGGACATTCGGTTTCAGGTGGCAAAAAAGATCGTCGACCGCGCGTCGGATTTTGGAATTCCCGCACATGACATCGTCGTCGACCCGCTGGTTATGCCAGTTGGAGCGATGGCCACCGCCGGACGGCAGGTCTTCGCGCTTGTGCGCAGGCTGCGCGAGGAACTTGGCGTCAACACCACATGCGGGGCCTCTAACATTTCATTTGGCCTTCCGCATCGGCACGGAATCAACGCTGCGTTTCTGCCAATGGCCATAGGCGCGGGCATGACAAGCGCCATCATGAATCCCGTTCGTCCGGTAGAGATGGAAGCGATTCATGCTGCCAATTTTCTGATGAACCATGACGCCAATGGCAGAAAATGGATCAGGTTCGCCCGTGTTCTGGACGCCGTAAACGAAGGCACATCGTTTCCGGCGGCGTCGCAGGCAGCTTCAGCCGGGGGTCGTGAAGGTCGACGCAGGCGGCGGGCATAAGGACTTAGAGCCTGACCAAGAAGTTGGGCGGCCTCCCCAGATGTGATGTTCTCCCCTGCTGAATTCTGCACCAAAAAGGATGGATTGCATGGCTTGGGACGGGACCACTGGCAGGGTGCATGAACGCCGAACCGGCAGACATTGAACCGATTTGACGGGCGCGGAACGGTCGGTGCCCGGACCTTTGGATTCGCCTCCCGAAAAGACGGGCCGTCCCCGGGAGCTGAACATGCGCGAAGTGTCGGCCGCGATCCAGAAAATGTCAGGGACGGCCTGCCCGGTAGAGGGCGGTTCCCAAATTCAGACGTCCTGACCCCGGAAACTGATGACAGTTCGTCCGGTAGCTTTTTTTCCAGCAATTTCCGGGTCTTCGAGAATTTCCGTTCGGCAGCATAGACCAGCAGGATCGCAGTATGGCGTGAACCCGGATTTCAGGAAAT
>JAJEAY010000173.1 GCA_022824145.1 Rhodobacter sp. | reverse complement strand
CTCTCCAGTCCGAGTTGTCGTTATGGTCGCGCAGACACGTCAGGGCCAGGCGGCTGTTGTCGCCACAATGGCGAACCGCGCCGCGGCACTCGGTCTCGGATTCTTCGTCGTCGCGACCCTTCTTTCACTTCTAACCGCGACATCGGTTCTCCATCCTCTGCGCCGTCTCGCCCAAGCCGTTGGCCAGCGCGGGCCGCAGGACCTTCGCCCGGTAACGGATACCACGCCATCCGAACTGGCGCCGTTCGTGAACTCGCTCAATGACTTCATTTCCCGCCTTCGGGTGGCGCTGTCGCGAACCGAGACTTTCATTGCCGAAGCGGCGCATCACATCCGCACGCCGCTTGCAACCGTCCGGGCACAAGCGGAGATAGCGCTGCGACAAGCCAGCGATTCCGACTCCCGTGAATCCCTGCACCAGATGATACGGGCTGTTGAGGACAGCGCCAGAACCGCATCCCAGCTGCTTGACCACGCGGCTGTGATTTACCGAACCGACCAACGCGATGATGCGACTCTTGACCTGAGTGCGCTGGTACGGGCTGTCGTGCAGGCATTCGAACCGGCGGCTGAGATCAAGGATATCGAGCTCGCGCTGTCGCTTCCCGCGGGACAGGTGCGCCTGCGCTGCGATCGCCTTATGGTTGAGAGCGCGCTCCGCAACCTGATCGACAACGCGATAAAATACTCTCCGTTTGACAGCTGCATCCGGATTGCGCTCGCCAAGGATCGCAGAACCACAACGGTCACGGTAGCGGATAGCGGCCGCGGTCTCTGCGGTGCGTCCACCTATGAGCTGGGCAGGCGTTTCGTTCGTGGCTCGAACGTCGACGATGTCGTTGGCTCCGGACTTGGCCTGACGATCGTGCGTGAGGTCGCGGCAGCACACGGCGGCACTTTCGAAATCACCGACAGGAAGGGAGGAGGCGCATGCGCCCGGCTATTGCTGCCCTTACGCTAACCTGTGCGCTCGCGAACGCATCAGGCGGCTTCGAAATCGAGGAGGAACGCGTATTCGCCGGGGGCGCCGATTCCCTTCACATCCTCTCCACCACCGATACCATGGCTTTTGCCCCGCTCATCACAGGGTTTCAGCGCAGTCATCCGAAAATCGCTGTCCGTTACACCGTCGCCAGCAGCCAGGAGGTGTTCAAGGCTGTCCAAGGCGAAGGCCTCGCCTTCGATCTTGTAATTTCCTCGGCGATGGATCTGCAGATGAAGCTCGCCAATGACGGATTCGCCGCCGCACACAGCTCGCCGGAAACCCAGGCACTGCCGGCATGGGCCTCCTGGGGCGGACAGCTGTTCGCATTCGCACAGGAACCAGTGGTCATGATCGCGTCGCGGACGGCCTTCGACGGCCTGCCTCTGCCCCGCACCCGACAGGATCTCATTCGGGCGCTGCGTGACAATCCTGACCGGTTCCGCGGGCGTATCGGAACCTATGATCCAAAGCTGTCGGGCGCCGGTTACCTGTTTGCTACCCAGGACGCGCGCCAGTCCGACACATTCTGGCGGCTGGCGGAAGTCATGGGGGCGCTTGACGCGCGTCTGTTCGCTTCAACCGGAGCAATGATAGATGGCGTACGAAGCGGTGATCTCGCACTTGCCTACAATGTACTTGGCAGCTACGCCACGCCGCGTCTGCAGGAAGGTCGTGAGGGAATCGTCATCGAGCCGCAGGACTTCACGCTGACCTTGCTTCGAACAGGCTTCATTCCCAGAAACGCCCGCCGCCCGGAACTCGGAGCCACGTTCCTTGATTTCCTGGTTTCCGCCGAGGGCCGCCGCCTGTTCCCAGACGATGCAGGTTTGCCGCCAATCGATGAGGCTGCGCTGGAGGCTGGCCAGCATCTTCGTCCGATCCGGCTCGACCCGGGCCTTCTTGTCTATGTGGATCCGATCAAGCGCCGCCGTTTCCTCAATGAGTGGAGCGAGGCGCTGATCCATCCCTGACACTCCGGAGTCAGGCTACCGCACGAACCTTTATGTTCTCGGTTGAGCCAAGTCTTGATTGTGCCGGTATCCAAGCGGTCTATGTCTGGCTGTACGGAAGGCTGCCGACAACGCCCCGCCGAGAGGTCATCCGCCAGAAACGCGCCATGTCCCTTGGAGTACTGGCATCGCCGAACCGGCGCAGCCGCAATGTATGGCGAGAATTCAGTCCAGTCCACAGTGGAACCGTCCCAGCGACCGCGACGACCTTGACCTCTTGGACACGCCTTCCGTTCAGGAGAACCTGACCCTAAGTCTCTCCGAACCGCGGCACTGACGCGGGCTGCGGGTCGAAGGGCATTTCCGCCATAGTACGCAGCACAGCCAAACAGGTCAGCGCTTTTGGTAACTTGTAACTTGTGTCCTATGCACGTCGATACCGGCGGCGCGGAGGTTGATGGCATGCAGCGCGTCCTTCACTGTCATGGAACTTCCTCGTTCAGTTAGAGCACGCCGAAATGGGCGGACCAATGTCCAGCTGACACAGACTCATAGCCTCTTTGAGGATTGTGGCGCATTGTCTGTGCGTTGCCGGACTGACCAAGAAATGGCAAGATGCGAAGCCGCTGGCCTAGTGCGGCCTGGAAACGGGTACGGAAGGCCGTGGGAAAAGGCGTGATCCTTCCCCCCTCCGCAACCAGAAAACTGCCGTGTCGCAACCGACGGGAAAGTCCGACCGTCATCGTCGGTCCCGGAATCCGCTGGCGTAATCGCCGATGGTCGCGTCCGGAATTTACATGTCCTCACAGGAAAAGGGGTCCAACTCGATTATGAGAGTCGATGTCGGTATGTGGGCGTTGACGTTTTGGTTCGTTGAGCATATACCACCATCTGCAATTGTTCCCCGCCGGACTCGCCGAAAGGCCCCGGCGGGGTTATTTGGTTGTAGGTGATGCCGGAAGAACCGATAAAAAAACCTGCTTTCTCTTTCTTCGACGGCCAGAACCTATTCCGACACGCCAAGGACGCCTTTGGCCACCATCACCCGAATCACGATCCGGTAAAGCACGCGACTGCCGTCTGTGCCGCGAAAGGATCGACCTCCGTCGGCATCCACTTCTACTCGGGAGTGCCGGACGCGAAACGATCTCCCATGCGGCACGGTTACTGGACCCGGCGTTTAACCGCAATGCGCCGTGCTCATGTAAACGTGACCGCCCGAAAGCTGAGCTATCGAATTGAACAGGTCCGCCTCCCAAACGGTATGACGCACGAAGTGCAAGTCCAACGGGAGAAGGGAATCGACCTTCGGCTCGGCCTGGACGTAGTGCGACTGGCGCGAAACGGCGACCTCGACGTAGCGGTGGTGTTCAGCCAGGATCAGGACTTGGCCGAGGTGGCGCAGGAAGTCAGAGACATAGCTCGGGCACAAGGACGCTGGCTGAAGATCGTATCGCCGTTTCCGCACGGGAACCTAGCCACGTCACGGCGGGGGATCAACAACACGGACTGGTTTCGAATGGATCGCGCCTTCTATGACGCCTGTCTCGACCCACGGGACTACAGACCCGACGTGAGTGCCTAAGTGGACTCTGGAATGTATTAGCTTGCAAGCCAGCGGGGCCCCAGGGTCAAGGCAGGCGCGGGTTCGGTTCGCTATTGTTGAGGACACGCCTCCGAAGTCGTGGCGAGTGCATCGGCAGGTAAGGGAGGGTCCCAATCGGGTTATCAGATACAACTTGGTCAATTGGTTCTGTTGACGGCTATAAAGAAGCGCGGAAGTCTGGCGGCAGCCCGCACTTTCCGGCCGGACGGCCCTATCCCATGGCATCCACGAACCGACGCACTGCCGCGGGCTGCGGGTCGAAGGGCATTTCCGCTATCCGACGCAGCACAGCCTAACAAGTTTGCGTTTAAGGGGCTGCGCACAGGTGCCGCCGCGACGTTGCAGCGACGGAATCCCGGCATTCGAATGGTCGGTCAGGCCGTGCATTGGCAGGCGGTGCAGACCGCAGGTCTCCTGACGGCAGGCATACCGCCGACACCAATCGCCGGAGATTCCCGCATCCAGATCAAAAAGCGGCCGGTAGGACATCCCAAAGGAAAACCCATGGACAGCAATGACGCGGAAAGACCAGCAAGGCCTCGCTAGATCACTCCATCAGCCCGCAATATGGCGATCTCTGATTCGGACAGGCCCAGTTCCCCGAGGACTGCATCGGTGTCCTCTCCAAGTGCCGGAGGAGGACGGTCGACGGAAGGCGATTCTCGGTCGATCCTTATTCCGGTGCGCAGCACTGGCGCATCCCGCCCTACTCCTGGAATGTTTTTGAACAGACCGAGGATTCCGTGTTCCTCGATGACCGGGTGCGTGAGAATCCCGGGCACATCCAGCACGGCGCCTGCGGGCACGCCGACTTCGTTGAGTCTGTCCACCCAATTCTCCGCCGGACGCGTCGTCAGTACAGTCTCAAGTTCAGCCCGGAGCTGGTGCCGGTTCTTCTTCCGGTCCTCACGGCTGGCGAACTCCGGTCGCTCAAGCAGATCCTCCCTCCCGAGTCGCCTCGCCAGCGCATCCCATTGCTCGTCCCTGTTCGCCGCGATGTTCACCAGCCCGTCGGCTGCCTGGAATGTGCCTGACGGAGCAGAGGTTGTGTTTTCGTTTCCGTGGCGCCTCGGATCCACGCCCGCGATCAGGTGGTTGGAAACAACCCAACCCATCGTCGCGAGGGTCGCTGCCAGCATCGACACGTCGATGAACGCGCCTCTTTTCGGTGCGTTGAGCGCCGCGCATACGGCCATAGCAGCCGTCAGTCCGCCAACAGCATCGCTGATCGGGTAACCCACGCGCATCGGCCCGGACTCCTCAGTGCCGGTTACCGACATAACCCCGGACACCCCTTGGACAATCTGGTCGTAAGCAGGTCTGTCCCGCCAAGGACCGTCCTGCCCGAATCCCGAAATGGCCGCGTAGATAAGTTCCGGATTCTCGATTCTGAGAGCTTCCCATCCAACACCGAGTCTGTCCATGACCCCAGGCCGGAAGTTCTCGACAAGTACGTCAGCGCCCCGTACAAGCCGTTTGAGCAGTGCCTTGCCTTCCCGAGCTTTCAGATTCAGGGTCACCGAACGCTTTCCCGCGTTCTGCGCAATGAATGAAGCCCCCATGTTCCGGGCGTTGAGATCCGCGTCGGCACCGAGTTGCCGGGCAAGATCACCCCGATCGGGAGCCTCTATCTTGACCACATCGGCGCCAAGATGGGCCAGTTGGCTGCAACAGAACGGTCCAGCGAGCACATTTGTCAGGTCAAGGACCTTTATTCCGGCCAGCGGCCTTGTCCCCATTGTTCTGCCTTTCGCCGTCCGGTCGCAAAGAATTCCCTTTCCGCAGCGGTAAGCCTACGCTATCAGGCTGCTTCCGGAAAAGGAGACCCTGCCATGGCTTACAAGGTCGCAGTTGCCGGCGCCACGGGCAATGTGGGCCGTGAAATGCTGAACATTCTGGCTGAACGCCAGTTCCCCGTTTCGGAGATAGCCGCGCTTGCCTCCCGCGGTTCTCTCGGAACCGAAGTCAGTTTTGGCGACAGGACTGTGAAGACAGGGGATTTGGATACCTTCGACTTCACTGGCTGGGACATCGCGCTCTTCGCGATCGGTGCGGACGCAACCAGGAAATATGCACCGCGCGCGACCCGTGCGGGCTGCAAGGTGATCGACAACAGTTCGCTCTACCGCCAGGATCCCGCTGTTCCGCTGATCGTACCCGAGGTGAATCCCGGTGCCATCCACGCCTGCTCCGGCAAAGGAATCATCGCGAATCCGAATTGCTCCACCGCACAGATGGTCGTGGCGTTGAAGCCATTGCATGACAGGGCCACAATCAGGCGTGTCGTGGTGTCCACCTACCAATCGGTGTCAGGCGCAGGCAAGGAAGGGATGGATGAACTCTGGGACCAGACCAAGGGCATCTATGTTCCCGGTCAGGAGAAAGAACCCAGCAAGTTTCAGAAACAGATCGCCTTCAACGTGATTCCGCATATCGACGCCTTCATGGAGGACGGCACGACAAAGGAAGAATGGAAGATGGTCGCTGAGACCAAGAAGATACTGGATCCCTCGATCAGGCTAACCGCCACCTGCGTCCGGGTGCCTGTCTTCGTCGGTCATTCCGAAGCGCTTAACATCGAGTTCGAAGACTTCCTTGACGAGGACGAGGCGCGGGACATTCTGCGGGAGTCGCCGGGCTTGATGGTCATCGACAAGAGGGAAGAAGGCGGTTACATCACACCGGTTGAGTGCGTCGGAGAATACGCAACGTACATATCGCGTATCCGACAGGATTCGACGATCGAGAACGGCCTGAACCTCTGGTGCGTCAGCGACAACCTGCGCAAAGGCGCAGCGCTGAATGCCGTGCAGATCGCTGAACTTCTTGGCCGGGAAGTGCTTCAAATGGGATAATGCGTGGGACTGGGCGGACGCATGCGACTGCCGCTCCCCGGAATCGGTTCTACTGCGATCAACCGGTAATTCGGCCGCACGGCGCCAGAGCACGAGACAGCAAGTTCAGGCTGTCGGCTCAGGCGCCGCTTTCGATAAGCTCCTTGAGTCTGGCCAAGCCCTTTTCATAGTCCGGGCCCACCAACCGATCCATCATCAAACCCATCCACCGGGCGATCGGATTCATTCCCGTGTCGGTCACGAATCCCCAGGTCAGTTCCGTCACCTCTCCGTCCGGTTTGAGTTCAAACCTTGCCGTTGCCGTCCCCATAGCACCGAAGTCAAGCGCCGTCCGAACCAGTGAATTCTCTTCGGAAGTTATGATTTCCTGAGTTCCGCTTCCGACTTGCGGATGCTCGCTCTCCCAGACCAGCCTGTTACCCACACCTGAATCCGGCCCTGAATAGACAAGCTTCACGTCGGGATCCCGGTCAAGCCAAGGCGACCAGGCTTCCGTCGCCTGCATGGAATTCACATACGGAAATATGGCCTGAGGACCAGCCTTGATGGTCACGGATCGTTCGACGGCCACCTCGCGGGGCAGGACATAGGCAATCGCAGCGATAACCGCTGCGGTGACAACAATGAAAGTCAAGAGCCTACGGAGAAGTCGCATCCTTGCACCTTTGCTGAATCCTGGACGTCTCAGAGAGATAGCATCGAATGGTGGGGTCGCCAACATCCTGCAGATTCCTCATCGGAACGACGGCGAACCGCTTCCCGCTCCGGGGGCGGGACAGTCACTGGAAGACATGTCCCGGAAACGACAACTTGACCGGAACTGCAACGACAACTGACGACGGTTTCACGGATGCATCGGCCGTTGACACTGTCCCACCATGTGAAAGGGTACGATTTCTGTATGGCGAATTCCGATTCTTTCAGTACTCTGAAATCAAACGGCATTTTCAGCGCCGACGAGGACATTATGGCCGCACCGGAAATCATCAACCGACTGCATTTGCAGCCCCACCCTGAAGGTGGTTGGTACCGTGAAACCTGGAAAGCTGAAAATCCGGGCCGGGCGACTGCAACCTGCATTTTTTTCCTGCTGCAAGCGGGTGAAAGCAGTCATTGGCATCGCATCGATGCGACAGAGCTCTGGCTTTACCATTCCGGTTCGCCTTTGATTCTGTCGCTCAGCAAAACCGATCATGGTCCGGCTATTGACCGTATGCTTACTCCAGACCTGTCTCGAGGCGTACCACAATTGATTGTACCACAGGGGTATTGGCAAACCGCCCGAAGCACCGGTGAATATACCCTCGTAAGCTGTACGGTTTCCCCCGGATTTGAATTCGATGGGTTTGAACTCGCATCGCCTGGTTTCGACATTCCTCGTTCAGCGCCTGGGTGCGTTTCTGATATGGGGTAAGTTATTCCCGTTCTGTTCACCTTTCAAACGCTACATGTTCGCCTGCCCATGTTAATCCGCGCCGTTGAGTCACGATTCCCGCCTTCCAGGCCGCCCCTTCGGCTTCCCAAGGCGTG
>JAJEAY010000280.1 GCA_022824145.1 Rhodobacter sp. | reverse complement strand
GTCTGTTCATCGGACCTTCCGACCTGACGGTCGCCTATGGAGCGGACGAGGCGGCGGCGGAGAAAGTGCGGGACGCGCTTTCAACGGTTGGCGCAGCGGCCCGTGCGGCGGGCAAGGCCTATATGACCTTTGTGCAAAACTCCGAACAGGCGACAGAGTGGGCCCAGTACGGCTTCACGGCGTTCTTCATAGCTTCGGAACAGAACCTGATGGTGGGTGCCGCGAATGCGCAGGCGCGCGGAATTCATAATCTGAAAACCTGAAACGGAATACAAACGTTCCATGGGGACGCATCGTTCAGGAATGCGCGACGAGGTGCTCTGTGGCCTCCTTGTAGAACATGTTCCGGCGGTGGCAGGACTCCATCATCGGTTCGTGCTTTGCGCCTTGTATCATCACAAGACGTCCGCTCGGCCATCTATCCATGCGCAGATGAACACGGTCAGTATCGATGACGTGATCGTCGTCGCCAAGTAACGTGACAGCAGGCGTCTTCGGCGAAGACATCCGGGCAAGGGAATGGCATTCGCTAAGCGCTTCGTGCAGCCACTGCAGGCTCGGGCCACCAAGCGCAAGATCCGGATGCGATGCGATCTGGTTCTGCATAAAGGCATACATCTGTTTGTCGGTTGTCAGGTGGTTCCGTTCAAAGGGAACTTCCTGCACATAGTTCCGGGATCCGGTTCCGGGCGTATACCAATGTTCGAATTTGGCTGTACGGGCAGCCCAGGCAAGTGCCCATGCGACGGGCCTTAGCGGGCGTTGGATCGCGATTCCCCACATAGGCGCGGAAAAAACGGCGGCACGCACGTCAAGTCCGTCGATCAACGACCGCAGCCCGATGCAGCCGCCCATTGAATGTGCCAGGAGATAGCGGGGACGGGGCAGGTCACGGTCACAAACGGCTTCGGTCATTGCCGCTACATCAATCTGATACTCGGCAAATCGGGACACATGGCCCTTTCTGCGGTCGGGAAATGGGCGGTTCGACAGTCCTTGGCCCCGCCAGTCGATTGAGGCAGTGGCAAGACCCCTGGCTCGGAACTCAGCCGCAGCTGGGCCGTATTTCTCGACATATTCCGTTCGGCCGGGAAACAGAAGCACGGTTCCTCTGTCGCCTTCGGGCCACACCGAAACGCGCAGCCGGATGCCGTCCTCCGCCTTAACCCACCTGGTCTTGACGCATTCGGGCCCCTGTGCCACGTCCTGGTAGAAGGGCGCGAAGGAATTTTGCATGTCTAGCCAATCGCTGATCCAAGGCGGAGCGCGACGGTCATGTCGCCGTCTACAGCTAGCTGGCCCTGCATAAAGGCGGTCGTGGGATTCAGGTCGCCTTCCAGAATTGCCTTGAACGTCTCCGCGTCGGCCGTCAGCGTTACATCCGCTTCCCCGTCGTCGGCGCGCGCTCCGTCGCTGTCGACAATGACAGAGCCTTCACCTCTGATCGCGAACTTGGCGATACCGTCGAATCCGCCGCTTCCGATTTTTTTCGCAATTGATCGAACGGCGGCTTCAATGATGTCGCTCATAGTTGGACTCCCAGGAGATTGGCCTTCGGGGGTTCGCATTTCCGGTCAGGATTGTTATGCTGGCATTATGAGTGGAGCTCCATCCATTTGCAAAGCCGTTTTTCTGGCGATTGTCCTGAATTTGGCGCTTCTGCCGCCCGCAGCGGCGGACATGGCCGAAGTCGACCTCATGCTTGATCAACTCGCGGATCCTGAAAGGGAGGATTGGGAGAAGCTGGAACGGCAGATCGTTCAGGAGTGGTCGAAATCGGGATCCGCTGCGATGGATCTATTGCTGAAGAGGGGCCGTGAGGCGATCCTGGATGGAGACCATGAGGTCGCACTGGAACATCTGACGGCATTGACCGACCATGCGCCGGATTTCGCCGAAGGCTGGAACGCCCGCGCGACGGCACTGTTTCGCATGAAAATGTATGGACCGGCGATCGAGGACATCGGTCGGGCGCTTGCGCTGAATCCCAGGCATTTCGGCGCAATGGCGGGCCTGGCCACAATCCTTCAGCAACTGGGCATGATGGAAGAAGCCCTTGATGTCTGGCGGATGGTAAGAGACGTAAACCCGCACCGTTCCGGGCTGGAGCAGGGGATAGAAAGGCTGGAAGAGTTTCTTGAGGGCCAGCGGATCTGATTTTCCGGCTGCTGGCCAGGGACCGCGGCACTGGCAGCCATTGCAGACGCTATGAACGCCGGCTGCCCGAATATCTCGACCTCTGTCCGATTGAATGCACTCGACGGAAGGAATAGTCGGGTTCCATAAGTTGCCGTAGTACCGCGCCTGCGGTAGGACGCTGGGAAGGCAGGTACGAAGTCAGGCAATATGACCATCGACAAAAGACGCGTCACAGCTGTTCTTGGCCCGACTAACACCGGCAAGACACGATACGCCATAGAGCGAATGCTCTGCCACCGTACGGGAGTCATTGGCCTGCCGCTTCGCCTTCTGGCGCGCGAAGTCTATGACAGGATCGTCGATCTGCGGGGACCGTCGGTGGTCGCGCTCGTCACCGGCGAGGAACGCATGGTTCCGGATCGCGCGCAGTATTGGGTCTGCACGACCGAGGCGATGCCGGACGGGATCGCTGTCGATTTCGTCGGAGTCGACGAAATTCAGATGTGTTCCGACCCTGAGCGCGGACATGTGTTCACTGACCGACTGCTTCGCGCCCGGGGCTCGAACGAGACCCTGTTTCTGGGGTCTGATACGATGCGGGGAGTGATTTCCGCGCTGGTTCCGAATGTCCGGTTTGAACGGAAAGAGAGGTTTTCTACGCTGACCTACACCGGTCCCCGCAAAATCAGCCGGATGCTTCCTCGATCCGCCATAGTCGGGTTCTCCGTCGATCAGGTCTACTCGATCGCCGAGCTTCTTCGCCGCCAGAAAGGAGGTGCTGCGGTGGTAATGGGGGCGCTCAGCCCTCGGACGCGCAATTCCCAGGTCGAAATGTACCAGAACGGAGACGTTGACCATCTGGTTGCGACCGATGCCATTGGAGTCGGGCTCAATCTTGACATCAACCATGTCGCCTTTTCTTCGCTGAGCAAGTTCGACGGCCGCAGGCTGCGGCCGCTCCGGCCCGATGAGCTGGCGC
The DNA here is from genome assembly GCA_022824145.1 of Rhodobacter sp. Lineage (GTDB taxonomy): Bacteria > Pseudomonadota > Alphaproteobacteria > Rhodobacterales > Rhodobacteraceae > JAPOUP01. The sequence continues at coordinate 36,867 of JAJEAY010000280.1, read as the reverse complement.
AGATCGCGGGCAGGGCCGGCAGGTATGTGAACGACGGCACTTTTGGGGTGACGGGTGGTGCCGCTGCGCTGGAAGATCACGTCGCCGAAGCGATCGTCAAAAATCATTTCGCTCCGGTCCGCAGGCTGCAGTGGCGCAATGCGAGTCTTGATTTCGGATCCATTGATCGGCTGATCGCATCCCTTGAGGCCGGTTCCGACAGCGAGCTGCTGACCCGGACCCGGGACGCGGACGACCTCCTGGCCTTGAAGGGACTTGCTGAACTGCCGTGCGTACGCAGGGGAGTGACGGGTTCGCCCGGAGTGAAGCTTCTTTGGGACGTCTGCAGAATCCCTGATTTTCGCGGCATAAGCCATTCCGAACATTCAGGCCTTCTTGAGAGGATCTTCGGTTTCCTGCATGAGTCCGGCCGCGTTCCGGACGACTGGCTTGCAGGGCAGGTCAGGCGGATCGACCGCACCGACGGGGACATCGACACGCTCTCCAAACGATTGGCATACATTCGCACATGGACCTATGTCGCTCAGCGAAAGGGATGGGTCGATGACGAAAACCATTGGCGGGGACTGACGCGCGCTGTAGAAGACCGACTGTCGGACGCGCTTCACGCTGCATTGACAAGACGGTTTGTCGACCGGCGCACAAGTGTGCTGCTCAGGCGGCTCAAGCAGAAGGAGACCATGTTGGCCGAAGTGAACGAAGAGGGCGAAGTCTCGGTCGAGGGCCAGTATGTTGGCCGACTGGAGGGATTCAGGTTCAGCCAGGATGCATCCGCAACGCAGGATCAGGTGAAAACCCTTCGCGCTGCTGCGCTGCAGGCGCTGAAACCCGAGTTCAGTCTGAGAGCGAATCGTTTCTACAATTCTCCGGACACGGAAATGGATTTCACCGACCAGGGCGGGCTCATGTGGGGCGAGCACGCTGTCGGCAAACTGGTGGCTGGCCAGGAGCCGATGAAGCCCCGGATCGAGGTTTTCGTAGATGAGGAAGCGGGGCCTGAAGTCGTGCAGAAGGTTGAGCGGAGGCTGCGGCATTTCGTGGACCGCCGCGTGGAAAAGCTTTTCGAGCCTTTGCTGAATCTGCGGAACGACGAGGGACTCACCGGACTTGCCCGCGGGTTCGCGTTCAGGCTGGTCGAACATTTCGGAGTCATCCGACGGGATGACGTGGCGAACGAAGTGAAGGATCTGGACCAGGAGGCCCGAGGAATGCTACGCAGGCATGGTGTCCGGTTCGGTCAGTTTACCGTGTTCATTCCGGCATTGCTGAAGCCTGCTCCAACGCGGCTCAGGCTCCTGTTATGGGCGCTCTCCCAAGGTTACACGGAGTTTCCGGACAGTCCACCGCCAGGTCTGGTTACGATTCCCGCCGTCAACGTTCCAAAGGGAGCTGCGCAGCTTACCATGGCGGGATATCGGGTTGCCGGCGAACGCGCTGTCCGGGTCGACATGCTCGAACGCCTTGCCGATCTGCTGCGGGTCGAGGACAGCCGTGCCGGATTTGAGGCAAGTCTGGCAATGCTGTCCATCACTGGCATGACATTGGAGCAGTTCGCGGACCTTATGCAGGGATTGGGATATGCAGCTGCACGCGCGACCCGTGTGAAAAAGAAGCGAACTGATGAAGATGTCGCTCGGCAGGAGTCGCCCGGAGTCGACTGCAAATCTGCTGAGTCTGCAGAATCGGTCGGATCGGACGGTCAGGATGCCGCATTGGCCGATGTGGCGGGTGTGAAGGAGGATTCCGAATCCGTCGAAGGAGTCGGGAACGGTGCGCGCGCTGATGAGGCGACGCCTGATTCCGGGTCGGCGGCCTCCGCTGAAGAGCAATGTGCGGGGCAGGAAGGCACACGGGCTGCACCGGAGTCGGAAGATCCCGAGATGGAAACCTATTTCACCTTTACCTGGCGCGGTGTGGCTCGCAGTCGAGGCAGAGGGGGCGGCTCGCAGAAGACCAATGCCCGCGGTGAGACGGCGAAAAAACGTCGTCGGAAAGGTCAGCAGAAAGAAATTCCGCCTCCGCCAAGGCCACCTAGGAAAAGCAGGGCTGTCGACCCCGACAGCCCATTCGCCGTACTTCTTGAGCTAAAGGAAAAGAACTGACTTGAGTGAACCGGTCCAGAAGGTCCGCATCGACAAGTGGCTTTGGCAGGCCCGTCATTTCAAGTCGCGGACAATCGCCGCAAAGGCGGTATCAGAAGGTCGTGTCAGGGTGAATTCGAAGCGTGTCGTGAAGCCGTCCTTTGCGGTCGCCGCCGGCGACGTGCTGACCTTCCATCAAGGCCGAGGGGTGCGGGTTGTCCGCATCGTTGCTCTTGCCAGGCGGCGCGGCCCGGCTGTCGAGGCTCTGGCTCTTTACGATGACCTCACACCGCCGACCGAACCGACCGCCGCTGGGCCGAAACCGCTGCCCGGGCGTCCGGATCGCCGGGAGCGCCGAATTGCCGCACAACTTAAGACGGCGAACCTTGAATGATGCCTTCCGCTAAGCTACCTAGCTAGTCCGTCGGGCCGGATTGGAATCCTTCCATGACCTACATCGTCAACGACCGCTGCATCGCCTGCAAATACACGGACTGCGTGGAGGTCTGTCCGGTGGACTGCTTCTACGAAGGGGAAAACATGCTGGTGATCCACCCGGACGAGTGTATAGACTGCGGCGTCTGCGAGCCGGAATGCCCTGTAGAGGCGATTCTGCCAGACACAGAGCCGGACACCGAGCGGTGGGTGGAGTTCAACAGGAAGTATTCGGAACTCTGGCCTGTGATCATCACCAAGAAGGATCCACTGCCAGAAGCCGACGAACGTGACGGCGAAGACGGCAAGCTGGACAAGTACTTTTCCGAGAAACCCGGTGAGGGTGGATGAGAACCGCACCATGCCAGAATGGTGGCATGGTGGGCGATCCTGACGCAGGGGCTTTATTTTTCGGCAGTTTCTGTTATCTTGTTAATCGAAGAACGGCGGCGCCCGTGCCGCGATTGAAGGTGAGCGGCAATGACTCCGATCGGTCGCGACGGGGGCTTTGCTGTACGGCACTGATGTTCAGGAACAGATACGTCTGAAGCACGGTGTCAGGATTTGGGGAAGGAACCATAATGGGTGCGAGAGCGAAGAGACTGCCTTTTCGACCGAATGACTTTGTGGTGTATCCGGCGCATGGCGTGGGAAAGGTGATTTGCATTGAGCAGCAGGAAGTTGCGGGATTTAACCTCGAACTGTTCGTCATTTCCTTTGAAAAGGACAAGATGACGCTGCGCGTACCGACCAACAAAGCCACCGAGGTCGGCATGCGGTCGCTGTCGCCGCCCGACATTGTATCGAAGGCGATGAAGACGCTTAGGGGCAAGGCGAGGGTGAAGCGCGCAATGTGGTCACGCCGGGCGCAGGAATATGAGCAGAAGATCCACTCGGGCGACCTGATCGCGATCGCTGAAGTGGTGCGCGACCTGCACCGTACCGACGAACAGCGTGAGCAAAGTTATTCGGAACGCCAGCTGTACGAGTCTGCATTGGAACGGCTGACCCGTGAATTCGCGGCGGTTTCGGGTTCCGATGAGCAGTCAACCCAGGCGGAGGTCCATGAGGTGCTGATGGCCCGTGCAGCCTGAGCCGGAAGTCCGCTGACAGCGGGTCAAGGCTGCTGCGGCGCCAGGGCCGCAGAAAGGCGCCAGTGTCTGGCTAAAACCATTGCAGACGGAATTTACGATCCAGACTTCCGGCCCCGGACTTCATGAATTCACGATGGAGACCGCCCGTTGGTTAGGCAGTGCAGGTCAGGTGTCAGGACTGCTGACTCTGTTCGTTCGCCATACTTCCTGTTCGATCCTGATCCAGGAAAACGCCGATCCGGATGTGTGCCGCGATCTGAACGGTTTTCTGCGCAGGCTGGTTCCGGATGCCGAACATCCCTCCATGCGGTATCTCACGCACACGCTTGAGGGTCCGGATGACATGCCGGCCCATATCAAGGCAGCGCTGCTTCCGGTCAGCCTTTCGATTCCGGTCCGCGACGGTCAAATGGCTCTTGGCTCGTGGCAGGGAATTTTTCTTTTCGAGCATCGCGCCCGTGGTCGGCGACGCTGTGTTTCGGCCCATCTATCCGTTGACTAGGGTCGGGCCGTGACTGCCGCTGCGCTGGTCGAGGCGACCGATTTGGCTGATGCGTCCCTGCCGTGAAGAAACCCAAAATCAAGTGCATCGTTTTTTCTACTACCCAACCGTTCGTTTTTGCCCTATAGAAGTTGTGCAATTCCATTGAAGTGGGTCAGGGGAGAAGGGCATGCGCTGTCCATATTGTGGAAACATCGACACCCAAGTGAAGGACTCACGGCCTGCGGAGGATCATGCGGCGATCAGGCGCCGCAGGCTCTGCACAGCCTGTGGTGGTCGGTTCACGACTTACGAACGAGTGCAGCTACGTGATCTGGTCGTGAAGAAGTCCAATGGTCGTCGCGAGGATTTCGACCGCGACAAGCTTGCGCGCTCGATTCGGATCGCGATGCGTAAACGTCCCGTCGAGCCAGATCGAATTGACCAGATGATCTCGGGAATTGTTCGGCGGTTGGAAAGCCTCGGTGAGACCGACATAAAGTCAAATGTCATCGGTGAGATCGTCATGGAGAGTCTCGCCCGCATTGACACTGTGGCCTATGTCCGTTTTGCGAGCGTCTACAAGAACTTCCAGGCAGCGGACGATTTTGAGGAATTCGTGAGCGAGCTTCGCCCCGAATCCACCGGGGAGGAGTGACTGCGTCTGACCAACGCTTCATGCGCTTGGCTCTCGGTCTTGCGGCACGGGAACTTGGCAATGTCTGGCCGAATCCGGCGGTAGGCTGCGTCCTTGTTCGGGACGGGCGAATCGTGGGTCGGGGTTGGACGCAGCGCGGCGGGCGGCCTCATGCCGAGGCCTGGGCACTCATGCAGGCTGGCGAACTCGCGAGCGGAGCGACCGCTTACGTGACGCTGGAACCGTGTTCGCATCACGGCAAGACTCCTCCCTGCGCCGATGCACTGGTTCGGGCAGGTATCAAGCGGGTGGTTTTGGCCCATTTGGATCCGGACCCACGCGTGAACGGTGAAGGCGTAAGGATTCTGAAGGACGCTGGCATTGAAGTGATTGCCGGCGTTCTGGCAGTTGAGGCCGAATCCCTGAATCGCGGGTTCCTGACCAGGATCCGTAACGGCCGGCCTATGGTGACCCTGAAGCTTGCAGCGAGCTTTGACGGCCGCATCGCCACTGCTTCCGGAGAGAGCCGCTGGATCACTGGTCGGGAAGCCCGCCGCCTTACGCATTCAATGCGTGCCCGCCACGACGCCGTACTGGTGGGCGCAGGTACGGCCCGGGCCGACGATCCGTCACTGACAGTGCGCGGGCTTGGTGTCGAACGCCAGCCAGTTAGGGTCGTGGTGTCGCGGCGGCTGGATCTTCCGCAAGATTGCCAACTGGCTAGAACCGCTAGCGAGAGTCCGGTCTGGCTCTGTCATGGACTGGATGCGGATCCTGAAGTGTGCCGTGCGTGGGAAAGTCGCGGAGCGAGACTGTTCGCGGTGCCCGTTGGTGCAGGTCGGCAGTTGGATCCGGCCGCCGCCCTAAAGATTTTGGGCGACGCTGGCTTGACTCGGATCCTGTGTGAAGGTGGTGGGTCGCTGGCGGCATCGCTTCTGCAGTCAAATGTCGTTGACCGGCTTGCGGTGTTCAGCGCTGGTTTGGCGCTTGGTGCGGAAGGTGCCCCTTCGACCGGTGCGCTGGGACTCGAGCGACTTGCCGATGCTCCGAAATTCCAGCTGATGGAAACACGCGCAGTCGGTGCGGACGCGCTGCAGTATTGGGCCGCGGAAACGTAAACGCTGTAAAATGAACGTCAATGGCACCTGTGCGACACAACGTCATCCCGTTGGCCATCCGCGTCGTATTGGCCAGGTACCCGCTCTCCCGTCGCATCATTAGTGCCGGCGGCCAACTGGCAGGGATTCCGGTGATCTGCCCAAGCGGGCCGAAAGGTGAACGGAAACTTTGTTCACCTGCAACCGGCATCGCAACGGAACGGAGGCTCCCGACCGGGACTACGCAATCGGAGTCCAAGGGCGGAATGTCCGGTCAAGCAAGTGCTTGCCCTCGGGAATTTGCGGGGATAGTCCGAATGTCCATGGAGGGCACGTATCTATGTTCACCGGCATCATTACAGACATCGGCGAAGTATTGGAAACTGAGCGGCGCGGTGACCTGCGGGTTCGGATCCTCTCGCGATATGACGCGGAGTCCATAGACCTCGGGGCGTCGATCGCGTGCGATGGAACCTGTCTTACTGTCATTGCGTCGGGTTCTGTCGAGGCCGGTTCGGATTCGCGCAGCTGGTTTGATGTCGAGCTTAGCGCTGAGACGTTGTCCGCTTCCCGTTTTGGATCTCAGCCGCTGGTGAAAGGAACGCTGCTGAATCTGGAGCGTGCGCTGAAAGTGGGTGATGAACTCGGCGGACACATCGTTTCCGGCCATGTCGATGGTGTGGCGGAAGTTGCCTCGGTTCGGCCGGAGGGTGACAGCCTTCGCGTAGAGTTCAAGGTGCCCGAAATGCTTTCAAGGATGATAGCGCCAAAGGGTTCGGTGGCACTGAACGGTACATCCTTGACAGTGAACGATGCGGAAGGTTGCAGCTGTGGCGTCAACATCATTCCTCATACCCGAAAAGTCACGACTTGGGGCAATGTGGCCAAGGGGGATCTGGTGAACATTGAAATCGATATGCTGGCGCGATATGTTGCGAGGCTGCAAAGCGCCGACCCGGATCTTGGGTGATCCGGTAACTGATCGAATGACTCCGATCCGGTGTCATGGAGTCGGTGACAGCCTCAAGTCGTGGCCGTGAACCCAATTTGCCCGGTGTCGATGGTCACCTGCGTTTCGGCATTCAGTAATTTTTCCGACCTTGGCGTAACGCGTTGCACGAATGTCCACCAGTCCGCATAAGCCGGACGCTGCAGAAACACCCGGAATGCGGATTGAGTGATGAAGGATTACCGGCGACGCGGACCATTCGCATCGCATGTGGCGCAGCCGAATGACGCTGGCGAATAGGTCACCGACACGTTAACTAGCCTGCGAATCCAAGGGGCGGAGCAATGGCCGACGGACAGGACAGCCACTATCGGGACGCGGTCTCATCAATCGACGAGATAATCGAAGCAGCGCGCAACGGGCGTATGTTCATTCTTGTCGACCATGAACACCGTGAGAATGAAGGTGATCTCGTGATTCCGGCACAGATGTGCACGCCGGATGCAATCAATTTCATGGCAACGTACGGTCGAGGCCTGATTTGCCTGTCCCTGTTGGGCGAACGGATCGACGCGCTTGGCCTTCCGTTGATGGCTTCGTACAATTCGAGCCGTCACGAAACGGCGTTCACCGTCTCGATCGAGGCACGTGAAGGTGTGACCACCGGTATCTCCGCACATGATCGGGCTCACACGGTGGCGGTGGCCATAGATCCGTCAAAGACCGGTTCCGATATAGCGACGCCGGGCCATGTGTTTCCATTGCGCGCCCGCAACGGAGGCGTTCTGGTGCGGGCCGGTCACACCGAGGCGGCAGTGGACATTGCCAGGCTCGCTGGCTTGAATCCGTCCGCAGTGATCTGCGAAATTATGAACGACGACGGCTCGATGGCCCGGCTGCCGGACCTGGTGAGCTTCGCCCAGAAACACGCCCTAAAGATCGGTACGATTTCCGACCTCATCGCTTACCGCCGCCGTAACGACAACTTGGTGAGAGTCACGGAAGAAAAGCGGATCCGGTCCGAGTTCGGCGGTGATTGGCAGATGCGGATTTACACCGATGAAACCCATGGATCAGAGCACATTGTTCTGATTAAGGGAGACCTGTCCGGGGACGAGCCCGTTCTGGTCCGTATGCACACACTGGACCCGATGCTGGATGTCGTCGGTGTCGGAAACCGGGGACGAAGCAATGAATTCGGATGCGCGATGAAGGAAATCGCGAAACAGGGCAGGGGGGCGCTGGTGCTTCTTCGCGATACCCACATGAAACTGGTCATGGAAGATGCGGTCTCGCCGCAGACTTTGCGGCAATACGGGCTTGGCGCACAGATATTGAGTTCGCTCGGACTATCGCGGCTGATCCTGCTGTCCAATTCCCCTACACCTAAGGTGGTCGGACTGGAGGCCTACGGGCTGTCGATCGAAGGTACCCGCCGGATTCCGCTGGAGTGATGAAATGGCGCAGGACGAGAAGCACTTTGCCCTTCCATCTCCGGAATTCGACAGACCCGTAAAGGTGCTGATAGTTGTGGCACCCTATTACAGAGACATTGCCGATGAACTGGTAAAAGGCGCATCGACGGCGCTGGACAGAGCAGGCGCCACGCATGAAACGGTCAATGTTCCTGGCGCTCTCGAGGTGCCGCAGGCAATCGCGCTTGCGCACAGGCTGAGCGACTTTGATGGTTATGTGGCGCTTGGCTGCGTGATTCGGGGTGAGACGACCCATTACGAGACTGTCTGCAATGACAGTTCCAGAGCTTTGGCGATGCTGGGGCTGCAGGGCTGCTGCGTCGGCAATGGAATCCTGACTGTCGAGAACATCGTCCAGGCCAGGGTTCGGGCGAATGCTGCGGGTCAGAACAAGGGAGGCGATGCCGCGGCAGCGGCGCTGCACCTGATCGCTCTCGCCCGGAAATGGGGCAACCAAAAAGACGGATTCGGTTTCAGGCTTAAGGACGAGCGTGAAGTTGCGCTTGGTGGAACCGGAACTGAATGAAAATGTCGCAGGGAAAGCGAAAGAAGTCGGCCGCACGGCTCTACGCGCTGCAGGCGCTTTTTCAGATGGAAGCCAGTGGCCAGAGCGTCGATGCCGTTTGCCGCGAGTTCGAGGAATTCAGATTTGGGGCCGATCTGGACGGCGGAACGCTTGCCGCTGCTGACGTGACCCTTTTCCGCGGTCTCACCGAGAATGCGGTGAATTTCCAGCCGCAGATTGACCAGATGGCAAACAGGGCGCTGGCAAAGGGATGGCCGATTGACAGGATCGATCCGACACTAAGGGCGCTCTTCCGGGCCGCAGGCGCGGAATTGATCGGAATCGGAACCGCGCCGCGTGTAGTGATCAGCGAATTCATCGAGGTTGCGAAAGCCTTCTTTCCGGAGGGAAAGGAACCGAAGTTTGCCAATGGAGTGCTTGACCACATGGCGCGGGAAGCAAAGCCCGAAGCATTTTGAGCCTGGTCCAGAACGGGAACCGGATCCTGAGTCCCGAAGTCTCTCGATCAATGCGATAGAGGCGGAACGGGCGGCGGGACCGCGAACGACCGTAGAGGGATGAATTCCCGAGGACCTGAATTTACAGGTGGGCGCCAGATAACGAAGCCAAGACCCCGACAGAGCCAGCTCCCTCGGAATTGAGTAAGGCCACTGGAAATGTACCTCATACGGGAAGCGCAGAACCCGCCGTAGCTCCTTAGATAGATTGGGGAGGCCCGATTGGCAAGCAGCTGCTCCGCCGCCCGAAGCGAAATCCGAGAATGATGGAAGAGCGGCAACTTATTCCTGAGGCGGAATCAAGTGTCGATGTGACGCCCGCCATTCGACTGTCTGGCGGCTTCGGCAATGCCGACGCTCGGAGTTGCGATTTCCTGTCGGACATCACTGCTCTTTCATTTGCCGCTTTGACTTGAATTCCTCCCGGCGCAGGTTCATTGGTCGCTGAATGTTGGGCGACGCGAGCGAAAGGGATCTGAAGCCCGGCCAGCTTCTGGCCCGGGGAGTCTGCCGACATCTGCTTAGCCATGATTTTGTCAGCGTTGAGGAACTTATTCCGACGAGCGGCCTGCGTGTCGACGTGATGGCATTGGGTCCGAAATGCGAAATCTGGATCGTTGAGTGCAAGTCATCGCGTTCCGACTTCCAGTCCGATGGAAAGTGGCAGGGTTATCTTGAGTGGTGCGACCGCTATTTCTGGGCTGTGGACGCGCGCTTCCCTGTCGAACTGCTTCCGGAAGACACGGGTCTGATAGTTGCAGATTCATATGATGCTGAAATCATCCGCCTGGGCCCGGAAACCAGGCTCGCTGCTGCACGGCGCAAAGTGCTGATGGCAAAGTTCGCGCGGCATGCGGCATTGCGCTGGCATGGAGTGCGCGACCCCAGTCTGTCAGGACGCCTGCTGCAGGGATCTCTGACGAACTGAAAGACGACCAGAAGATCTGCGCTGCATGCTGGCTTCAGCTTACTGAGAATCGGGAGCCGTCGGCGACCGCGGACGGTCGAGTTCTCTACAAAATTTAGCTTATCAGCCACCTAACCAAGGAAGCTCAACAAGCGCATGGATGTGCCCGGCAAGCTCCCAACAGTTCATCTGGACTCATGGAGTATGGGCGGAAGAGTTTGAAGTGACGGACTGTCACTTTCGGCTCAACGAACGCGCAAGCTTGGCGGCAGCAGTGATTTCCTCCGCGATTTCGTCGGCTTCGTCGGGGTCGAAATCCATTGGAATCTCGATTCCACCGCCTTCAACATAGATGCGGACGGTCCCTTCAGTGGTAGGACCGATCTGCAGGTTTGCCACAATGTCGCTTTCGCTGTTTATTCCCATGCCAGTCCCGGAATTGCCAGCGTCTGCACTTACCGCTCAATGCGGTCGCGGGCAAGCCGTGCCACGAAGGATGCCGGTAGTAGCTATCTCTTGCTTGCGCAAACCGGAAGAACGGCGTATTGCGCCTATCAGTGCCGCCTTAGCTCAGTTGGTTAGAGCGCTGGATTGTGGATCCAGAGGTCCCCCGTTCAAGCCGGGGAGGCGGTACCATCATGTTCCTGAACTGATTTCGCTGGACCGCGTCAGGCGGTTTCGCTGCGGCCTCTGCTGAATCCAGCACTGTAGCGGCTCAGTCACGCTTGGCATTGGAACCGTCAGGCGTCTTTCCTCCGTCGGTGTACCGATGCAGGCTGTCAGAGATATGACACCAAGGCAGTGCCTTACCGGTGAAATAGTGAACTTGCGGGGTGAATTCATCCGGCGTGTCGAGACTCGCAGCGAGTCCGTGAATCTCCTCCGGCAGCCTGTCGGAACGATAACCCATCTGGCTCCCGCATTCAGCGCAGAAATAACGCTCTGCGTGGTCGCTGCTTCTGTAGCTCTCCGGCGGTTTCCCTTCCCAACGCCAAGCGGAATTCCGGACGGCAAACCATGCAACGACCGGCGCAGAACTGGCACGACGACAGGTTTCACAATGGCAGTATCCGCACCATAGGACAGCCGATGGGTCGAAGCGGTAGCGAACCGCACCGCAAAGGCACCTTCCGGTATTTGCGGACTTTCTGTCCCTCTGATTCATGTGCCCCTCGCAGACGCCATTTGCGCTGTGCTATAGCCATAACAAACATCCGATTTGTGTTAAACAGGATCATGGCGGGACACTCTGGACGCATTACGTTATGGGGAATCGAGGTTTTCGTGGCCATTGCCGAGGAAGCCTCCATCAGCGCTGCCGCACGGCGGCTTGGTGCAAGCCCGTCGGCAGTCAGCCAGCAGCTAACCAATCTGGAGCAGGCGCTCGGCACCGCGCTGCTTAACAGAAACGAGCGGCCGATGAGCCTGACTCCTTCAGGGGTTCTGTTTCAGCGCCGGGCTCAGACAGTTCTCAACGAAGCGGCCCGTGCACGCGCGGAACTTGCCCGGTTGGATCCGTCGGTGCTGATGCGGCTTCGGCTTGGCATGATCGAGGACTTTGACGGGGGCGTCACACCGCAGCTTCTGCGTGACATGGCGGAAGAGCTTGTGAACTGCCAGTTCCTGCTGGAAACCGGTCCCAGCCACAGGCTGGTCGACAAGCTTGATTCCCGTGCGCTTGATGTGATCGTCGCGGCGGATGTTGGGGCCGAAGCTGACTGGATGGAAGTTCATCCGATCCTGGAAGAACCGTTTCTGGCGGCCGTGCCCAACGGCGTGATTCCGGATGGTACAGACACCCTTGAAGCGCTGCGGAAGATGCCTCTGATCCTCTACACGGAACGTCATCATATGGGGCGCCTCATAGCAGCGCATCTGGCCCGGCAGAATCTTGAATTGGGCCACCGGTTCGAACTTGACAGCTATCATGCAATCATGGCCTTGGTTGCCGCTGGCGCTGGATGGACAATTCTTACACCTATGGGATTCATGCACGCGCATCAGTTCCGAGACGATGCCTGTACGCTTCCGCTTCCGATTGCGCCCTTGAAGCGCACGGTGTCGCTGACCGCCCGCAGCGGTGTTCTTCAGCGCATACCCGCAGACATGGCCGTGAGGCTCCGGTCATTGGTCAGCGAACTTGTTGTCGGTCCTTGCGTAGAGCGCATGCCTTGGCTTTCAGACAAGCTGAAGGTGCTGGAATAGACGGCACTGAAGCGGGGCTGAGCCTGACGAATCCGGGTTGCCGGCTCAATCGGTAAACTTAGGGAATTATATACCTGGCTAGCCATCATGCCGGCTCGGTACTGATTTCACGGGTCACAGGGGCCGCCGCCGAGACCGCGGGCCGCGGCGGGAAAGTCCGCGTCCGCTTCCAGCACATGCCGTCCTATGGCTGTCAGACTGATTCGCGGCAGGAAGCCTGGCGGCTCCCCGGGCGCATCCTGCGCAGCCGTGAGGGAGACGGCCAAGAAGACCGTCCGAGGCGGGGAAGGCGGCGGAACGGCTCCTGCTCCCGCCCGCAGGCAGACCGCCTGCCGGAACCGTTCCGATACCGGAAATGGAGGGAAGCGGCGACGGATTCAGAAAACGCTTGACAGGAGAGGGGCTCATAAGATCCCTGGAGGAGCGCATCGGCTGCCGTCGCAGGACCGGAAAGAGGCTGTCGAATTTCGACCGGTGCAGTGCGCTGACGGAACGCCGCCGCGACGTTCCCGGAATGGCGGCGTGCCCCGTGGCCGTGCAGCGCGGAACGCTGAAACGGCTTGACGAAGCGTTCAGGCACTTATTCCGGCGGGCGAAGGCGCGGCGGAAGGCCGCGAACCGGCGGCGCGACCGGCAGCAGGATGTCAGCCGAAGGATAGCGGGCAGGGCCGGAACGGTCGTTCTGGGGTGCCTCAATGTCAGGGACATGACCCGTTCGGCCAAGGGAATGGCTGAGGAACCGGAAAGGAACGTTGCGCAGAAAGCCGACCTGAACCGTGCGGTCGCCGGGACGGGCTGGACGGCCTTCGCCGCGATGCTCGAATACTGGGCCGCAAATGTCATCAACCTTTCGGCTGCTTACACATCGCGGACACATGCCATGAGTGCGGGACGGCGGACGCCGCCAGCCGCGGATCTCAGGCGGAGTCCATCTGCGTGGCCTGCGGCCATGCGGCCAGCGCCGACGTCAGCGCGGGGAGGAACATTCCGGCGTCCGGGATTGGCGCCTCTGCACGGAGAGGGGCGTTTGCGTCGGCAACCCCTGCGACCCGTGAAATCAGTACCGAGGCGGCCTGATGGCACTTTCGTATATATTCCCAAATCAAAGGGCATCCGAACCCGTCAGTTCGTTCACAGGAGTCAATGCTTGACGGCTTCTGCCGGCTTGCCTAAGATTCCCCGCAGATGTGGAGGAACGAAAAAATGATTCCTGTATCTGTAGTGGTGGGAAACGGGCGAATGGATCGGTGAACTGAAGCTTTACCGCCCCATGAGCCCCCGGATACGTAACGGGGGCTTTTTTATGCGAAGCGACGACACAGACGGAGATGCGAAATGTCGCCTCAGATGACCGGAGCTAGAATGGTAGTCCAAGCCCTCAAGGATCAGGGCGTGGATACCGTGTTCGGATATCCCGGAGGTGCCGTCCTCCCGATCTACGATGAAATTTTCCTCCAGAACGACATTCGCCACTACCTGGTGCGCCATGAACAGGGTGCTGTGCATGCCGCTGAAGGCTACGCACGGTCTACCGGGAAACCCGGCGTCGTACTGGTGACGTCCGGCCCTGGGGCCACCAACGCTGTGACCGGCCTGACCGATGCATTGATGGATTCGGTTCCAATCGTCGTGCTCACTGGCCAGGTTCCAACGTTCATGATTGGAAACGACGCGTTTCAGGAAGCTGATACCGTAGGAATCACGCGACCCTGCACCAAGCACAACTGGCTGGTGAAGGATACAGCCGACCTAGGCGGTGCGATCCACGAGGCGTTCCATGTCGCAGCGTCCGGCCGCCCCGGTCCAGTTCTTGTCGACATACCAAAAGACGTGCAGTTCGCCACCTCGGAATATACCGGACCTGACGAGGCCCGTACGAGTCATTACAGACCGGTGGTCAAAGGTGATTCACAGCAGATCGAACGATTGGTCGAACTGATCGAAGAAGCCGAGCGCCCCATTTTCTATACCGGTGGCGGGGTCATCAATTCCGGCCCCGCTGCCTGTGCCAGCCTTCGGGAACTGGTTGATGCCACCGGATTTCCGATCACCTCAACATTGATGGGCCTTGGCTCCTATCCGGCGAACGGGAAGAACTGGTTGGGCATGCTTGGGATGCACGGGCTCTATGAAGCGAATCTCGCGATGTATGGCTGTGACCTGATGATAAATGTCGGAGCCAGGTTTGACGACCGGATCACCGGTCGGGTCCAGGATTTCTCTCCGGGATCGCACAAGGCTCACATCGATATCGATCCCAGTTCGATCAACAAGGTGATCCATGTAGACGTACCGATCATCGGCGACGCAGGCGTTGTCCTGGCCGATACTCTGGCACTGTGGAAGAAACGAGGATCCAGGACCGCTTCGGCGAAGGTTCTGGATTGGTGGCATCAGATCAAGGAATGGCGGACGGTCAACTGCCTGGCCTACGAATCAAGCAAGGATTCAATCAAGCCGCAGCACGCGGTTGCCCGCCTTGAAGCCCTGACCAAGGACACTCCGAACCGCTACATTTGCACGGATGTCGGACAGCACCAGATGTGGGCGGCGCAGTATATTGGCATCAATGAGCCCAACCGTTGGATGACGTCTGGCGGCCTTGGCACCATGGGATATGGTTTTCCGGCGTCGATCGGGGTTCAGGTCGCCCATCCGGAAGCACTCGTCGTCAATGTCTCCGGCGAGGCCAGCTGGCTGATGAACATGCAGGAATTGGGAACAGCGGTGCAGTACCGCCTTCCCGTGAAGCAGTTCATCCTCAACAACAACCGACTTGGCATGGTCCGCCAGTGGCAGGAACTCCTGCATGGTGAACGCTATTCGCATTCCTGGTCGGAAGCGCTTCCAGACTTCGTGAAACTGGCTGAGGCGTTTGGCGCCAAAGGAATTTACTGCGACAGCCCGGATGATCTGGATGAGGCGATTATGGAGATGCTGAATTATGATGGCCCGGTGGTTTTCGACTGCCTTGTCGAAAAGCACGAGAACTGTTTCCCGATGATTCCATCCGGCGAGCCTCACAATCAGATGCTTCTGGGCGAAAACGCATCCACACAGGACGCGATCGGATCAGCAGGTGCGGTATTGGTCTGATTGATAAGGCCGCAGTCCCAATTCCGGGCGTCTATCTTTTTGCGCAACCCGAGCTTCGCCGAGCCGATGATACAGGGCCTCAACCGGCGCTCTACCGACCGAATTCATTCGGATAAGGCTCCGTAGCCTTCGGACAGGAGTGGCCCTGTGCTTCGAAACGGACTTAGTAGCCAGACACAAAAAAAATCTGCATGTCCAGCTCGTCTATTGTTTTGGCAACAACTCCTCCCTTGCGAAGTTGCAGTTGTGTTGCGGTTTCATAAGTTTCTCTCAATGAGTGCTGTCAATTCTAGAGAACGGGCCAACACCTCGGCACGCTTGCGCGTCGATAGTACAAGCGGCATGACAGGCGTCAAGCCAATTCCACCGGCGGGCCATATAGTTCTAGCGTCCGGTCAGACGTCAGCAGTGGCCAACCCTCCCGCCTTGCCTGAGCAATCAGAATGCGGTCGAAAGTATCCGCATGATGCAAAGGAAGTTTAGCAACTTCCAGTGCGTGACCTGTCGTGATCGGCAATTCCGCCCAGCCATTCTTAACAAGCCCGGCACGCAGTGCTGTAGGGTCAACACGAAAGTCCACCCTTCCGAGCGCAGCCTTGATGACGACCTCCCATATGCTCGCCGCTGATACATGAGGTAACTCCCCGTCATCACTGAGGCGCGCATGAGCAACTGGATTCAGACGCTCCGGCGTGTAGGCAGCCCAAAGAACCAAATGCGTGTCTACAAGTAAACTCACTGGCTGAAGGCTTCCTTGATTGCCTCCGCTCCGATACTGTCAAAGTCATCTGGCACAGCCCCCTGCCCCGCAAGAAAGCCAAGGCGTCGAGAACCCTCAGGCGCAATTGGCTCGACCTTCACAAGGGGCTTTCCCGCCCGCGCAATTATGAAGCTTTCGCCGTTCGCCGCAGCTGCTACCAACCTGGAAAGGTTCGTCTTCGCTTGATGCATGTTCACCGTCTTCATTAGCCAGCCTCCTTAGTCCACTCATTAAACTAACCTGCCTGTCTGCGCAACACTGACCGAAGAAGAAAGTGTGAAGAATTCGGCGAAGCTGTACCGTGGATCGACGAGAATTCCGGACGCTAGTGCGGATCTCAGGGAGCTAAAGGCATTTGCCCGATTGAAGGAACCGATTATTGAGGACCCGGCTTCCGCTCCGTTATGCCGAATTCGGCATAACGGAGCGGAACGGGGGTTGTGTTTCGGCACCCGGTTCGTGCGGGTGACCGAGGACTGGTACGCCCGGACCAGCAACGATTGTCTCTGTGGCTTGTGCTGCAATTGCCACACCCCAAGGAACAAATCCAACAGCAGCCCCGCGACGACCCGGATGCAAAGCGCAGCGAATCCGGTCTGAAAGAAACGTGCTCCCAGGATTGCATCTTGTGTGCTGAACCGAACCGCCGCGAACTTTGATAACACGGATGGCCAGTCATCAAGACATCCCAACCAAGTTCAGACGTCCCGACATCGAATTCGGTTTCTTCCAATCAGCCTGATGCCTCCGGACCGAAGTTCCGTGCGTTGTCCGGCAGTTCATAGACCATTCGGAGGCAGGCTCCGGAGAAGACCGTGCGCGTCCGGCCGAACTCGTCGAGCAGCCCCGCGATGGCGGGCAGGAGCCGCAACGACACGATTTCGCCGTACAGGTGGTTGAACACATCGTCTGCGTTGGTCCTGCGGTCAGCTCTTGCCAATTGACTGCGCCGTGAAGATCCTATCTGTCGTGGGCTCGCTACCATACCGGATTGCACGACAGAAGCCGATACAGGCCCGCGCACCGGGCAACAGGATGCCTGAACTCCCTTTCGTGAGAGCCGGCATCTCCATTGGCCCCGCCTTCCTGCGCCGTCGGCACCGGTCCGGACATGGAATCGGCTTTGGAACTTGACGGTGCCATCTGCACTGATGTGGTGCCGGATCACTCTCCCGACGGGCGGTTCCTTCGAAAGTCTGAACTTGGTCGCCTGCACGCACTTGCTCGCTTGGAGTTAGGCCGGACCTGCGACTCGCACGGATTGCATTCCCGGCCTGCATCGCCAAAAGTGGCAACAGCATGGACAAGGAATTCACCCCGTTCGACGAAATGTTCATGGCCAGCGGAAAAATCCGCCGGCCCTACTCCGGATACCATCATTGGCTGCAGGACCAGCATACACAGCGCCTTCAGCAGAAATCCTCGGAAGCCGATGCGCTGTTCCGAAGCGTTGGCGTCACATTCAACGTCTACGGCAACAAGGACGCCGACGAGCGGCTGATTCCCTTCGACATCATTCCCCGGATAATCTCAGCAGCCGAATGGTCGAAGCTTACTCGCGGAATTGAACAGCGAATCAGGGCAATCAATTCATTCCTGCATGACATCTACCATCGGCAGGAAATCATTCGGGCTGGCATGCTGCCCGCAGCGCTCGTCAAGGAAAATTCAGCCTTTCTGCCGCAGATGATAGGAGTCACGCCGCCCGGGCACGTCTACACACACATCGTCGGGACTGACATCATCCGCACTGACGAAAACGAATTCCTCGTTCTCGAGGACAACACCCGGACGCCCTCCGGCGTCTCCTACATGCTGCAAAACCGTGAAACGATGCTGCAGATGTTTCCCGACCTCTTCTCTGCTGTAAGCGTGCGGCCGGTCAGCGATTACCCAAGATATCTTCGCAGGTGCCTGTCCGATTGCCCGCCCGCACTGTGCGAGGGCAGGCCGGTCATCGGCGTACTGACGCCTGGCATTCACAATTCGGCTTATTTCGAACACGCATTTCTCGCTGACCAGATGGGAGCCGAACTCGTCGAAGGTCAGGATCTCCGGGTTGTCGAGGGGCGAATCGCCATGCGGACGATCCGCGGCTATGTTCCCGTCGATGTCCTGTACCGGCGCGTCGATGACGACTTTCTTGATCCCTTGAACTTCCGCCCTGATTCCCTTCTTGGCGTGGCGGGCATCCTGGACGTCTACCGTGCCGGAGGCGTGACCTTGGTGAATGCCCCAGGCACCGGAATTGCCGACGACAAGGCGATTTACTCCTACATCCCGGACATCATCCGGTTCTACACCGGCGAAGCTCCACTTCTGGGCAACGTGCCGACCTGGCGCTGCGCGGAACCGGACCATCTGGCCTACGCGCTCGAGAATCTCGCCGAACTGGTCGTGAAGGAAATACACGGATCGGGCGGCTACGGAATGCTCGTCGGCCCTGCCGCCACCAAGCAGGAACTCGCGGATTTCAGGGAACTCCTGTCTTCCCGGCCGGAAAACTACATCGCACAGCCAACCATGTGCCTCTCGACGGTTCCAATCCTTTCCCGAACCGGACTTGTGCCCAGGCACGTTGATCTTCGACCTTTCGTTTTGGTGTCACCCGAAAGGATACATATTTCGCCGGGCGGGCTCACGCGTGTTGCGCTCGAGGAAAGTTCGCTGGTCGTCAATTCCAGCCAGGGCGGTGGGACAAAGGACACATGGGTATTGGAGGATTGAGATGGTCCTGGGGCGATCCGCGGACGGACTCTTCTGGATGTTTCGCTATCTTGAGCGAAGCGAAAATACCGCTAGGCTGGTCGGCGCCGGTCTTCGGATCGCCCTTACCCGGTCACAGTCCGGCGCAGAAGAATGGTCTTCGATCATCAGCACCGCGGGCGCGACAGACGCGTTTCTTGCACGTCACCCGGGCTTTGAATTCAACTGCGTCGTTGACTTCATGCTTCGCGATCGGAGCAACCCGTCTAGTGTCATGTCACTGGTCGAAGCCGCCCGAAACAACGCCCGGTCCGTTCGAACTGCGCTGACGAGCGAGGTATGGGAAGCCACGAACGAAACCTGGATGTCGCTCAGAAACGCCTTGAAGACCCCTGTCATGCACCATGGCCTGCCCGAAGTCCTTAGCCTGATACGCCAGCAAAGCGCCTATGTGAGAGGTGCACTGCACGGCACGATGCTCAGGAACGAGATGTTCAACTTCGCTAGATTGGGCACGTTTTTGGAACGTGCCGACAACACCGCCAGAATTCTCGACGTGAAGTACTATGTCCTGCTGCCGTCCGTCGTGCACATCGGCGCTGCTATCGACAATGTTCAATGGGAGACGATTCTTCGATCCGTTTCCGCCGAGCATACGTATGATTGGCTGAATGAAGGTGATCCCGGCCCCGCCGGAATTGCCAGGTTCCTGATTCTGGACAGCCGCATGCCGCGTTCGATGGCGTTTTGCTGCAAGCAGATCCTGAAAAATCTCCGCCACATTGAAGCAGACTTGCCGGACCCGGCCCCGAGCCTGGCTCTGGCCCAAGAACTCACCGACAGCCTTCGGAACCGGGACATCGAGGAAATCCTTGAAGAAGGATTGCATGACTTCATTCAGGAATTCATCTCCAGGCTGGGCCAGCTAGGCGGCCAAATCGAAATCGATTACCGGTTTCACTCGTAAATTAGGGTTGGAGTCCGTTGCATGCTGCTCAAGATATCCCACCAAACATCCTATCACTATGATCAGCCAGTCCGCACTGGACTCTTTCAGCTTCGACTGCATCCAAAGAACGGCCGGGGGCAGGAAGTCCGATCCTGGTCCATGCGAATCGAAGGCGGAACAAGAGAAGTCACCTTCACGGACCAGTTCCACAACCAGGTTGATCTGGTCAGCGCCCATGCTCACACGAACGAAGTGGTCGTAACCTGTGAAGGCGAGGTCGAGGTTATGGATTCCGTTGGAGTCTTCGGAACCCATCGCGGATACGTTCCATTGTGGCTGTATCTGCGGGAGACGGATACAACCAAGCCGGGTTCCGGAATTCACGAACTGGCCAAGAACTTTTCCACTGCAAGGCGAAAGGATTCCGACGACATCACGTTCCTTCATGCATTGTCGGCGCATGTTCTGTCCAGGATGCCCTACGAGCCCGGCACGACCGACGCGACGACGCGCGCCGAAGACGCTCTGACCGCCGGCAGGGGCGTGTGCCAGGATCACACGCATGTCTTCCTTGCCGCATCGAGATGCCTGGGCTTCCCCGCCCGTTACGTAAGCGGTTACCTGGAATCTGGCGACCACGGCGATGAACAGGCCGGACATGCCTGGGCAGAGATTCATGTCAATGGGCTGGGCTGGGTCGGGTTCGACGTCTCGAACGGAATTTCTCCCGACCAGCGGTATGTAAGAGTTGCTGCGGGGCTTGACTATCAGGATGCCGCGCCAGTCCGGGGCATGCGGCGCGGGGATGCAGTTGAAACGATGAGCGTTTCGCTACAGGTAACCCAGCAATGACTCTGTCAGGGCAAAGAAGCCTCCATTCCATGTCAAGACAGAAGGGATTCCAGAGATGACCTATTGTGTCGGCATGCGGCTGAACCAGGGGCTGGTGTTCATGTCTGACACCCGGACCAACGCGGGTATCGACAATGTTTCTGTACACAAGAAGCTGTTTCGCTGGGACGTGCCCCGAGAGAGAGTTCTCACCGTGATGACGGCGGGAAATCTTGCGACCACCCAATCGGTCATCAATCTCATCGACGAACAGGCTCGGTCGGGCGACGGAAGCAAGTCCATCCTCAATGCGCCTTCGATGTTCCGGGTTGCCGGATTGATCGGAAAGGTCCTACGCGAGACGATTCACGAAATGGGTTCTGAAGGAAGCGAGGGGTCGTCAGCATTTCGGGCGACCATAGTCGCGGGCGGCCAGATTCGGGGGGAACCTCCGAGAATGTTCATGATTTACCCGGAAGGAAACTTCGTTGAGTCCGGGCCGGACACTCCCTACTTCCAGCTTGGTGACGCCAAGTACGGAAAGCCGATATTGACAAGAGCCTATCGCCCGGACCTCTCCTTCGAACATGCGATAAAGCTTCTCATTGTTTCGTTCGATTCAACCATCAAGTCAAACCTGTCAGTCGGGCTCCCACTCGACGTCAGCGTCTATGAGGCAGAAACGCTTGTTCCCGGGCCGACGCGCCGCTTTACGGAGAGCGACCCATACTACCAAACCATTGCGAAAGGATGGAGCCAAGCCATTCAATTAGCCTTTGATTCGCTCCCCGACTATTCGTTTGGGGACAGCTGACATCCGTTCGGTCTGAGAGGCAACGCCCGCGACACCACGGTGAAGCATCCATGTTTGGAGACAGGCCCGGATCCGGGCTTTCCACATTTCTGCCCACAGGATCCCGCACCTCCCGGCCTGCTCCTCCGCGCCGGCGACCAGTTCCTCGATCCGACGGTCTTATTTGCGGACGCCGGCGGCTGGCTCCGAGAGATACTTCAGGGCGGGCCCGTCCGGCACGGGATCGCGGATCTCGTCGAAGGCCGTCTTCAGCACGGTGCGCTGGTCCACGAGCCGGTTCCGCAGCGCCAGCATGTCGCGGAGCCGGTCGATCGTCACGTCGGCCGCCGCCGTGGGCTGTATGTCCGGGAACGCGGCCCCGAAGACGGCCGGGATCCTGGCGTCGACCCTGTCGGTCTACGTCAGCTGACCGCTGGCACTCGCGAAGTCTCGGGACTGGCGGGGTTTGACCACGCAGACCGCAAAGCCCCTGTCATGAAGCGACTGCAGCAAGGCCCTGTGCACCCGTCCCATCGCCTCCATGACGACGTTTTCCGCACCGCCGTCCCTGAGGATGCGGGCGATCCTGCGGAAGCCATCCGCGACGTTTGAGGCGGTGCCGTCCCTGCCGTTGAGGTGAATGTTCAGTGATTTCCCGCTCACGTCGAATCCAGCGACTACTATGGTCATGGCTTTCCGCTCCTTTCCTCGCGACGATTCGGTTCTCAAACCCGGCATCCATCCAGGAACCCGGGAGACGAACGGAAGGGCGGGCCGATCACGCTCCCGTACGGAACCGCCGAGGCGATCGAAGGCTGCTTCGGTCCGGCCCGTCCTGCGGGGCCAAACCCCGCGCCGCCGCCTGGGGTCAATGCCCGGCGGCGGCGGTCCCGGCGCAGGAATGGCCCGGAAGGACAGATGCTCGAGGTTTTCGCCGCAATGGGCACGCCCTCATCAGAGGACTGCATCGCCATCGCGCACTCATCAAAGCGCTCCAGTATCCTCGACTCATCCCGTGGATCCGATGAAACACGCCTGCCTGCGCGCAGCAAATGACACCTTGCGCTTCCTAGGTATCCCGGGGCAATGAACGGTCATGGTTAGTTTCATTCTGGCTGTCTTCTTTCTGATCGTGACACCCGGTCCCGGAGTTCTGTCTCTCGCGGGCGTCGGGTCAGCATTCGGATATTCACATGGTGCCCGGTATCTGGCAGGCCTCTTTATAGGCACGAACCTAGTGTGTCTTGCCGTAATCAGCGGGCTGGCCGCACTCGTGCTTGCCGAACCTGGGATCCGAACAGTCCTGACCATGGCTTCAGCGGCGTATCTGCTGTGGCTGGCCTTCCGGATCGCCTTTGCCGGGACAAAAATTGCGTTCATCGAGCAGCCGAGCCCGCCCGGAATCCGAGGCGGTATCCTGCTTCAGGCAGTCAATCCGAAAGCCTATGTGGTGAACACGACATTGTTTTCCGGGTTTGCGTTTCTGGCCGAACGTCCGATCCTGGAGATCGGAATAAAGCTGCTTCTTCTTAATGTCTTGTGGATCGCAATTCATGTTGCGTGGCTGTACGCCGGTGTCACGGTTCGGAGGATGCGCCTGCCAGCGAGGTGGCAGCGTGGCATCAATGCCGGAATGGCGGCGGCGATGGTCGCTGTTGTCGCGCTGGCGGCTTTTGCCCCTCAAGGGTGAGCCATCAGCGGCAAGGGACGATGAGGCGTGCCCGTCGACCCCACACAGACAACTTCACCTGCCTAATTCTCTCCCCAAGTTGAATGCTGTTACGTCGAATAGTCACGTCGGGGCTCCGTGAAGACCTTCTTCAACAATGGGCACAATGTCTTCTTAACCTGATGGCTGGCTGACCACGGTGGATCAGGTCATGTTCCCAGCCACGCTCGTTACCGCCGTACCCGTCCTTGCACGCACAGCCACCCAAGACTTCATGAACTGAGGAATGACTGCGCCAGGCGCTGACATGAAAGCGTCGACTGCCGGACTGCGACGTGATGGCGCCTGAACGTTTTTTCGAACTCCATCAACCGATTCTCAATCCTGGGCCCAGTAAAGGCGCATGGGATTGTCTACGAGCAGCTTTCGCTGCTGCATTGGCGTTCGCGCGATTCTCGGAATGAAATCGACCAGCGCCCCGTCATCAGGCATGTGCGACTTCATGTTCGGATGCGGCCAGTCGGTCCCCCACAGCACGCGGTCCGGAAAAAGTTCGACGATATGGGCGGCGTATTCCACAACATCGTCATAGGGTGGACCCGCCACTGTCAGCCGTTCGGGGCAGGTCACCTTGCTCCAGATGTTCTCGTTGTGCCCCATCAGATCCACGAAACGCCGGAAATCCGGGTGACCGACGCCCTTTGTGACATCAGGACGGCCCATGTGGTCGATAACAATGGTCGCCGCCAGGCTTTCCAGAAAGGGAACCAGATCTTCCAGATCCGCAGCTTCGAAATAGACGACGATGTGCCAACCGAGTCCGGCAATGCGGTCGGCAATTCGTTGAAACACATCCTTCCGGGGCGCTTCCACCAGCCGTTTGACGAAATTGAAACGCACCCCGCGGACACCGGCCGCATCCATATCAGCCAGTTCCCGGTCAGCCACATCCGGCCCGACACTGGCAACCCCGCGCGCCAGGTCTCCAGCGGCGCGGCAGGCATCAACCAAAGCGCGGTTGTCCCGTCCGTGGCAGGTCGCTTGCACGATCACGTTGCGCTGGAATCCCAGAAAATCGCGCAGTTCAAATAGCTTGTCCTTTCCGGCATCGCAGGGCGTGTATTTGCGTTCAGGCGCAAACGGAAATGTTTCCGCCGGGCCGAATACATGGCAATGGGCATCCACAGCACCCTCGGGCAGCACGAAATCAGGCTTCTTCGGGTTCGGGTGAAACGGAATCCAGTCGGCGTCCATCATTCCTCTCCGGTAAAGACATAGCCATCCATCAGTTTGCGCACCGTGCGCAGAATGGCGGCGGAGGTGGCCTCGCGACCGTTTACGGTGGCAACAACCGTCATCTCTCCGGTCGGGTGCTCTATCTTCAGGCTGCGCTTCGGCCCATCTCCACGCTCGGCGAGC
Organism: Rhodobacter sp.; assembly: GCA_022824145.1. Classification (GTDB taxonomy): domain Bacteria; phylum Pseudomonadota; class Alphaproteobacteria; order Rhodobacterales; family Rhodobacteraceae; genus JAPOUP01. The sequence goes on along the minus strand of JAJEAY010000280.1, from coordinate 12,260 downwards.
GCAAAGGCCGTCGAACCTTCCAGCAGGCAAGCCGTGGCTACGCTGACCGCTCCCAGCACACCGATCGCCTTGTGGCAGCGATGCGGGATAAAGGTGCGGGTGGCGATGGCGCCGCCGTCGCGGGGTGCGCTGACCAAGGTCATCTTCGGAACGGTTTTCTCCGCAACGTTGCCGAGATTCATGCGTTCTCCGCAGGTCAGCCGGATCGTTTCCAGTCTCTCGCGCAGAACCGCGTTGCTTTCCAGTTCAGCAGGATTTTCGTCGCCCCGAATGCCCATGTCCGCTGCCTTTATCACGACGCAGGGCATGCCATTGTCAATCATGGTGACTGCAACATCCTCGATCACGTCAACCGCGTGACCGGAAGGAAGAAGCGCTCCGCAGGAACTGCCGGCTGTATCCTTGAATTCGATTGGAACCGGCGCTGCATCGCCTGGCACACCGTCAATATGTGCGTCGCCCCGATACGTCACGTGTCCGCCCGGTGTCTGCACCGTAGCTACAGCTGTCTGGCCAGTGTTCTCCATGTAGATCGACACATGAGTCTCACCGTCCCGGGCGGCGACCAATCCGCGTTCGATGGCGAAGGGACCGACACCCGCAAGGATATTGCCGCAGTTCTGGGCGTCTGTCACGATGGGCTGATCGACGAACACCTGCAGGAACAGGTAGTCGACGTCGATTCCTTCGCGCTCGGATCTGCATACCACCGCAACTTTGGAAGTGAGCGGGTCGGCTCCGCCCATCCCGTCGATCTGGCGAATGTCGGGGCTGCCCATGAGACGCAGGAGCGCCGCGTCCCGGTCTTCCGGCAAGTCGGAAGCAAGGAAGTAACCGCCTTTCGAGGTTCCCCCACGCATCCACATCGCCCGAATGCCATCAGACATATTTCAGGCCCTTCTCAGCTAGCCGGTCGCGCATGCTGTAGATGTCGAGGCCCAGTTCGCCTGCTTCGAGGCGCGCGCGTTTTGCGATTTCATTGGCTTCGCGCGCGAGCGCCTTTTCCAGAACCTCTGCCGCCTCGCTCCGACGCACCACGCATACGCCATCGTCGTCGGCAACAATCACGTCGCCCGGATTGACCAGTGCATCGGCGCAAACCACCGGAATATTGACGCTTCCCAGACTCTCCTTGACCGTCCCCTGCGCAAAAACCGCCCTTGACCACACGGGGAATCCCATCTCGGTCAGGTCGCGCACGTCGCGCACGCCCGCATCGATAATCAGGCCCCGGCAGCCGCGTGCCCTTGCAGACGTGGCCAGAAGATCACCGAAATACCCCGCATTGGAGGGAGAGATCGTACCCAATACCAGGATGTCACCCTGCTGCAGCTGCTCGATCGCCACATGCAGCATCCAGTTGTCGCAGGGCGGCGCCAATATCGTAACGGCGCTGCCCGCAACCCTTGCGCCGGAATAGATCGGGCGCAGACAGTCGGCCAACAGACCCTTTCGGCCCTGAGCCTCATGAACCGTAGAGACACCGCATTCGGCAAGACCGTCCACTGTCCTCTGGTCGGGGCGTTCGATGTTCTGCACGACGATTCCGGTTGTTCCCGCCTGAATGCTCATACCAGTTCATCCACGGTCTGAGGAAAGATCATCTCGAAGCCCTCCGCGTATTCGGCCTTTCGCCCGCCCGCCATACCGCCGGAATTGCGGCGGAAATGGTTGCCGCGGTTCTCGGCGACGTTGGTGTAGAAATTCCACAAGTGCTCCTGGCCCTGCATGCACTCGATGGCGGCGCGTTTCTTTTCCCACACCGGAGTGATGTCGAGGAACACATTCGGTTTCCAGCCCATCTGCTCGGTCTGGTGCGGTTCAAAGAGATACAGCTGAGGCGCACCGAGAACCTTCTGCCCCGGATTGTGACCCCAGGCCTGTGCGATCATCCGGCATTCCAGCGCGAACTGCGTCGTGTTCATGTGGTCGGTGTTGTACGGATCCCACCTGGAATGCGACATCATCCAGTTCGGCTGAACCTCACGGATGATGTCAACCATCTGGTCCTGCGCGCCGCGGTCCAGGCGCAGCGGGTAGTCCCCCAGGTCAAGAAAACGGATATCCGTCACGCCCAATGCGGCAGCGGCGTTCTGCGCCTCTTCCTTCCGGGCCTGTTTGACACGGTCCAGCGTCATCCCGCCCTGTTTCCACAGTTTGGCGCTTTCACCGCGCTCGCCGAAAGACAGACATGCCACGGTGACCTCGTATCCCTTTCCTTGATGCAGGGCGATCGCGCCACCCGCGCGCCAAACGAAGTCTGCGGCATGGGCCGAAATTACAAGGGCGGTCTTGTTGCCTGACATTGGGAGTACTCCGTTTTGCCGTGTTGAAAGTTCTCTAAAAAAGCATAGCCAACCGGTCTTGGGGCTGACCATTCGATTCGGCGTCACGTTCATAATTTTTTGCTATAGGCGGTGCAAAAATTGAATTCATTGAGTCATGCCTGTATATTGTAATTATGGAAAAACTCCCGAATCTGCGCCATTTGCGGGCATTCAAGGAAGTCTCCGATCTCAAGAACGTCAGCGCGGCGGCAGGCCGGGTCCACCTTAGCCAGCCAGCCGTGACCCAGGCGATTGGCGGCTTGGAGCGATCCCTTGGGCTGACGCTGTTCGACCGGCGGCCAGAGGGGATGTTCGTGACCCCGTCCGGCCGGGTATTCCTGAATCGCGTGCGGCGTCTGCTTGTCCATCTCGAAGGGGGTGCGGCGATGGCAATGAAGTCGGCGGCCTCTCGTACCCGCCAATCCGATTCAGCGTTCTTCAGGAATGTTTCGGCCAGCCAGATGCGCGCTCTGATCGCTGTATGGGAAACCGGCAGTTTCACGCTTGCAGCGCGGCGTGCCGGAGTCTCGCAACCGTCCATCCACCGGGCTGCCCGCGATCTTGAGGGGCTGGCAGGCATTCCGTTTTTCCACGCCACCCAAAAGGGCGTTGAACTGACTCCGGCGGCTGAACAGTTCGCGCGCGGGATAAAATTGGCGGGCGCCGAGCTGAAGCAAGGCCATGACGAAATCGCCCTCGCCAAGGGAACCGACAGCATCCGGATCGTGATTGGCTCTATGCCCCTGTCACGAACGCATATTCTTCCGTCCGCAATTAACTCCCTGGTGTCCGAAACACTTAGGGTTCAGATTCGCACCATCGACGGGCCATACGATGAGTTGCTGCGGAGCCTGCGATACGGAGATCTGGACTTTCTGGTCGGAGCGCTGCGCGACCCTCTTCCCGCCGACGAAGTGGTGCAGGAACACCTCTTCGATGACTCGCTCGCCGTGGCAGTCGGTGCCGGCCACCCGTTGGCAGGCCAGGACAATGTCACCCTTGAAGAAACGCTGTCGTATCCCTGGATCGCGCCTCCCAAGTCGACTCCGGCCGGTTCCTACCTGTTTCGGACTGTCAGGATAGAAGAGCTTGAAACCACACCGGTGCGCGCCGTCTCCAGTTCGCTGGTGCTTGTGCGTGGACTGCTGATGCAGGGCGATTACGTGACGATCATGTCGCGGCGCCAGATGGCTGTTGAACTGGAGCAGGGTATTTTGGTGCCGCTGAATGTCCCCCTCCCCGACAATCTGCGTCCGATAGGCCTGACGTACCGAAAGAACTGGCATCCTACGCCGACCCAACGGAGGCTGCTGGATCTGATACGCGAGGCGTCGTCGTCGAGCGAACAGAAACAGCTCAATACCTAAATCTTATACCGGAACTGAGCATTTTATTTCCCCACAGCAAGGCCCCTCCATTATGCTGTCGGCGGAAAACCACTGGCAGCGGGATTTGCAGAAGCATCTGAACAAACCGAAGGAAATGACGCACTCCCTGATCTGGAGTTCATCTGTATTGGCGACGCGGGCACGGCGATCGCGACATGAGTGAAACCGGGAGACCAACGATGTTCGGCGGACGGCATTCGACTTGAATGCGACCGATCGGGACACGCGTCGCAGATACCGAAGCGCATGAAACCAAGTGAACCCTGGCCGATCTTGGGAATTAAGGACACGACGAGCATGGCTGTCGCAGATTGGCAAATTGCGATCAGTGATCTACACCTTGCCAACCTTTGCATTCGCTTTGCCCCGTTGGCGGAAACCATCCTGTCGGCATAGGAGGAGGAAAGATGACGGAAAAGGAATATGAAGACATCCCCGGCACCTTTGTGTTTGACGCCGACCGATCGCGGCAGGGCTATTGGCTGAACCAGTTCTGCATCTCGCTTCGAACCGAGGAAAACCGGCAGGCCATGCGCGACGATCCCGAGGAATACATGGCCCGCTTCGCCATGACCGAAGAGCAGGCTCAGGCAGTGCGCGAACGGGCCTGGAACCGCCTGCTCGAACTCGGCGGCAATATCTACTACACATCCAAGCTGGCCGCATTCGACGGGATCAATTTCCAGGGCCTCGCCGCAATCATGACGGGCATGACCCGCGAAGGTTACCGCGACATGATGCTGCACGGCGGCCGTCCGATCGACGGCAACAGATACAAATCTGAATGGGAGGACAGATAGTGGCCAGGATTACCGCAGGCGTCGCCTGTTCCCATGTGCCGGCAATCGGCGTGGCGATGGATACCGGGATCACCGATCAGCCCTACTGGCAACCGCTGTTCAAGGGATTCGAATTCAGCCGCGAATGGATGAATGCCAATAGGCCGGACGTTATCTTTCTGGTCTATAACGACCATTGCACCGCGTTCGATGCGTCCTGCATTCCGACATTCGCGCTGGGCTGCGCCGCGGATTTCAAACCGGCCGATGAAGGCTGGGGGCCGCGCCCGGTACCTGTTGTCAGAGGCCATCAGAAGCTGGCCAGCCACATCGCGCAGTCGGTCATCCTGGACGAATTCGATCTGACAATCATGAACGAAATGGAAGTTGACCACGGCCTGACCGTGCCGCTTTCGCTGATGTTCGCCGGAGTCGACAAAGACGGTGAATGGCCGTGCCAGGTGGTTCCGCTCGCCGTGAATGTCGTCCAGTATCCAGCGCCGACCGGCAACAGGTGCTATCAACTTGGCAAAGCGGTCCGGCGCGCCATCGACAGCTATCCTGAGGACCTGAATGTAATGGTCTTCGGCACCGGCGGCATGAGCCACCAGCTTCAGGCCGAGCGGGCCGGACTGATCAACGCCGAATGGGACAGAAAGTTTCTGGACCTGGTTTCGGGCGACCCTGTTGCCGCAAGCAAGATCACCCATCTGGAATATCTGCGGGAAACCGGATCGGAGGGAATCGAGATGGTCATGTGGCTGGTAATGCGGGGTGCGTTGGACGAACGGGTCACTGAGGTGCACCGCCACTATCACGTGCCTGCCTCGAACACGGCGGTGGGCCACCTAATTCTGGAAAACCATGACTGAAGGACACAAGAGCATGCGTATCTGCGTCGCCGGCGCCTATGGCGCCTTTGGCATGAAACATCTGGACGCCCTGGCCAGCATCGAGGGTGTCGAAGTAACCTCGGTGATGGGACCGAAAAAGGACAGGATCGAAGCCATCGCGGACGAACGCGGCGTGAATCATGCCGGAACGACGCTGGAGGAATGCATCGCGCGCGATGACGTCGATGCAGTGATCCTCGCGACGCCCACACAGCTGCATGTGGAACAGGCGACCGCCTGCATGAAGGCGGGCAAGCCTGTGCTGGTCGAAATCCCAATGGCGGATTCGCTTGCTGACAGCCGGGAAATCGTGCGTGTGCAGAAGGAGACCGGCGTTCTTGCCATGGCAGGCCATGTGCGCCGCTTCAACCCGAGCCACCAGTGGATTCATAACAAAATCCAATCCGGCGAACTGAAGATCCAGCAATTGGATGTGCAGACCTACTTCTTTCGCCGCTCGAACATGAATGCCAAGGGCGAGCCGCGCAGCTGGACAGATCACCTGCTGTGGCATCATGCCTGCCACACGGTCGATCTGTTCCAATACCAAACCGGCGAAACCTGTTCCAAAGCCTTCGGCCTGCAGGGCCCGGATCATCCCAAACTGGGCATCGCGATGGACATGTCAATCGGCATGAAAGTGCCTTCGGGTGCGATCTGCACGCTGTCGCTCAGCTTCAACAACGATGGGCCGCTGGGCACGTTTTTCCGTTATATATGCGACAACGGCACCTATATCGCGCGCTATGACGATCTGTACGACGGCCGGGACAACCAGATCGACCTGTCAGGCGTGGCGGTGTCCAGCAACGGAATCGAACTGATCGACCGTGAATTCATCTCGGCAATTCAGGAAAACCGCACACCTAACGGGTCGGTCGCCGACGTGCTAAGCGCCATGGAGACGCTCGACATGATCGAAAGGTCATTCGCGAGCTAGACCGAAGCGTTCATCTGTCACGAGGTGACTAGTCTGACCTCCCCGCCTACGCGGCTTGGAGCAAATTGACAGAATTGCGAGCTTTCCGTGCCGAACCGAACGATAGACATTTTTCTGGAGCGCTGGCGGGCGGAGATGGCCAGCGCCGACTTCGCCCGCCAGAGGGCGGCGGGCGACGCCTTCGAGCGCCTCTGCATCGCCTTCCTGAAGCACGATCCGGAACAGCGCCTGCAGTTTGAAAACGTCTGGCGCTACGGCGACTGGGCGAGGATGCGCGGCATTGCGGAACAGGACACCGGTATCGACCTTGTGGCCGAACTCGCGGACGGCGGCGGATTCGCGGCGGTGCAGTGCAAGTTCCATGCCGAGGGAACGACCGTTTCAAAGACCGAAATCGATTCGTTCCTGGCGGAATCCGGAACCGCGGACTTCACGCGCCGGATCATCATCGACACGACCGGCTGCGACTGGTCGAGGAACGCCGAGGAAACGCTCAGGCGGCAAGCCGTTCCCGTCACCCGGCTGGGCATTCACAGCCTGCGGGCAAGCCCGATCGACTGGTCGCAGTATTCGGAAGAGGCGGAAGTCGCGGTTGCGGCGCCGCCGGTCCTGCGGCCGCACCAGGTCGAGGCGGTCGGCCGGATCGCGGTCGGCCTTTCCGGCGAAGGCAGCCGCGGCAAGGCCATCATGGCCTGCGGTACGGGCAAGACCCTGACCGCGCTACGGGCCGCCGAACGGCTGGCTGGCAGGGGAGGACGGGTTCTCTACCTTGTCCCGTCCCTGGCGCTGATGTCGCAGACCGTCCAGGCATGGGCCAGGGACGCGGAGGTCAGGCTTCGGGCCTTCGCCGTCTGCTCCGATTCCCAGGTCGGCAAGAGGAAGAGGACGCAGGACGACAGCATCGACATGGACGTCCTGGACCTTGCATGGCCAGCCACTACCGACGCGGCCCGGCTCGCCGAAAGGGCGTCCGCGGAAGACGCGGACGCCATGACTGTCGTTTTCGCGACATACCAGTCGTCGCCGGTCCTGGAGGCCGCGCAGAAGGAACATGGCCTCCCCGGATTCGACCTGGCGGTCTGCGACGAGGCGCACCGCACCGCGGGCGCGGTCATCAAGGGCGAGGAACCGTCGAACTTCACCCGGATCCACGGCGATGACCGCATTCTCGCGTCGCGCCGTCTCTACATGACCGCCACACCCAAGGTCTATGCGGAAAGCGCCCGCACCAAGGCCGGCGACCTTGCCGCGGCGCTCTGTTCCATGGACGACGAGGAACTCTACGGGCCCGTCCTCTACGAGCTCGGCTTCGCGAAGGCGGTCGAGAACGACCTGCTGGCCGATTACAGGGTCATCGTCCTGACGGTCTCCGAAGACATAGCGGAACGGGTCCTGGCGCAGTACGCGGCGGATCCCGACCACGAGCTGAAGCTGGACGACGCGGCCCTGATGATAGGCTGCTGGCGGGCACTGGCCAAGGCCGACCCCGAGGAATTCCCCGATAATGAGCGCGAGCCGATGCGCCGCGCCATCGCCTTCTGCAGGACGATCCGCGCCTCCGAACAGCTTGAACGGCGGCTTGGCGACCTTGCGCGCAGGTACAGGGCCGTGGATCTTCAGGAGAACGTCGGCGGCAATCCGCTTCCCGAGCATGACGCCCCTGCGAGGCATGTCGACGGCACCTTCAACGCGTCCAAGCGCGGAGAAGCCCTGGCCTGGCTGGATTCGCCCGATGAGGGCGAGTGCCGCATCCTGACCAACGCCCGGTGCCTCACCGAAGGCGTCGACCTGCCAGCGCTTGACGGAATCCTGTTCATGCATCCGCGCAGGAGCCAGATCGAGGTCGTGCAGGCGGTGGGGCGGGTCATGCGGAAGGCCGAAGGCAAGAGGATGGGATACATCGTCCTTCCGGTGGTCGTGGCGCCGGGCGCGTCCGCCGCGGCGCTCCTCGACGACAACGAGCGCTGGCGCAAGGTCTGGCAGATGCTGAACGCCATCCGCAGCCATGACGAAGGGTTCGACGCAGAATTGAACCGCATCGAGATGGGCGAGAGCCCGAAGCACCTTTCCATCATCGCGCTGTCCGGCTGGACACCACCATCGGCAGCGGGCGACGGCCCCGGCATCGGCGGCGGCGCGGCAGCCGATCAGGATGCCGACGGTGACGGAACGCCCCATCGCAGGATTCCGGAGCAGGCGAGCCTGTTCGAGGATCTTCCCGGCGCGATCCTCGCGAAGATCGTCGAGAAATGCGGCTCACGGAAGTACTGGGATGAATGGGCGGGGGACGTCGCGCAGATCGCCCGGGCGCACATCAAGCGAATCACTGCCCTCGTGACCCCCGCCGGTCATGCCGCGGACGATCCCGACGCCCAGGTCAGGGCCGAACTTTTCGGGGACTTCGTCAGGGAACTGCAGGACGATCTCAATCCCGGGGTCACGCGGGAGGACGCGGTCGAGATGCTGGCCCAGCATCTCGTCACCGGGCCGGTCTTCGACGCGCTGTTCGGGGAGGAGCGGTTCACGGCCAGGAACCCCGTCAGCCAGGCAATGCAGACCGTTCTCGACGTCATCAAGCCAACCGGCATCCAGGCCGAAGCCGAGACGCTGGATGATTTCTACGATTCCGTCCGCCGCCGCGTGCAGGGTGCCACCACCGACGAGGCGAAACAGAAGATCGTCGCCGAACTCTACGACAGGTTCTTCCGCAACGCCTTCAAGGAGACCAGCGCGAAGCTCGGGATCGTCTACACTCCGGTTGAGGTCGTGGATTTCATCCTGCATTCGGTGGCTGACTCCCTCGAGCGGGAGTTCGGCACCGGCCTCGGCGACGAGGGCGTACACATCCTCGACCCGTTCGCCGGAACCGGAACTTTCCTGGCCCGGCTGATTCAGTCAGGACTGATCGACAATGCGGACTTGGAGCGCAAGTACGGAAAAGAGCTGCACGCCAACGAGATCGTCCTTCTCGCCTACTACATAGCGTCGGTGAACATCGAGGCGGCGTTCCACGGAACCGTAGGCGGTGATTACCAGCCCTTCGAGCGCGTCTGCCTGACCGACACCTTCCAGATGGGCGAGAGCGATGATTTCATGGCCGCTCTGCTGGCGGACAATTCCAGCCGGCGGGAGAGGCAGAGGAAGCAGGACATCAGGGTGATCGTTGGAAATCCGCCATGGGAGGCGGGAAAGAAAGGCACCAGCTATCCGCATCTCTATGGGCGGATCGAACGTACCTACGCCAAGCGGTCAGCGGCGACAAACAAGAACAGTCTTTACGACAGCTACAAGCTGGCCATCAGATGGGCATCGGACAGGATCGGAAACCGGGGCGTGATCGGCTTCGTGACGAACGGCTCCTGGATCGACGGCAACGTGGACTCCGGCATCCGCGCCTGCCTCGCGGAGGAGTTTACCTCTGTCCATGTCGTGAACCTGCGGGGAAACCAGCGCACTCAGGGTGAGCTGTCGAAACGTGAGGGTGGCAAGGTGTTCGGCTCCGGTTCCCGTGCGCCTGTAGCGATCACGGTCCTTGCGAAAAATCCCGACGCTGCGCATGACGGCTGCCGCATCCGCTACCACGACATCGGCGACTTTCTGACCGCCGAGGAGAAGCTCTCCAGGCTGAGCGGCTGGAAGTCGATCGACGGCATCGGGCAATGGCAGGAAATCGCGCCGGACGTGCATCACGGATGGATCGGCAAGCGCGAGGCAGGTTTCGGGGAACTGGTGCCGCTGGGGTCGAAAGCTGCCAAGTCCGGCAAGGCAGACGACACGATCTTCAGGTTGTTCAGCAATGGCTACAAAACCGGGCGCGACGCATATCTTTACAATTTCAGTCGCGACACCTGCCAAGAGAACGCCAGACAGATGATCGAGGATTATCAATCGGCTCTTGCGGAATTGGGCGAAAATCCGACGTTAGAAGAGGCAAGTGAAGCTGCTAGGCGGCACTCTAGCTCAACGCACTGGGACCGTGAATTGAAAAGAAATCTGAAACGAAAGAGAGATGTAAAATACACGCCAGAGAATTTGTGGACAACCGCATATCGCCCGTTTGTCGAACAACATTGTTACGTAGAATATCTTCTGGTTAGCAACAAATATCAGCAGAATCGAATCTTTCCCACCGCAGGCACCGAAAACCGGGCCATCTGCGTGCCGGGTGTTGGCTCTACAAAGCCGTTTTCGGCACTCATGGTCGATACCATGCCGGACTTGGAATTGATTTCGAAAGGCCAGTGCTTCCCTCGTTACCGGTTCGAAGAGCTTCCTTTACGTGGAAAAGGCTCAGACGATCTGTTTGAGGGCAGTGCCGAGGAAGTCAGGTGTGTGGACAACATTACTGATCACGCACTCGAAAGGTTTCGGAGTCATTACCGTAATCCGGGCATCTGCAAGGACAGTATCTTCGACTATGTGTACGGCGCTCTGCATGCATCAGATTTTCGGGAAGCCTTTCCGAACGCACTTGCCAGTGAGATCGCCAGGATCCCGCTGGCGGATGACTTCCACGCATTCGCTGCGGCGGGACGGGAATTGGGTGACCTCCACGTCGGGTACGAGACCTGCCCGGAATTCCCGCTCGGCCTTGAAAGTGCCTGCGAAGGCGCGCTGTCTCCGGAACATCTTCGGTTGGGCGGGAAGCCGATGCGGTTCGCCGGAAAGCGGGGAGAAACCGACCGGTCGGTGCTGGTCGTCAACGACCATGTCCGGCTCACGGGCATTCCTGACGAGGCTCATGCTTACTTCGTCAACGGCAGGACGCCACTCGAATGGTTCATCGACCGCTACGGGGTCACCGTAGATAAAAAGAGCGGCATTCTCAACGACGCGAACGCCTGGTTCCAGAAGCCCGAAGAGCTGATCGCGGCCATCCGAAGGATTGTGCATCTCAGCGTCGAGACCGCACGTATCGTCAGTCAGTTGCCTCCGAGTCTACAGAAACCTCGCGAGTGACAGGCGATCAATGTAATGCTACCGAATGCCCGATGTCGTTCCGAGATGTTCCGGTCACTCCGGAAAAATTTAGGAGGCAGCACTGACGTCGCGACCCTGACTCGCTTCCGTAGCACAAGTGCAGTTCCACTGGCGCACCCGCTCACAACCGTGCACGCCGCCATATCCAGTCGGAAGACCCGTTTGCCAAGCGTATCTGTATGCGATACGGATCGTCTTGATCCGCAGCTTTCGTCACAGAGGGCTTAAACGGATATACGAACGCGGGGATGCTAGTCGGGTTGCGCCTGACCTATCGAATCGAGTCAATCTCGCGCTGGCCGACTGGCCGTCCTTGACGAAGCCTGCATGCCTTCGGACGTCGACTTGCCCGGCTATCGGCTTCATCGGCTGAAAGGCAACCGAAAAGGGCACTGGCACATCTCGATTTCCGGCAACTGGCGAGTGAAATTTCGCTTTGAAGACGGAGATGTCCACGACGTCGACCTGACTGACTACCACTGAAGAATGGCATGAACATGGCGATTGTGAATCCTCCCCATCCCGGACGCAGCATCCGCGAGAACTGCTTGGAACCGCTCGGATTGAGTGTGACCGACGCGGCACGTGAACTGGGTGTCGCCCTTCATACGCTGTCTCGGGTTCTAAATGGCCCCGCGGGCGTTTCTCCGGAAATGGCAATTCGTCTGGAACGCGCAGGCTGGTCGAATGCTGAGTTCTGGCTGCGCCGTCAGGCGGCATTCGACCTTGTTCAGGCCCGCCGCCGCAGTGATCAAACTGCCGTCCGTAACCTGACCGAGACTTACAGCTAGCCGCAGACGGAAGGAGACGGATGGGTGCGTTTCTGATATGGGGTAAGTTATTCCCGTTCTGTTCACCTTTCAAACGCTACATGTTCGCCTGCCCATGTTAATCCGCGCCGTTGAGTCACGATTCCCGCCTTCCAGGCCGCCCCTTCGGCTTCCCAAGGCGTG
>JAJEAY010000020.1 GCA_022824145.1 Rhodobacter sp. | reverse complement strand
GCCTCGCCAATCAGGTCCGCGGTACGTAGGCCCTCGGCGAGAACGTCTGCAATGGCGGCTTCAAGCCGGTCCGCCTCCTGTCCCGCGTCGAAACTGTAACGCAACGCCATCGCGAAACTGAGAATGCAGGCGATCGGATTGGCCGTGCCCTGGCCCGCAATGTCCGGAGCGGAGCCGTGGACGGGCTCGTACATCGCGTTGGGCCGGCCGTTCTCCCCAGGGGCGCCAAGACTGGCGGACGGCAGCATCCCGAGCGAGCCGGTAAGCATCGCGGCAAGGTCGGACAGAAGGTCGCCGAACAGATTGTCGGTGACGATGACGTCGAACTGCTTCGGCCACCGGGTCAGCTGCATGGCTCCTGCGTCGGCATACATGTGCGACAGCTCTACATCGGTATACTCGGCGGCATGGACCTCGGTGACGACGTCGCGCCAGAGAATGCCGGATTCCATCACGTTCGCCTTCTCCATGGAGCAGACCCTGTTGCCGCGCCGGCGGGCGAGTTCGAAGGCGGACCGCGCCACGCGGGCGATCTCGCTCTCGGTGTAGCGCTGGGTGTTGATCCCGACCCGCTCGTTGCCTTCCCTGTGGATGCCGCGGGGCTCGCCGAAATAAACCCCGCCGGTCAGCTCCCGCACGATCATGATGTCGAGGCCGGAGACCACGTCCCTCTTGAGCGAGGAGAAATCCGCCAGCGCATCGAAGCATTGCGCGGGCCGCAGGTTGGAGAACAGGTCCATCTCCTTGCGCAGGCGCAGAAGCCCGCGCTCGGGCTTCAGGCTGAAGTCGAGGCCGTCGTATTCCGGCCCGCCAACCGCGCCGAGAAGAACGGCGTCGGATGCGAGGGCCTTCGCCATGGTGTCGTCGTGAAGGGGGGTGCCATGGACGTCGTAGGCGGCTCCGCCGACAAGATCTTCGCTGATCTCGAACTCCAGTTCCGTCCGATCGTTGAACCAGTCCACGATGCGTTGAACCTGTGCCATAACCTCAGGGCCGATGCCGTCACCGGGAAGAACAAGGAGCGAATGTTTGCTCATGGCGTCGAATTCCTTTGTGTGTGTTGAGTGGGCATCGCCTACCCTTTCGCTATGATCCGGTCAATCGGCCGGACCGCAGTGCTGGATTGTCGGAGCGTTCTGGACGAAAACGGTTCAGCCGCTCAGCTACACATTACGCACGGCACCTTGTGCGTCGTAAGCGCTGCGCCATGACATGGGCTTGGTGTTAGCGGGATCTTTCCGGCTCGGGCTATGCCCATGGACGGCGCATTCCTGCTTCCGCCTCGAAATCATCGATCCTGGCGGCATGCTCCATAGTCAGTCCGATGTCGTCGAGTCCTTCAATCAGGCACCTCTTTCTGAACGGATCGACGTCAAACGAAATCACCTCGCCATCCGATGTCGTTATCGTCTGCGCTTCAAGGTCAACCGAGACTCGCGCGTTTTCCCCCTTTTCGGCGTCCTCCATGAGAACATCCACCTGCTCCTGTGGTAACGGGATCGGCAGAATTCCGTTCTTGAAGCAGTTGTTGAAGAAAATGTCAGCGAAGCTGGGCGCGATGACGCAGCGGATGCCGAAATCCTTGATTGCCCAGGGCGCATGCTCGCGGCTTGATCCGCAGCCGAAGTTCTCGCCCGCAACCAGAATCTCTGCGTTGCGGTATGCTGGCTGGTTGAGCACGAAATCGGCAACCTCGTTTCCATCCCGGTCGTAACGCATTTCGTCGAAGAGATTCACGCCGAGGCCCGACCGTTTGATCGTCTTCAGAAACTGTTTGGGAATGATCATGTCGGTGTCGACATTGACCATAGGGAGGGGCGCGGCAATGCCGGAAAGGGAGGTGAATCTGTCCATCTTGAATGCTCCAGGCTGAATTCCCGGATCGGGCGCGGAATCTAGCCCGGCCTACATCATCTCGCGAACGTCTGTCAGCCGCCCGGTGACAGCCGCTGCCGCCGCCATAGCGGGAGAGACCAGGTGGGTTCGCCCCTTGTAGCCTTGGCGGCCTTCGAAATTGCGGTTTGAGGTCGAGGCGCAGCGTTCGCCGGGCGCAAGCTGGTCGGGATTCATCGCAAGGCACATGGAACAGCCCGCCAGCCGCCACTCGAATCCGGCCTCCTGGAATATTTCCGCCAGCCCTTCCTCTTCGGCCTGCGCGCGAACGAGGCCCGAGCCCGGAACGACCATCGCTCTCAGCCCGTCCTTGACCTTCTTTCCCTTCAGTATTTCGGCCGCTGCCCGCAGATCTTCGATACGGCCGTTGGTGCATGAGCCGATGAACACCGTATCGATCGATACCTCTGACAGCGGCGTGCCCGGGGTCAGTCCCATGTATTCAAGCGAACGCTTCGCCGCTTCGACCTTGCCGCCCTCGAAATCGTCCGGACTTGGCACGGTTCCGGTGATCGGCAGAACGTCCTCCGGGCTCGTTCCCCACGTTACGACAGGAGCTATGCTTTCGCCCGCAATTATGACCGTATTGTCGAATTCGGCGCCTTCGTCCGAATGAAGCGTCTGCCAGTATGCCATCGCCGCTTCCCACGCCGCCCCCTTCGGGGCGTGCGGGCGTCCCTTGACATATTCAAACGTCGTCTCGTCGGGAGCGATAAGGCCAGCGCGGGCGCCGCCTTCGATCGCCATGTTGCAGACAGTCATCCGGCCTTCCATGGACAGGCTGCGGATTGCCTCTCCGCAATACTCGATCACATGCCCGGTTCCGCCAGCGGTGCCGGTCGCGCCAATCACCGATAGCGTGATGTCCTTTGCGGTCACGCCCGGCCGAAGGCTGCCGGTGATCTCGACCTTCATGTTCTTTGATTTTTTCTGGATCAGCGTTTGGGTCGCTAGGACATGCTCCACTTCCGATGTGCCAATTCCGTGCGCCAGAGCGCCAAAGGCGCCATGCGTTGCGGTGTGGCTGTCTCCGCAGACGACTGTCATTCCCGGCAGGGTCCAGCCCTGCTCAGGTCCGACGATGTGGACGATGCCTTGGCGCACGTCATCCACCGGATAGTAATGGATGCCGAACTCGCGCGCGTTTCTGTCCATTTCCTCAACCTGGATGCGGCTTTCTTCGTTCATTCCGCCGGAGAGACGGTCTGCCGTGGTCGGTACATTGTGATCGGGTACGGCAATAGTCTTTTCGGGCGCCCGCACCTTTCGGCCAGCCATTCGCAGGCCCTCGAATGCCTGGGGGCTTGTCACCTCATGCACGAGATGGCGGTCGATATAGAGAAGACATGTTCCGTCTTCCGCTTCATGCACCAGATGGTCGTCCCAAATCTTGTCATAAAGTGTTCTGGGCGGCATGCGTATTCTCCCTTGGATACATACACCGTTGACAGGTGGTGAACGTTCAGCGACTGCAGTCCGGACAGGATTTCCCGACTCCCGCAAATGAACCCCTGGAGAAGGCCTGCGAAATCATCGGGAACCGAATTCCGGATCGTTGCGCCCGGATATTGTAAGGCGGCCTGCAAGGCAACGGCAATTGCTCAATTTGCCAAGGCTGCTCTGTTTCGCGCCATGGCTCGCTCGAATTGGATCCCGTGCACATTCCGAAGACAGCGATCTGGCATTCCTTGAATCGGAAAATGCGGGATGCGGTTGAGTTCCGGGAGCATCCGCTGACGGGTGGTTTGCGCTTGGGCCGAGCCTCCATGAATGTGAGATGCCACGGCAGATCGCCGAACACATATCGGGTCCGCTGGCACAACCCCAGGCATCGGGTGATCTCGTTTCGGGCCGCTCTCGTTGGACACCCGCGTGAACAGATGTCGCCCGCCCCGGTCGGTCTCGGTCGGTGTGGGAAGGAAGCCACACGTTTTCGCGATATCCAGCACTGTCATTGAGATTTCACATTTCCATTGTTAGATATTGGTTGTGGGCTTCACAGCCCGCTGGGTAAGGCGCAAAACGAAGGAGGAAACAATACTGTCTCAATCTGCGGCTACGGTCAGGGAAATGACTGTGACGGATGCAGGCCTGAGTTCGAAACCGACACTGCATCCAAAGCCTGTTCCAAGCCATGCGCTGCTGGAACGCATTCTGTCCTCTCTTGACGACGACAAAGCCGAAGACGTGGTTTCCATTGGCTTGTCCGGCAAGTCTGAAATAGCGGACTACATGGTGATCGCCTCCGGCCGCTCGACACGGCAGGTTACGTCGATTGCCGAAAAGCTCACCGAACGGCTCAAGCGGGAACTCGGCCAGCCCTGCAAGATCGAGGGCAAGCGTACGGGTGACTGGATACTGATCGACGCGGGCGACGTGATCGTACATATATTCCGGCCCGAAGTCCGCGAGTTCTATCAGCTTGAGAAGATGTGGATGAGTCCGGACAAGGCATTGCCCGACAGGGCGTGAGCGGGTCCGGAGGGGTCTGTGCGGCTTCATGTATGCGCGGTGGGACGATTGCGCACCGGGCCCGAGCGGGAGTTGGTCGACGACTATCTCGCTCGTGCCGGACGAACCGGACGCGCGGTTGGCTTCGGAAAATTCGCGGTTCATGAAGTCGAGGACCGGAAAGGCGCCGGCCTGCTTGCGGAAGCGGAGCTCTTGAGGCGTGCGGTTCCTGACGGAGCAAGAGTGGTCGCACTGGACGAGCGGGGCACTGCGTTTACATCGCCGGATTTCGCGAATCTGCTGCGTGACTGGTGCGATTGTGGCGTGAGAGACGCTGCGTTCCTGATTGGCGGCGCCGACGGGCTGGAGTCCGGCCTTCGGGACAGCGCCCATGTCAAGCTGGCGTTTGGCTCGATGGTCTGGCCGCACATGCTGGCGCGTCTGATGCTGGCGGAACAGCTTTACCGGGCCGTTTCGATACTTGCCGGAACACCCTATCATCGGGCTTAGGCCGCGACCGCTCACACCAGTCAGCTGGAACTGGCTGACGTTCGGGGCCGCGTCTAACCCGGATGTCTCAGGGCACCGTGGTGTAGGGTGTCACATTGATCGAGCATGAGCGTGCGGTTTTCCCACGCAGCAAGCGAGCGTTTTTCCAGAGGATAAGTGGCAGTCCGGGACTGCTTTCTTTCCCAGGCAGCCCCCGCCTCCGTGCGGCGGCGGCCCTGTCGCGAAAGTAAGACGGTGCTTGCGGGGGCGGTTTCGAGGAAGTGATCTGTCATCAGGTCGGGGCAGCCGAGGTCCGTAAGGCAATGGCGTGCCGGTCACCCGTCAGGCAGGTTGACCCGAACCATGATCGGGTTCCGTCACTGATGGCGCCGGCCCAGCCGGTGACCTCGTTCAGGAGATTGAGAATCAGCCGTGGTTCCTCTCCGACCCGAGTGAAGCGAGGCGGGAAGGGGAGAGAGCCGCATGCCACGCAGGCGAGGACGCAAGGCCGACAGCCTGGAGATCGTTGCCCGGGACTGCGCCGGGACCGGCATCGGCAAGGACACGCACTACGCCGCGGTCGATCCAGACCGGTGCGCGGAACCGGTGCGGTCGTTCGGCGCCTTTACGCCGGACCTGGAGGAGATGGCGAGTCTTCACGCTGCCCCGCCCGGTCGCCCGGATCGCGCTGCGGAACCGCGTGACGGTCCTCGATATCCTCTTCCGGACCGCCGCCGGGACGTTGCGCACCATAGGCGCCGGAGCCCCGGCAGGCAGCGTGTCCGCGGCACACCGCGCAGGACAGCGCACCGTCCGGGCCGGTGTCCCGCGGACGCCCTGACGGGCCGGAATCCACTTTCTGCAGGAGACAGTCACCCGAAGGCGCGGCTTCGTTCAAAATCGCTTAGTGCCGGCGTGGAAGCCAACACTAAGCATGACATTACACGTATCCCGAACCTGCCCCATGTCGAAACACCCGAAGCCAGTGAGTTGTCGTTTCCCGGGGATCCTGAAGAATCGAGCATCCTGAATTCAGGGGCACGACTTGACCTCCAGGACTTTGGTGTTTCCCTGTTTAGCGGCGCAAAAAGAGAATCGCGCAGGCGCCCGCATCCGCGTTCTTGACAAGCTCTGTCGCTGCGCCCTGCGACGTAGCGACGTTTTCACGGCCGATGAGGCGAGCGGCCCTAGCGGAAACCTTGAACGGTGCTTTCTTCACGGCACTGTCCAGTCTTCCAACTGAAGGTCAGGTACACGTTCGAAGTCCCGAACGTTGTTACTTACGAGAATCAGATCACGGGCTCTTGCCTGACCGGCGATCAACACATCATAGGGACCAATTGGGCTCCCCGATTTTTTCAGCTCTGCCCTAACCTCACCGGCTTGACGGGAGTCCTCTTCGTCGAAGGGAAGAACAACGAAGTCTCTCAAAATCAGTCTGATCGTCTCAAGATTAAATGAGACTTTCTGGCTCCTGTATGCACCACAGTAAAGTTCGTGCGATACTATCGCGGGAATACCGATCTCGCCTTCAGAGCAGGCCAGCACGCGATCGATCAGAGCCTTGGACTTCTGTCCGAGCAGTGACATGACAGCATTCGTATCAAACAAGAACCGCATCAGTTGAAGACCTTATCCAGATCGGCTCGATCTTTTGCGGCAGGCTGCTCTCGCCCTTCATTCATAAAATCGGCGCTCACACCGCGTTTCAGAGCTGATCTAAGCGAACTCCAGCCACGATCGCTTTCTGGATGCGGGCGAAGAATGATCGCATCTCCCTCCCGTGAAACTTCAACTTCCTCAACGCTAAAGCGAAACTCCTTCGGCAGACGGACTGCCTGGGAGTTTCCGGACTTGAAGACTTTTGCTACCCGAATCATGTTGGCCTCGCGAGATGTATATACTCTACAATATATACGCGCTCCGCTCGGAATTGCGAAGTGAATTTGGTAACCATCCCAGGAACCCGGCCTGACCATGAATTTCCGGCAATTCCCGCAAAGTCCGCAGATCGAATGTCGCTGGAAACTGAAGCGTCGCTCTCCATACAGCTCCTGCTCTAACATCTTTTTTGATCATTGTGCTGCACTCGTCTCCGCTAGAAAGGCTGCAAAAGGACGAATGTCCCCCTTCACACTCGCTGCTTCCAACGCGGTCATGTATGCACTGCGCCGCTCGACCTTTATGACTGTCCACGGCTGGCTGGCTGCGGCCATCATCACGTTCATCAAGAAGCGTGCTATGCGGCCGTTTCCATCCAGGAACGGGTGGATGAACACGAAGATAAAATGCCCCAGTACGATCCGGACAACGGGATTTTCCTCTTCCCTAAGCAGCTCAAAGAATACCGGCATGCAGTCGCGGACCGCTTCAGGGCTCATTGGCGCATGCTGTGATTGCCGAATGTAAACCGGAGACGATCGGTAACCCGCCAATTGAGAGGCTTTGAGGATGCCGGCGGTGACCGACGGAGCGAACAGGCTGCGATACCAGTCGCTCAGATCTCGCTCGGCAACCTCGCTGGCGTCAGCACCTTCGAGAACCACTCGGATGCTTTCCTTTACGCTCTGAAAAGCTTCCCAATAGCCACGTGCGGCCAGGGCGTCCTTCAGCGCACGGTCTTCTTCGTCTTCCCGTGGGTTCCATGTCCCCGAACGCACTTTTTCAATGAGTTCGGGCGAGACCCGATATCCTTCGATGGAGAGCGAATGATACGCATCGGTGACATAGATTTCGTCGATCTGCCTGAGACAGGCTTCTATGTCGTCGGCAATGGGCTGAGCCTCCGGGAATACCTCAATCACATCGGCGCGCATGCTCTCCCACTTCAGGCGAATTCGATGCACATGGGGTGAGGTCACCCGTCCGGCGTCAGGCACGACAGTCGATCGCTCGAGGGGGTTTGTCTCTCGTACGTCATGGGATGCCGCTTTCATTGCGGCCAGTATCTCAACCGCGGCCTTGTCGGATCCGATGCTCCGAAAAGCGCCTGCAAGCCGCCCTGCCGCTCGGGTGTGTCCGCCGTCCAACAGCTTGCCAAGAAGCCGTGAGGCATTCGGCATCATCGCAAGTGCGGTCCGCGCCTCTGTCGGATGGTTTCGAAAGAAGGATTCGCGAACGAGGATGAGAGCGTCCTCGACGGAGAAAAGGCGTAAGCCATCGACGATTTCGAGCGTCTCATCCGACGCGATCGTTGCGCGCGTTTCGAAGAGCGACGTGTTGTGAGGCAGATCGGTCCTGGAGTTTCCCGCCTTTGTTGCTCTTATCAAAAGCTGTGCTGGAACGGTTGTATCCCCAGCGTGCAGGATGAGGGACTGTTCAGGAGACAGCGACCAGTCATCTCCGAAACGGCCCGATAGATATTGCGCGCAGAACCCCCAATACGACGTGTACCACGCGGTGCTCCCGCCGATGTTTTCATCGGGTCTTGATGGGACGTACCAACCTTTCATGACTTGCGTCAGAAAGCCAGCTTTCACCAATCGCTCGCGGTGGGTGCGCGAGATGTCTTTGGAGCGAATGGCAATCGCGCCTTTGAACTGTAGGGCTTCGAGCTCCTCCAAAGAGCCTGCTAGCTTTTCTGCGGCGCTCGGCATGATGCGCAGTTCCGTTCAACACTTAGGTTTTGGTGTCGTACATTGTTTAGGTATAGATGTCGAGCGCAAGTTAGGTTTTTATGTTGTGCGAAAGTTAGGTTTTGGTGATCTTTCTGGTTTGGACACAATGATGAGGATTGATGCCGCTTCTGCTATCATGTCCTAGGTTCAGCGCTCGATGGTTATCATGCACCCCTTCATAAGTGATTGTAAACATTGACATCTGTCTGTCCGGGGCGGTGCGGCACGGGCGCCGCTTTCGGGCCAGGGCCTGTTTGACCTGTTCTGAGCGCAGATCTTCGGCCTTGATTTGGCAGGGCGCACCGTTCACGACCTGATCTGCGGGCAGGATTCCGTCCTTTATCAGCTGTCTGATGACGTGATTCTTCACCCCAGCTCCTTCGCGGCCTCGCTCATTGTACGCCACGGGCCGTCCTTGTCCGCGGACAGATATCGGTGAGTGCCATTCACGCGCCGAATGGATGAGACCCGCTTTGCGTTCCAGATCCCGCCCCGACCCGTCGACATGCCCATGCGGGTGAAGCAGGCGGCGATCGCTTCACCGGACCAGCGACCGGCCATCCCGCGGATGATCGCAGGAGCCTCTTGGCTGGTCCTTGAACTGTGTTCTCCGGACTTTGGCTTCATGACACGAAGTTCCGTATGCCGCCCGCCTTTCCAGTGGACGACCGGAACGATCTCGCCTTTGCTGTCATCGATGTCGGCAACGATGTTCTCGATCAGCGTTCTGAGCAGTCGCTGCCTGTCGCGCATCGAAGTTGCAGGAAGCGCCCAGGCGGCGCGAAGGTCCTGCGCGAGACCGTCCAGTCTAGGGAGGGCAGCATCAGGGGCAGCGGCAGTCTCCGCTGTCAGGCGTCGCTCGAAGGCGTGTACTCCCACCTTCTTTCCAGTTCAGACGCGATGAGCCGGTTGTCGGGATCGCGCGCAGCATAGCGCCGCTCTGCAAGGGAGGCATTGTATCTGGCTTGCTGCAGTTCCATCCCGAGAACGGACTTTCTGTCTTGCGTGGCCTGTTTCACCATGGCGCGTGCCTCTTTCGCAGCCTCGATGGCATGCGGCGCCAGAACATCGAGGACAGCATCCGCGATGAGCCTTTCCGCCCGGAAGCCGCCGAAAGCGATGCAGCGCTTCTGGCCCAGGAGCAGGTTGGGACAGTCGCACCTGTACACGGGGCGCGGCGTGCGGCCGGTATAGGCCACACGCAGCCGCCGTCCGCATCTGGCGCAGCATAGAAGGCCGGCCAGAAGCGCGCCGCCGCCGCGACCGGACTTGACCCCGCCCGCGCGACCGTAAGCATTCCTGGCCAGCTGCTCCTGATTGCGTTCATACTGTTCCCATTCGATGTAGCCGACATGGTGATCCTTGATCAACACGTCCCAGTCTTCGGGGTTCTTGCGGTGCTTGTAGGTGACGTGCGCGCGTCCATCCCGTACCTCTGCCCGTCGACCCGTTTTGCCATAGGCGTATGCGCCCGCGTAGAACACGTTCTTCAGGACGTTTATCACATTGCGATAGCGAATGGGCTGCCAGTCGAAACCGGCAGTCAGCCGGACGCCATCGGATGGCCGTGGGAAGTGGATGCCCTCGCTGGACATGGCCAGCAGAACCTGGCGGGCGCTTCCCTGTTCGCGAAAGCGGGAAAAGATCTGGCGTATCACTTTCTGGATCCGAAGGTCGGAATCCAGCATGACACCTGCGTCGCGGTCCCAGACATAGCCGATCGGAGGCGTATAGCGCAGCTCGCCTCGATGCGCCTTCGCCCGGGCGGCTTCAAGCATGCGCACCCGCAGGACGCCAAGCTCGAACTCACTGATGGTCCCTTTCATTCCCAGGAGGAGCCGATGATTGGGATGACGCGGGTCATAGACCCCGTCATGGTCCACAACCCGGGCATCGACCAAGCCGCAAAGCTCCAGCATGTGATGCCAGTCCCGGCCGTTCCTCGCCAAGCGACTCACTTCGAGGCAGAAGACCGCGCCGACCGTGCCTGAACACAGCATGGCAACAAGCCGTTCAAAGCCAGGTCGGGTCTCGCAGCCGCTGGCCGATACACCGAGATCGTCGTCGATGACGTCAATCCCGGCAAAACCGTATGCCCGGGCCTTTTCGACAGGATCGTACTGACGGCGCTGGCTTTCCGGATTTGTCATCAGCTGGCTCTGGGTGGATTGACGCACATACACAATGGCGCGGCGCTTCAAGAGCTCCGGCGTGAACGCGGAAGTCATGTCATTCATCGCCTTGCCCTCCCGGCCTGATCGCCGCGGCGGACAGGAGCAGTTGGGCCAGCGCAGCTATCATCGCCCGGTATTCCGGCTCGGTCAGCTTCGGCGCTGTCGCTGGCTGCAGCGGCAGAGAGAGTTGCACTGGGATGGACGGGTGGGTCATTCCTGGCCTCCTTAGGTGAATCATCACCTTCGAAGCTACGCCGGAAGCCCAGGTCCCCGAGAACCAAATGCAGGTCAGAAAGTGCCTCAAGCGAGGCGACGGGCGCACCAAGCTGAAGCGCCTGACAGAAAGCGGCGTCAAGAATCCAGGCTGGTGCGAGAATCACAACCCCTTCATCCCGCTCCACGCTTACAATCTGGCCATCGCCCCGGTTGAACGCTCTAAACACCTTAACATCCGATCCAAAATACGCATGCCATCGGTAGTGAACACGATAGGTCCTCCCGACATGGGCAGAATGAACGGGAACCAAAGCTCGGCCAGCGGAACTGGCTTTTCGCGTG